>NZ_JADPKL010000109.1:0-124667 GCF_023073935.1 Bradyrhizobium sp. 147 | reverse complement strand
AATCGAACAAAGAGCTGATCATAAATCTTGACACACCAAACCCCCATGTGAGCAATCCAGATTGTCTCTGCAGAAAGATTCTTGATTGCTTCGCTTCGCTCGCAATGATGGGCGTGCTCCTCACCGCCCCGTCTTCACCTTGGTCCAGAGTCTATTGATGATGCGCTGCGTCGCCGGCTCGCGCGCGGTGATGACGAAGAGCTTCGAAAGCGTCGCCTCGTCCGGATAGATGTTCTTGTCGTTCAAAATCTTTGGGTTGACCAGTTTCTGGCTGGCGAGGTTGCCGTTGGCGTAGGACAGGAAGTCCGAGTTCTTGGCGGCAACATCGGGGCGGTAGAGATAGTTGATCAGCTCGTAAGCCTCCTTGACGTTCTTGGCGTCCGCGGGGATCGCGAGATTGTCGAAGAACATCTGTGCACCCTCTTTCGGAATGGCATAGCCGATCTCGATGCCACTCTTGGCCTCCGCAGCGCGGGCGCGGGCCTGCATGATGTCGCCGGACCAGCCGACCACGAAGCAGATCTCGCCGGTGGCGAGCGCGCTTAAGTATTCGGAGGAGTGAAACTTGCGCACGGACGGGCGGACTTTTGCCACGACGTCGGCAGCCTTCTCCAGGTCCGCCTGCTTGGTCGAGTTCGGATCGAGCCCGAGATAGTTCAGCGCTGCCGGAAAGATATCGTGGGCGGAGTCGAGCATGTGCACCCCGCAATCTTTGAACTTGGTCAAATTCTCGGGCTTGAAGACGATGTCCCAGCTGTCGATCTTCGCATCCGGCCCCAGGATCTGCTTCACCTTGGCGACATTGTAGCCGATGCCCGTCGTACCCCACATGTAGTTGGCGGCGTAGACATTGCCGGGATCATAGATCGCGAGGCGTTCGGTCACCACAGGCCAGGCGTTGGCCAAGTTAGGCAGCATCGACTTGTCGAGCTTCTGGAAGATATTGGCCTTGATCTGGCGCTGCAGGAAATAGGCGGTGGGCACCACGACGTCGTAGCCCGACTTGCCGGCCATCAGGCGCGTCTCCAGCGTCTCGTTGGCATCGAAGGTGTCGTAGACCACTTTGATGCCGGTTTCCTTGGTGAAGTTCTCAAGGACCTCCGGCGCCATGTAGTTGGACCAGTTGTAGAAGTTGACGACCCGTTCCTCCGCACTTGCAGGGGCGGAGAGCAACGTCAGCGCTGCGGCGATTGCGAGAGCGAAGCAAAGCCTGAAGCGGCCGACATTCGTCATCTTCCTTACCTCTTGCGCCCGCGCACCGCATCCGACAGCCGCTCGAGTGCTGTGTCGAGCGTCTCATCCTTCTTGGCAAAGCAGAAGCGCACCACTGAGGTCACCGGGTCCTGCTCGTAAAAGGCCGACACCGGGATCGCCGCCACCTTGTAGTCCTTCACGATCCGCCAGCAGAACTCGGTATCGCTCTCGTTCAGCCCGAGCGGCGACAGATCGACCGTGAGGAAGTAGGTGCCTTGCGACCTCAGCACGGGAAAACCGAGGCTCTCCAGCCCTTTGGTGAGACGGTCGCGGCTCCGCGTCAGGTCCTTGCGCATCGACAGGAAGTAGTCGTCGGGCTTGCCGAGGCCGGAGGCGACGGCGGCCTGGAGGTTCGGCGCGGTGGTGAAGGTCAAGAACTGGTGCACCTTGGCGGCGACGCGCAAGAGCGGCGGCGCGGCGCAGACGAAGCCGATCTTCCACCCCGTCAGGGAGAAGATCTTGCCGGCCGAGCCGACCTTGATCGTGCGCTCGCGCATGCCGGGGATGGTGATCAGCGGGATGTGCTTGTGCTCGTCGAACGTGACGTGCTCCCAGACCTCGTCGCAGATCGCGATGACGTCGAATTTTTGGCAGTAGCGCGCCAGTAGCTCGAGGTCCTCGCGCGGATACACCACCGCGGAGGGATTCAAAGGGTTGTTGAACAGCACCGCCTTGGTCTTGGAATTGAAGACGCTTTTCAGCATGTCCTCATTCAGCCGCCAGTGCGGCGGCTCGAGCCGGACGAGGCGCGGAACGCCGCCCGCCTGTCGGATGATCGGCAGGTAGGAATCATAGACTGGCTGGAAGCAGACCACCTCGTCGCCGGGCTGAACCACCGCGAGAATTGCCGAGGTCAGCGCCTCGGTGCCCCCGGAGGTCACCATCACTTCGCTCATCGGATCGAGCTTGAGCCCGTGCCAGTGCCCGTAATGGGTTGCGATCGCCTGACGCAGCTCCGGCAGGCCCATCATCGAAGGGTACTGGTTGTAGCCGTGCAGAGAGGCATCGGCCGCGGCCCGGCGGATGTCCTCGGGGCCGGGATCGTCAGGAAAACCCTGGCCGAGATTGATTGCGGCATTGTCGCGCGCGGCCTGCGACATCGCCTCGAAGATAGTGACGGGAAGGTCGGCGAAGACCTTGTTCAGCGACGAGCTCTTGGTCGTCATCGCGAGCTCAGCCGCCCACCTTGCTGGGAAGACCGGCCGCTTTCCAGCCCAGCATGCCGCCGGCCAGATGCTTGTCGTAAGGCAGGCCCACCGCCTGCGCCGCGAGCGAGGCGGTCACCGAGCGCTTGCCCGATCGGCAGGCGAACACGACCTGCTTGCCTTGGGGATCGGGGATCGCCTTGGGATCGAAGGTCGAGAGCGGAACCACGAGGCCGTAAGGATAGGCCTCGGCTTCGACCTCGTTCGGCTCGCGGACATCGACCAGCAGATAGCGGCCTTCCGCGACACCCTTGGAGACCTCGTCCGGGGTCAGATCCTGTACCTGATTTGCCACATCATCCTCCAACGTCGCGCCTATTGGCCGGGGCACCCGGCCGGCGGCAACCTCGCCTCTCGGCCGACGAAAATCAAGCGCTACAATGGCTTGAGCTGAGCGGCGCAAGTTAAAGCTAAATCGCATCGACTTGAAGCGCAGCGTCGGTTGGCTGCCTAGATCGTGACCTGCGTTCCAACCTCGACCACGCGGCCGGAGGGGATCTGGAAATAGTCGGTGGCGTCGTTCGCCGAGCGGCTCAGCGAGATGAACAGTCGGTCCTGCCAGCGCGGCATACCGGAATGGGCCGCCGGCTTCAGCGCCCTCCGCGACAGGAAGAAAGAGGTCGACATGATGTCGAACTGCCAGCCGAGCTTGCGCGCGATCGCCAGCGCCTTGGGCACGTTGGGCGATTCCATGAAGCCGAATTTCAGCGTCACCTTTGAGAAGGTCGGTGAGATCTGCTCCAGTCGCACCCGGTCGGCCGGGTCGATGCGCGGGGTCTGCGCGGTGTCGATGGTGAGAATGACGTTCTTCTCGTGCAGCACCTTGTAGTGCTTCAGACTATGCATCAGCGCCGTCGGCGCGCTGAGTGGGTCCGAGGTCAGGAACACGGCTGTGCCGGGCACCCGCTGCGGCGGCCTTTTCTCCAGCATCGCCACGAGGTCGGCGAGCGGGAATTCGAGCTTGCGCGACTTCTCGAACAGCAGCCGGCTGCCCCGCCGCCACGTGTACATCAGGATGATCATGAGCGCGCCGAGCGCCAGCGGCACCCAACCGCCCTCGAACACCTTCAGCAGGTTCGCGGCGAGGAAGGTCAGGTCGAGGAACAGAAACGGCACAATGAGCGCGGCGGCGGCGAACGGCGACCATCGCCAGACCTTCCAGATCACGACGAAGCCCATCATCGCCGTGACCACCATAGTGCCGGTGACGGAGATGCCGTAGGCCGAGGCGAGCGCGCTGGAGGAGCGGAACAGGAGCACCAGCAGCACCACCGCAACCAGCAGCAGCTGGTTGATGCGCGGGATGAAGATCTGGCCGGAATGGGCCTCTGACGTATGGCGAATTTCGAAGCGCGGCAGCAGCCCGAGCTGGATCGCCTGGCGCGTCAGCGAATAGGCGCCGGTGATGACGGCTTGGCTCGCGATCACCGTGGCCATGGTGGCAAGCACCACCATGCTGCCGCGAACAAAACCTTGCGGGAAGAGCTGGAAGAACGGACTCACGATCGCCCCGGGATCGCTGAGGACCAGCGCCCCCTGCCCTAGATAGTTCAGCGCCAGCGATGGTAGCACGATAGACAGCCAGGCCGCTTGGATTGGCCGCTTGCCGAAATGGCCGAGGTCGGCATAGAGCGCCTCAGCACCGGTGACCGCCAGGAACACCGCGCCCAAAGTCACGAAGCCGATGACGCCATGCTGAAGCATGAATGACACGGCGTAGAGCGGGTTCAGCGCGTACAGCACCTGCGGCTGCGCGATGATCGGATGGACCGCCGCCGCGGCGATCACCGCAAACCAGACGCACATGATCGGGCCGAAGAAGGCGGCGACCCGGGCGGCGCCGCGCGACTGCACGGCGAACAGGCCGACCAGGATCGCCACAGTCAGCGGCACGATGTAGGGCTCGAACCGCAGCGTCACGTCTTTCATGCCTTCGATCGCTGACAGCACCGAAAGTGCGGGCGTGATCACGGCATCGCCGTAGAACAGGGCGCCGGAGATGATACCGAGCAGGACGACGGTCGCTCCGCCGGTTCCGACGGCGCGCTGGGCCAGCGCCATCAGCGCCAGCGTGCCGCCCTCGCCATTATTGTCGGCGCGGAGCAGGATCACGACGTATTTGAGCGTCACCACGACGATGAGCGCCCACACGATAAGCGACAGCACGCCGAGCACGGCCGCCGGTGTCGGTAGCCCCTCCGCCCCGGAAGCCGCCATCACGGCCTCGCGGAATGCGTAGAGCGGGCTGGTGCCGATGTCGCCATAGACGACGCCGATGCTGCCGAGCGCCAGCGCGCCGAAACGGGCAGTGGTATGGGCATCGCCATTGGCCGCCGCCGTTTCCGGGGCGGAAATCGCTACGTCGCTTGTCATGGGAGAGCCTGGTGGCCTCTAAATGCTTCACTGCACAATGGCGGAAGGGCGCGCGGCTTATAGTCCTGCGCTACCGGCATAGCATAGCCCGATTCCGGACCTTAGGCATGCAAATTTGCATGGCTCCGGCAGTTGCATTTAGATGGTGACCTGGGTCCCCACTTCAACCACGCGCCCCGTGGGAATTTGGAAATAGTCGGTGGCGTCGTTGGCCGACCGGCTCAGCGCGATAAAGAGGTGGTCCTGCCACAGCGGCATGCCCGACTGGGCCGAGGCCTTCAGCGATCGCCGCGACACGAAGAATGACGTGGACATGATGTCGAACTGCCAACCCTGCTTGCGCGCGATCGCGAGCGCCTTCGGCACGTTCGGCTGCTCCATGAAGCCGAAGCGCAGGCGGACCTTGAAGAACTTGTCGCTGATCTTTTCCATGCGGAATCGCTCGGACAGGTCGACCCGCGGCGTATGGGCGGTTTCGATGGTCAGGATCACGTTGTGCTCGTGCAGCACCTTATTGTGCTTGAGATTGTGCAGCAGCGCCGTCGGCACGAACGACGGATCGCTGGTCAGAAATACGGCCGTGCCCTTGACGATGTGCGGCGGCCGCTTCTCCAGGCTCCGGATCAGGTCGTCCAGCGGCACCTCGATCCGGCGCGTCTTCTGGATCAGGATCCCCGAGCCTTTTCGCCAGGTCCAAATCGTCCCCGCCATGGCGACGCCGAACAGCAGCGGCACCCAGGCGCCTTCGAGCAGCTTGAGCAGATTGGCGCTGAAGAAGCTTAGGTCGACGACGACGAAGGGCATGATCACGGCCGCAGCCGTGGCGGCGCGCCAGTTCCACAATTTCCAGATCACGATGAAGCCCATGATACCGTCGGCGACCATGGTGGTGGAGACTGCGATGCCATAGGCCGAAGCCAGATTGCTGGGGGTGTGGAACAGCAGCACCAGCAGCATCACACCGATCAGCAGCAGCCGGTTCACGCGCGGCAGATAGATCTGGCCAGCATGGGTCTCCGAGGTGTAGCGCACCTCGAAGCGAGGAAGCAGGCCGAGTTGCACCGCCTGATAGACCAGCGAATAGGCGCCCGTAATCACCGCCTGACTCGCGATCACCGTTGCGACAGTCGCAAGCCCGACCAGCGGCAGCACTAGATTTTCAGGCACCATGCGATAGAAGGAATGCTCGATCGCGCTGGGATCGGACAGCACCAGCGCGCCCTGCCCGAAATAGTTGATCAAGAGCGCGGGCAGCACGAAGAACATCCAGGCCGACTGGATCGGCTTGCGCCCGAAATGGCCGAGGTCGGCATAGAGCGCCTCGCCCCCGGTCACAGCCAGGAACACGGCGCCGAGTGTGACAAGGCCGATCGTGCCGTGCGACAGCACGAACTGCACCGCGTAATAGGGATTAATCGCCGCCAGCACCGAGGGGTCGTCGGCGATGTGGACAGCTCCCATCACCGCGATGACGGTGAACCAGACCACCATTACCGGCCCGAAGGCCGAGGCGACCAGCGCGGTGCCCTTGCTCTGCACGGCGAACAGCAGTGCGAGAATGAGCACCGTGAGCGGCACGACGTAGTGCTCGAACGCAGGGGTCGCGAGCTTGAGACCCTCGACCGCCGAGAGCACCGAGATCGCCGGCGTGATCATGGAATCGCCGATGAACATGGAGGCGCCGACTACGCCCAGCGCGAGCAGGAACCAGCTCCGCCGCCCGAGCGCACGCTGGCCGAGTGCCATCAGGGAGAGCGTGCCGCCCTCCCCGTTATTGTCGGCGCGCAGCAGCAGCAGGACGTATTTGGCGGTGACGACTATCAGAAGCGCCCATAGGATCAGCGAGAGCACGCCGAGCACGATAACCCGCGAGACCGGCTCGCCATGGGCCGCGCCTCTGACCGCCTCGTGGAAGGCGTAGAGCGGCGAGGTGCCAATATCGCCGAAGACGACGCCGATGCTCCCGAGCGTAAGGGCCCAAAAACCTGATGTGACCGGCCCTTCCTGGGTCTCGGTCGATGTGATGCTCGCCGTCATGAGGGTGGAGAACGCTTCGTCCCTGAATTTGATCCGGCGCCTTTTGACGCTTCCGGCGGGCCTGTCAACCGGCTCACCACCATAGCAGGCGCTGAGCCCGATGCTGTGACGGCGCGGTCACGCTCGCCCCAGCGCGACGAGATGCCTCAGGTAAGATGGTAGCGCAAGTCCTCTACGGCTTCAGATTCGGCGGCAGTGGCGGATCTTCGCGCATCAGGGTGATGGTCACCCGCCGATTGGCCGCGAGCGAGGGATCGTCCGGAAACAGCGGCTGGGTGTCCGCCTTGCCCGAGACAGCGAAGATGTGCGACGGCGGCAATCCTTCGCGTTCGAGGATCTGGCGCACGGCATTGGCGCGGTCGGCCGACAGGTCGAAGGCGCCGTAGTCGCTGCGGACCGGCACAAATCCCGCCGCGGTGTGGCCGGCGATGGAGACGCGGAGCGGCGTCGCCTTGAGCGGGATCGCGAGCTTCTCGACCAAGCGGCGGGTGCGGTCGTAAGGCACCTTGGAGCCGTCGGCGAACATCGAGCGGCCATCCTGGTCGACGATCTCGAGGTTGAGGCCCTGCTTGGTCTCTTCAAACATGATGTGCTTGGACATTTCCGTCAGTTCCGGCATGTCCTGCAACGCCTGGCGCAGCGAGGCCGCGGCGAGCGCGAAATTGCGGTCGACCTTGATCTTCGCCCCCGAGGTACGGTCGCGATCATCCTGGTCAGGCGTCGGCGTGTTGGAGGCGTCCTCGGGCTGGATGTGGTCGACGTTCTTCAGCCGCGGCCGCGTCGGCAGACCGTCGGATTCGACGATGCCGGCATAGCGCGCTTCGCTCTGCACGCCGAAGGCGTCGCGCATGGATCCGGCCACGATCTTCAACTTGTTGGCGTCCTGGGTCGAGAACGCGACGAGCATCACAAAGAAGCTCATCATCAGGCCCATCAGGTCGGCGAAGGTCACGAACCAGCCGTGACCGCCGCCGTGCGCATCGCCGCGTTTCTTCTTGGCCATGGTCTAGATCCCGGCGCGCGCGATCAGGCCGGCACCGGCTCGCCGTCGGCCTGACGGTGCTTCTCCGGCAGATAGGCCAGCAGCATTTCACGCACCAAGGTCGGGCTCTTGGAGTCGCGGATCATCAGGATGCCGTCGATGATCAGGGTGCGATTAGTCTCCTCATCCAGCAGCTTGCCGTGAAGTTTGTCGGCGATCGGCAGACAGAACAGGTTCGCGACGAGCGCGCCGTAGAGGGTCGCGAGCAACGCGGTCGCCATGAACGGGCCGAGCTTGGAAGGGTCGGTCATGTTGGCGAACATCTGCACCATGCCGATCAGTGTGCCGATCATGCCGAAGGCCGGGGCGCAATCGCCGATCGCACGGTAGATCTTGCTGCCCTCATCGAGGTGCATCAGGAAGTTGTCACGGTCGCGCTCGAGATTGTCGCGGATGAAGTCGAGGTCGTAACCGTCGGCAACGTAGCGGATGCCCTTAGCGAGGAAGGGTTCGTCGGTCTCGACCTTTTCCAGGCCGACCGGGCCCTGCTTGCGGGCGATCTCGGCGATGCGGGCGAGCTCGTCAACGAGGTCGTGGGCCGACAGGCGGCTCATGGTGAAAGCGAACTTGGCCCCGAGCGGAAGCCCATGCAGGAGCGCGCTGAGGGGAAAGCGGATCATGGTGGCGGAGATCGAGCCGCCGAAAATGATGATCATCGCATGTTCGGAGATGAACATGTGGAGATCGCCGCCCATGAAGATCATCGCAACGATGACGATGGTGCCCGCAATGAGCCCGACGCTCGTCATGATATCCATGGGAGACTCCAATGCGTACACGACAACGGCCGTCCTGGCCGCTGGCGCGGCCCAACCCCGAACCGCATCGGAACCCTAGAGCGCCGCCCTTAAAGCCGCGTAAAGGTTAAGTCTGGACAGCGAGGTACGGCGCGCCGCAGGCGCAGCGATTGCCGGTGGGCGGCGGGAATCTCAACACTTCGCTAACCATAACGGTCGCTAGGACGATAACCCCGTCAGCTCCAGGCTGAGCGCACGCAGGCGCTTGCGCGCGTCGGCGTCGTAGGCCTGCGGATTTGCGCGTGCCTCGTTCATACCGTTGAAGAACAATCCGCTTCTATCAGCGACGTCGTCGGCCGCGACAAGGTGCAGGATGGCTGCACCGCCTTGCTCGACCGTCGACATCGGAGTGATCCCGCCGGCGCGCACCATCGTGGTGTTCATGTAGGTCGCGGGATGCAGCGCGTTCACGGTGATGCCGGTGCTCTTTAATTCCTGCGCCAGATCGATCGTGAACATGATCTGAGCGAGCTTGCTCTGCGCATAGGCGCGCGAACCGCTGTAGCCCCTGGTGATCATGACGTCGTCGAACTCGATCGGGTGCTGGCCGAGCGAGGCGACGTTGACGATGCGCGACGGCGCGGCCGCCTTCAGCAATGGCAGCAACAGATGGACGAGCAGGAAACCGGCGAGATAGTTCACGGCAAATCGCAGCTCGTGCCCCTCGGCACTGACCTGCCGCTGCGGGCCGTCATTCTGCGAGCCGATGCCGGCATTGCTGACGAGGACATCGAGGCGCTGGTGGTCACGTTTCACGGCCTCCGCGAGCGCACGCGTGCCCGACATCGATGACAGGTCGGCTTGGTAGAAAGTCGGCGCGATACCGCCGGCCTTCACGATCTCGTCGCTCAAGGTCTTCGCACGCGCCGCGTCGCGGCCATGGATCAGGACCCTCGTACCTTCTTTGGCCAGCCGGCCTGCAACGTAGCGGCCGACGCCGTCGGTCGAGCCGGTGATCAGAACCGTCTTGCCCTTCATCCTCATTGCGCGTCCTCCAACTGCGGCCCTGCGTCACATCCGTGACGCGCCATCATGCGGTACTCTGTAGCTATGCGGCATGCTCCATCGCAGGAGCCGATTTGCCATGTTGACGTTGTTCAGTCTTCTCACTGGGCTGCCGGCGGTACTGGCGCTGCATCTGCTCGAGCCGGAGCTGGTGCTGCCGGCGTTCAGCGCCCTGCTTTTTGTCGAGGCCGGCTTCGCCATGATCGCGGCGCGGTTGATTCATCTCCCGGACAATGCGGAGGACATCACCCTGTGGGATCTTGCGGGCGGCTTCACCCTGATCGGATGCGCCGCCGCGGTGTTCGGCGAGCCGGATCAGGCCGCCCTGTTTCTGACGGAACAAGGCGGCCCACGGTCGGCGCCGCGACCGTAGGCCGCTCCGTCGCGCGTCTAGTGAATCTCCGCCGAGCGCTTCAGCGCCGCCTTCAGCTTCTCCAGCGAGAAGTCGGGACTGCGAGCGATCTCGAGGATCGGGGTCTCGCGGCGGCCGCAGAGCTCGGCTGCCTCGGGCAACTTTGCCGCGACGTCGATCGGGATCACGATGGCGCCGTGCTGGTCGGCATGGATCAGGTCGTCCGACTTGACGGTCATGCCGGCGACACGCACCTCGCCGCCGAAGCTCTCGGCATGCACCCAGGCATGCGACGGCCCGATCGAGCCTGCCAAGGCCTGGAAGCCCGGAGCCCATTGCGGGATGTCGCGGATCGAGCCGTCGGTGATGACGCCGAGACAGCCCAGCGCCTTGTGCACGTTGCTCTGCACCTCGCCCCAGAACGCGCCGTAGCCAACGTCGGGGCCGTCGATGTCCTGGATCACCGAGATGCGCGGACCGTGGCCGGTGCCGACATATTCGTAATAGTCGATGCGACGCTTGGACTGCTCCTCAGCAGGAAGCGAGGATTTCAGCACCGAGCGGATAGTGACCGTGCGGGCATAACCGACGATCGGCGGCAGATCGGGGAACGGACAAACAAGCTGCTTGGTGGTGTAGCCGATCAGCCGGCGCTCGGGCGCCACGATCTCCATGGCATTGCAGATCGTCGGCGTATCATAGCGGCCCAGCGCTTCGAGGACGGAAGCGGGCAGCGGCCCGGTCGCGGAATTGGTCACGGCGTTCTCTCCCAGATTGGCGGCCGCTGTTGGCGCGGTGCCGCAGGGCGATATAGCCGAGATCAGGCATCAACCCAACTCAGCGGGACTCATGGCAGATATCCGCGTGTGCCGCTTAGTGCAGCCGTCCGGGCCGGTCGTCGTCGTCGTGCGGCGGCTCGGACAAATTCGCCAGCGTCGGCGCCGAAGGCGGTGACGCGACCTCACCTCCCGCCGGCGCGGTGGTTTCCATCGCCCGCGCCTGATCGCGGTAGGATTTGTAGCCGAGCGGCAGACAGAGCAGATAGAGCACCGTGCCGATCGACAGCACGTGCCAGGGATAGGCGATCAACAGCGCGATGAAGACGATGACGGCGACGAACGCCGGCAGCACCAGCTCGGGCGGCACGCGCATGCGCTTGGTCTTGCCGGAGAACACCGGCAGGCGCGACACCATCAGGAAGGCGATCAAGAGCGTGTAGGCTGCCGTTACCGCCGCGGGCCAGCGTCCGAAATCGAGGAACGCGACATAGATCGGCAGCAGCACGGTGATCGCGCCGGCCGGCGCCGGCACGCCGGTGAAGAAGTTGGCCGCAAACGCCGGCTTGTTCGGATCGTCCATGGTGGCGTTGAAGCGCGCCAGGCGCAGGCCGCCCGAGATCGCGAACACCATCGCGGCAATCCAGCCGGCATTGCCGAGCTCGTGCAATTGCCAGAAATACAACATCAGGCCGGGCGCAACGCCGAAATTGACGAAATCGGCGAGGCTGTCGAGCTCGGCGCCGAATTTGGACTGGCCTTTGATCATGCGCGCGATGCGGCCGTCGATGCCGTCGAGCGCGGCCGCGAACACGATGGCATAGACCGCGAGCGACATCCGCCCCTCAATCGACAGCCGGATCGAGGTCAGGCCGGCGCAGATCGCCAGCAGCGTGATGACGTTGGGCACCAGCATCCGCACCGGAATCGGACGGAACCGCCGCCGGCGCGCGTCAGGATCTTTGAAATCGTAGGGCGTCATGGCTCGTCCTCACCTCAAAGCGAGATATAGCAAGCCGCGCTCCCCTCCGCCATTGCGGCGGAACGTTCCCTGGAACGACTTATTGGTTAATTGGTGCGATAGGTGCGGCTGGGGTCGTCCCCGGCAAGATCGGCCAAAATCGTCTCGCCGGCGATCGCGGTCTGCCCTTCCGATACCAGCGCTTTGGTACCGACCGGCAGATAGACGTCGAGCCGCGAGCCGAAGCGGATAAGACCGAAGCGCTCACCGGCGCCAATCGCCTGCCCTTCCTTGACAAAGCAGACGATGCGCTTGGCCACGAGGCCGGCAATCTGGATCACGCCGATCCGCGCCGTGGGCGTCGTGATCACCAGCGAGTTGCGCTCATTGTCCTCGCTCGCCTTGTCGAGCTCGGCATTGATGAACAGGCCGGGCCGGTAGGCGATACGGTCCACCCTGCCCGCGATCGGGCTGCGGTTCACGTGGCAGTTGAACACGCTCATGAACACCGAGATGCGCGGCAACGGCCGGTCGCCGAGCCCGAGCTCGGCCGGGGGGAGCGCCATGGTGATCATCGAGACGCGGCCGTCAGCCGGCGACACCACGAGCCCCTCGCGCACCGGAGTGACCCTGACGGGATCGCGGAAGAACAGCGCGCACCACACGGTCAGGATCGTGCCGATCCACCCCAGAGGGGACCACAGCCAGAATAGGATCAGGCTTGCCAGCGCGAAACCGCCGATGAAGGGATAGCCCTCCTTGTGGATCGGCGGGATCTGACGCTGGATCGAATCGAGAATGGACATCGCTCTCTGCCGCTGAAGGGTTGACGGCGCACGGGGCCGTCCCGCGCGGTGGAGTTGTTTAGGCCAGAGTTGGCACCCGAGACAAGGTCACTCCGCCGCCGCAGGCGCCGTCAGGGAATCATTGACCGGCGGCGGCTCCCGGTTGGGCGCCTCGCTACTGTCGGCCATCTTGGCCAGTTTCTCCCGCGCCGCCTCGGCCTCGCGCTGCCTGTTCCACATGCTGGCATAGAGGCCGCCCTGTGCGAGCAGCTTTGCGTGGGTGCCGCGCTCGGCGATACGGCCCTGATCCAGCACGATGATCTCGTCGGCGCCGACGATAGTCGAGAGCCGGTGCGCGATCACCAGCGAAGTGCGGTTCTTGGCCACGCGGTCAAGCGCGCCCTGGATCTCGTGCTCGGTGTGGGTGTCGAGCGCCGAGGTAGCCTCGTCGAGCACCAGGATAGGCGGCGCCTTCAACACTGTGCGCGCGATCGCGACGCGCTGTTTCTCGCCGCCGGAGAGCTTCAGGCCACGCTCGCCGACCTGGGTCTCGTAGCCCATCGGCGCCAAGCGGATGAAATGGTCGATCTGTGCCAGCCGCGCCGCCTCCTCGACCTCGACATCGCTGGCGTCCCAGCGGCCGTAGCGGATGTTGTAGCGGATGGTGTCGTTGAACAGCACGGTGTCCTGCGGCACCATGCCGATGGACGCGCGCAGCGAAGCCTGCGTGACGTCGCGGAGATCCTGGCCGTCGATCAGGATCTTTCCGCCGGAGACGTCATAGAGACGGAATAGCAGCCGCGAGATCGTCGATTTGCCCGCACCCGAGGGGCCGACGATCGCGACCGTCTTGCCGGCCGGCACCTCGAAGCTGATGCCCTTCAGGATCGGCCGCGTCGGCTCATAGGCAAAGCGCACGTCGTCGAAGCGCACCGTGCCGGCAGAGACGACCAGCGGCTGCGCATCGGGCGCGTCCTTGATCTCGGCCTCGCGGCCCAGCACACCAAACATCTTCTCAATGTCGATGATCGCCTGCTTGATCTCACGATAGACCATGCCCATGAAGTTCAGGGGCTGGTAGAGCTGGATCATCATGGCGTTGACCAGCACGAAATCGCCGACCGTGTTGGTGCCGTTGCGCACGCCGATCGCACACATCAGCATGGTCGCGGTCAGGCCGAGCGTGAAGATCACGGCCTGGCCGGTATTGAGCACCGCGAGTGAAGTATACGTGCGGACGCTCGCCTCCTCGTAACGCGCCACCGACCTGTCATAGCGCTGGGCCTCGCGCGCCTCCGCGCTGAAATATTTGACGGTCTCGTAGTTGAGCAGCGAGTCGATTGCCTTGGTGTTCGCCTCGGTGTCGGAATCATTCATCTTGCGGCGGATGCCGATCCGCCACTCGGTCGCGATGTAGGTGTAATACATGTAGAGCGCGACCGTGATCAGAGTGGCGACCACGTATCGCCAATCGAACTGCCAGAGCAGCACGGCCATCAGCAGCGAGACCTCGACGATGGTCGGGATCAGCTGCAGGATCACCATGCGCACGATGACCTCGATGCCCTCGCGGCCGCGCTCGAGCACCCGCGTCAGGCCGCCGGTCTTGCGCTCGAGATGGAAGCGCAGCGACAACTCGTGCATGTGAATGAAGGTGATGGTCGCAAGCTTGCGCACCGCATGCATGGCGACGCGGGCGAAGATGCCGTCGCGCCATTGCGTCAGCACGGCCATCAGGATGCGCATCGCGCCGTAGCTCGCGGTCAGCAGTAGCGGCGGGGCGATCACCCAGAGCTGCCAATTGTCCGCCTGCACCGGCGCCGTGTTGGCGCCGGTCAGCGCGTCCGTCGCCCATTTGAAGCTGAACGGCACCGCAAGCGTGATCAGCTTCGCGGCGAGCAGCAGCACCAGCGACCAGACCACCCGCATCTTCAGGTCGAAGCGGTCGCCCGGCCAGATATAGGGCCACAGATGCGCCAGCGTGCCCATCAGCGTGGCCCGCTCCAGCCGTTCCCCCGCGGGAGGATCAGGAACGTCGGCTCCGTCGAACGATTGAGGTTGGTCCATCAAAAAGCCTGAAAGCCCGCCGGATGCGGGCGGCGTTACGATTTTCGATTTTCGCCCGTCATATAGAGCCTTCCCGATGCCAGCGCACCCCGCCAGATGGCGAATCTTCGATTGTTTGTCGCTATTTGCCGGTAGATTTGCGGGAGTCCCGAATCACCGATTGGACTTGACGCCTCTTCGCTGCAATGCATCATGGCACCAATGAGCACAATCAAAACCGTCTGTGTCTATTGCGGCTCCGGCCCCGGAACCAATCCCAACTTTACCGAAGGTGCCAAGGCATTCGGCAAGGCGCTCGCCGAGAACAACATCCGCCTGGTCTATGGCGGCGGCTCGCTTGGCCTGATGGGCGCGGTCGCGACCTCCGTGCTGGATCACGGCGGCACCGTCACCGGCATCATCCCCGACTTCCTGCGGCTGCGCGAGAACGCGCTGACGCGAGTGCAGGAGATGATCGTCACCCCCGACATGCATGAGCGCAAGCGGCTGATGTTCGAACGCTCCGATGCCTTCGTGGCGCTGCCGGGCGGCGTCGGCACGCTGGAGGAGCTGGTCGAGCAGATGACCTGGAAGCAGCTCGGTCGTCACGCCAAGCCGGTGCTGCTCGCCAACATCGACAATTTCTGGGAGCCGCTGTTCTCGCTCTTGTCGCATATGCGCCAGACCGAGTTCATCCGCGCCGGCCTGTCGATCGACATCCTCAAAGCCGATCGCGTCGAGGATATTCTACCGAAGCTGAAGGCAGCCGCCGCCCAGGTCGCCGAGGCGGAAAAGCAGATGGCTCCGGAAGTGGCACGCCGGCTGTAAGGATTACGCGCTCGGAAACGTCACCGCCTCGATGCGATTGCCGTCGGGATCGCTCACGAACGCCGCATAATAGCGCACGCGATCGTGGGGGCGAAAGCCCGGCGCGCCATCGGAGGCACCGCCGGCGGACAGCGCGGCGGCGTGAAACGCATCGACCTCATCAGTCGTCTTCGCCCGCAGGCAGATGTGCACGCCGCTCTCCGGCGGGACGTGCGGCATGCCCTCGCGCAAGTTGATCCAGAACTCCGGATAGGCCTTGCCGAAGCCGACCGTCCGCGGCCGCGTCACGAGGCGCGTGAGGCCGAGCGCGGATAGCGCGGCCTCGTAGAATTTTGCGGCGCGATCGAGATCGCTGACGCCGACGGAAATGTGGTCAATCATTGGTCGCTCCCCCTCTCCGCTATCATTCCGGGCACGCGAAGCGTGAACCCGGAATCTCGAGATTCTCAGGTGCGCAATTGCGCACCTTAGTTCGGCCCTGCGGACCGCCCCGGAATGACTCCCTGATAGCTACGCCGGCGCCCCCGACTTCACCAGCTTGTAGATCACCGAATCCATCAGCGCCTGGAACGAAGCGTCAATGATGTTCGGAGACACGCCGACCGTAGTCCAGCTATCGCCGTTCTCGTCCTCGCTTTCGATCAGGACGCGCGTGACCGCACCGGTGCCGCCGTTCAGGATACGCACGCGATAGTCGATCAGTTTCAAGCCCTCGATGTAGGTCTGGTACTTGCCGAGATCCTTTCGCAAGGCGACGTCGAGGGCGTTGACGGGACCGTTACCCTCGGCGGCTGAAATCAGGCGCTCGCCGGCGACGTCGACCTTGACCACAGCCAAAGCGACGGTGACGCGCTCGCCATGCGAATTGTAGCGCTGCTCGACATTGACGTCGAACTGCTCGACTTCGAAATAGTGCGGCACCTTCCCGAGCGTCCGGCGCGCCAGGAGCTCGAACGAGGCGTTTGCGGATTCGTAGGCGTAGCCCGCCGCCTCGCGCGCCTTCAATTCCTCGACCAGGCGCGTCAGCTTCGGATCGCTCTTCTCGTAAGGAATGCCGGCGCGGTCGAGCTCGGCAATGACGTTGGAGCGTCCGGCCTGGTCGGAGACCAGCACCTTGCGGTGGTTGCCGACCAATTCCGGCAGGACGTGCTCGTAAGTCTGTGGATCCTTCAGCACGGCGGAGGCGTGAATGCCGGTCTTGGTGACGAAGGCGCTCTCGCCGACATAGGCCGCATGCCGGTTCGGCACGCGATTGAGCATGTCGTCGAGCGTGCGCGAGACCTTGACCAGCGTTGCCAGCTTCTCGGCTGTGACGCCGATCTCGAAGGCGTCGGCAAAGCCCTTCTTCAACCTCAGCGTCGGGATTAGCGAGCAGAGATTGGCGTTGCCGCAGCGCTCGCCAAGGCCATTCAGCGTGCCCTGGATCTGCCGTGCGCCGGCGCGCACCGCAGCGAGCGAGTTGGCCACCGCCTGCTCGGTGTCGTTATGGGCATGGATGCCGACGTGATCGCCGGGGATGTGCTTCGTCACTTCGGTGACGATGTCCTCGACCTCGTCAGGCATGGTTCCGCCATTGGTGTCGCACAGCACCACCCAGCGCGCGCCGGCCTCATAGGCGGCCTTGGCGCAGGCGAGCGCGAACGCCGCGTCTTCCTTGTAGCCGTCGAAGAAGTGCTCGCAGTCGAGCATCACCTCGCGGCCGGCGGCATTCGCGGCCGCGACGCTGTCGCGAATCGAGGCGAGGTTTTCCTCCTTCGTCGTCTCCAGCGCAACGCGCACCTGATAGGCCGATGACTTCGCCACGAAGCAGATCGCGTCGGCCTTTGCTTCCAGCAGCCCGGCCACACCAGGGTCGTTGGAGATCGAGCGCCCGGCCCGCCGCGTCATGCCGAAGGCGGTAAAGCGCGCATGATTAAGCTTGGGCTTGGTCGCAAAGAATTCGCTATCGAGCGGATTGGCGCCGGGATAGCCGCCCTCGACATAATCGATGCCGAGATCATCGAGCATCGCCGCGATGACTTGCTTGTCGGCCAGCGTGAAATCGACGCCGTTGGTCTGCGCGCCGTCGCGCAGCGTGGTGTCGAACAGATAGAGACGCTCCTTGCTCATTGCGGCGCTCCGAGCGTCTTCTTCATGGTGGTGTTGGCGAGCCACTCGTCATTGATGGCGACGCTGTTGCGCTGCTGGGCGGTGTAGCCGCGCTTGGCGAAGAAGCCCTGTGCGGTGTCGCTGGCATCGACCGAGAGGCTCGTCGCACCGCGACCGCCGGCAAGCTTCTCCAGCGCATCGACCAGCATGGTCGCAACGCCCTGCCCGCTCACTCCGGGATGCACATAGAGCATGCGGATATGATCGTTGCCGCGCAGCGAGGCGAAACCGATGGGCGAGCCTTCCAGCGTCGCGACCAGGGTCAGGTCGGCGGCGAGCCCCTTGCCGAACTCTTCGCTTTCCGCCGTCTCCATCCAGGCCTGCTGCTGCGCCTCGCTATAATCGTCGCCGGTCAGCTCCTCGATGCTGGCGGTGAAGATCGCGGCGAGCACCGGCACATCATCAGGCAGGAAGGGCCTAAGTGCGGGCTTTGGCAAAGTCTGTCCCATCGTCCTCACCACATCCCATAGAGTTTCAGCACGATCGCCACGGCCGCGCCGAGCAGTGCGATCTTCAGCGCGATGTAGTAGAGCCAGTGCCGCGGAAAAGGCGTGTCGGGCCGCTTCATCGCTTAAGCTTCCAGGTAGTCGTGCCGTCTTTGTGATCCACGAGTTCGATTCCCATCGCGGCAAGCTCATTTCGAATACGATCGGACTCCCCAAAGTCCTTACGGCGACGGGCGGCCGTCCGTTCCGCGATGAGGCGTTCGACTTCCTTCGCATCGATGCCGCTCGCCTGTTGCTTGCGGCCTTCCCATTGCGCAGCGCTCTCGGAGAGAAAACCGAGCAGCCGCAACGATCCCGCCAAGCCGTTCACGTCGCTGCCGCGCAAGCCGTGCAGCGCCGCGATCGCAAGGGACGTGTTGAGGTCGTCCAGCAGCGGCTCGACCACGGATGCTGCCGGCCTGCCGGGTTCGACGTCGGCCGCAACGCGATACCAGTCGTCGAGCGTCTTGGCGCTCTCCTCCAGCGACTTCATGGTCCAGTCGATCGGCGAGCGGTAATGCGTCTTCAGCATGTTCAGACGCAGCACCTCACCCGGCCAATCCGCCAGCAGCTCATGGATGGTGATGAAGTTGCCGAGACTCTTCGACATCTTCTCACTCTCGACCTGCAGGAAGCCGTTATGCATCCAGTAGTTCGCCATGCGCTGCTGGTGGAAGGCGCAGCAGGTCTGCGCGACCTCGTTCTCGTGATGCGGGAACACGAGATCGATACCGCCGCCATGGATGTCGAAATGCTCGCCGAGATGCTTCCAGGCCATTGCCGAGCACTCGATGTGCCAGCCCGGGCGTCCCTGCGCGGCGATGCCCGCCGGCGATGGCCATGACGGCTCGCCCGGCTTTGACGGCTTCCACAGCACGAAGTCGGTGTTGCCCTTCTTGTAGGGCGCGACATCGACGCGGGCGCCGGCGACCATCTCGTCCAGCGAGCGATTGGACAGCGCGCCGTAGCGCGGCAGGCCGGCATTGGCCGCGTTCATTGCCTGCGGCGAGAACAGCACATGATCCTCAGCGACATAGGCAAAGCCGCCGGCGACGAGCTTTTCGATGATCTCGCGCATCTCGCCGATATGCTCGGTCGCGCGCGGCTCGACGCTCGGTCGAAGCGCGCCCAGCGCATCGACGTCGGCATGAAACTGCCGGCCCGTCTCCTCAGTGACCTTGCGGATCGCCTCGTTCAGCGGCAGGCCGGGAAAATCCCGCGCGGCGCGGTCGTTGATCTTGTCGTCGACGTCGGTGATGTTGCGGACATATTTGACATGCGCCTCGCCATAGAGATGGCGCAGCAGCCGAAACAGCACGTCGAACACGATCACGGGTCGCGCATTGCCGATATGGGCGAAGTCATAGACGGTCGGTCCGCAGACATACATGCGCACGTTGTTCGCATCGAGCGGTACAAAGGTCCGCTTTTCCCGGCTCAGCGTATCGTAGAGGCGCAATTCCATATGGATACCCGTCGGCTGTTGGCCGGGCGTCCAAGGCTCTCAATGTTTTTGAGAAAAGACGGCTCCAGCCAGCGAATCGCTAGCTCGTAATCTCGCGGCAAATGGCGCAAATGGCGAGGAGACCGTTCATGCGGCCACATATGGGCTATGAGGCGGCTCCGCGTCAAGAGAGCCGCGAAAACGCCGCTTTATCTCCGCAAAGCGCGCGCCTCGCCCTGCTGGTTCATGATCCTTAACCACTTGAGCCCATTCTGGAACTGGCGGTTCCATTTTTCTCACGGGTATTTTCATGCGATCCTTGCTCGCGCTGATTTTGTGCGCCGCCACCCTTACGGCAGCCAGCGCTTACGCCGAGACGCGCGTCTTCATCATTGTCAACCAGGCGGACGGCTATGGGATCGCGCGCACCTATTGCCAGTCACGGGATTTTGCCCAGGCCTCGGCCTATCGCCGGGTCGATCCCGACGAAATTACCGGCTCCGTCCCAAATCCGGCGCAAACTGCTCCCATGGCCGTTGCGACGAATATGTCGCAATCACCTGCCAGCGCTGAATTCGCTCGGAACTGGCGGGCCTTAGGCCCAATCTTTGGCCCCTGAAACGACGTGACGATGCCGCAGGAAGCGGCTATGGGAGGGCGCGCTTCGGCCCTCAAGTCACTTCGGTTTCCCAAGTCACATTGGGCCGTGACCTCGCTAGAATGGCGGATATGCCTGAATTGTTGTCCCTGCCCCGTGCCCGCTTCCTCCTTGTCTGCACCGTGCTCTTGAGCACGGTCGTGCTCGCCACCGGCGCTTTCGCGCAGGTCGGCCCTCCGGGACCGCCGCCTCAGCCCGGCCAGAACGGGCTCGGCTCTAATCCGATGTGCGTGCGGCTGGAAGGCCAGCTCGCCGCACTCGACCGCGGCGGCGGTGGTGACCCCGCGCGCGAAGAGCAGATCCGCCGCTACCAGGATTCCCAGACCCGCCAGCAGGCCGAGCTCGATCGCGTCACCATGCAGGCCAAGCGCATGGGCTGCGATTCCTCCGGCTTCTTCTCCCTGTTCAGCGGCCAATCCGCGCAATGCGGCCCGGTCAACACCCAGATCCAGCAGATGCGCGCCAATCTGGATCAGATCACTGGCAATCTCGAGCGCCTGCGCGGCGGTGGCCCGGGAGGCTTCAGCCCCGAGCGCGACAATCAGCGCCGCTCGGTGCTGGCGGCGCTGGCGCAGAACAATTGCGGCCCGCAATATGCCAACGCGGCGCAGTCGCAAGGCGGCGGCAACTTCCTCAGCAATCTGTTTGGCGGCAATAACGCGGGCAATCCGCAAGCCGTTCCGCCCGCCGATCTCGGCCCGCAATCCGGCACCTTTCGCACCGTGTGCGTGCGCACTTGCGACGGCGCCTATTTCCCGATCTCGTTTGCGACCGTGCCGGCGCGCTTTCCCGACGACGAGAAAACCTGCAAGGCGCTGTGCCCGGCCGCGGAAGCCGTGCTCTACACCCATCGCAATCCCGGCGAAGACATGAACTCGGCGGTCTCGATCGGCGGCCAGCCCTACACGGCGCTGCCGACAGCGTTCAAGTTCCGCAGCGAGTTCAACCCATCCTGCTCCTGCAAGGCCGCAGGCCAGACCTGGGCGGACGCGTTGAAATCGGCGGACGACAAGGCCGCAGTCGAGCAGCAGGGCGACATCATCGTCACCGAAGAGAGCGCCAGGAAGATGCAGCAGCAGCGGCTCAACAAGGGCACGCCCGCGAATGCCAAGAAGGGCGCAGCTTCGGCGCCGACGACGGCCAATACGCCGGCCACGACGCCGCCGGCAGATACCCCCACCACCGCTAACTCCGAGAACAAGCCGATCCGTTCAGTCGGCCCGACCTTCCTGCCGCAGCAGCAGAAGTAGTCACAAACTCAACTGTCATGCATCCGCCTTCGCGGATGATAACAGCGTGTTATGTGGGGAGAGCGTTCGTCCATCCGGCCGAGCTAGGTTCCTACCCCTCGAACGCGTCGATAGACGCCTTGCTGCCGCGCGTCACCAGCGCCTCATCTGCCGCCGGCAACGGCTCGCCCTTGTCGCGGAATCTGTTCGTGATGGGATAACGGCGATCGCGGCCGAAATACCGGGCCGTCACCTTCACGCCGGGCGCGGCCTGGCGGCGCTTGTATTCGGCGACGTTGAGAAGATGGTCGATGCGGGTGACCGTCTCGCGGTCAAAGCCGGCTGCGATGATGTGATCAAGTGGCTCCTCGCGTTCGACCAGACGTTCCAGGACGGCATCGAGCACATCGTAGGGCGGCAGCGAGTCCTCATCACGCTGGTTCTCGCGCAATTCCGCGGTCGGCGGGCGCGTGATGATATCCGGCGGAATGACCTCCCCGGCCGGTCCGAGCGCGCCCTCCGGCTTCCAGGAATTGCGCAGTGTCGCCAGCCGAAACACCTGCGTCTTATAGATGTCCTTGATCGGATTGAAGCCGCCGTTCATGTCGCCATAGAGCGTGGCGTAGCCGACCGACATTTCCGACTTGTTGCCTGTCGTCACCACCATCAAGCCGGTTTTGTTGGAGATCGCCATCAAGAGCGTGCCGCGGGTGCGGGCCTGAAGATTTTCCTCGGTGATATCTGGCGGCAGATTCTTGAAGAGGCCGGACAGGATGGTCTCGAACCCGTTCACCGCTTCGGCGATCGGCAAAACCTCGTAGCGGATGCCGAGATGGCCCGCGAGCTCGCCGGCATCCGCAATCGAGTGTGGTGCCGTGTAGCGATAAGGCAGCATCACGCCATGCACCTGATCGGCGCCGAGCGCATCGACCGCGATCGCCGCACACAGCGCGGAATCGATGCCGCCGGAAATGCCGAGCAGCACGCCCGGAAAGCCGTTCTTGGCGACGTAATCGCGGAGGCCCAGCACGCAGGCGGCATAATCGGCCTTGTCGCCCTCGGGCTGCTCGGCGATCGGCCCGGTGCAGCGCCAGTCGTCACCATTCCTGGTGAAGCGCAGCGTGACCATGCTCTCCTCGAACGCCGGTAATTGCGCCGCAAGCGAGAGGTCGCCATTGAGCGCGAAGGACGCTCCGTCGAACACGAGCTCGTCCTGCCCGCAGATCTGATTCAGATAGACCAGCGGCAGGCCGCTTTCGGTGACGCGCGCCACGGCGACCGACAGGCGAACGTCATTCTTGTCGCGGGCGTAAGGCGAGCCGTTCGGCACCAGGATGATCTCGGCGCCAGTCTCCGCCAGCGTCTCGACCAGGTTTTCGTAGTCCTCGGACTCTTCCAGCCAGATGTCCTCGCAGATCGGCACCCCGATGCGCACGCCACGCACGGTCACGGGTCCTGCTGCGGGTCCCCGCGCAAACAGTCGCTTCTCATCGAACACGCCGTAGTTCGGCAGATTGCACTTGAAGCGTAAGCCGGAGACACGGCCGCCATCGAGCAGCGCACAGGCATTGTAAAGCCTGCCCTCCTCGACCCAGGGCGTGCCGACCAGCATCGCCGGACCACCGTCCGCGGTCTCGCGCGCGAGGCTTTCGATCGCGGCGCGGCAGGCGGCCTGGAACGCCGGCTTCTGCACCAGGTCCTCCGGAGGATAGCCGGCGATGAACAATTCCGGAAACAGCACGAGGTCGGCACCGTCGGCGGCGGCTCGCGCGCGCGCCGAGCGTGCCTTCGCAGCATTGCCCTCGATGTCGCCCACGGTCGGATTGAGCTGGGCGAGCGTGACCGCGAATGCGTTGAGACGTTCGGTCATGGACCGCCCTTGTTCGATCGTCGCTAGACGAAACCCAATCGCTCGATGAGCGCAAAGATCCAGAACGCGCCGGCCATCAGCAGCGCAACGCCGACGGCGGCCGAGCCCATGTCCTTGACCCGGCCGATCTGCTTGTCGTGGTCCATGGTCAGGCGGTCGGCGAGTTTTTCGATTGCGGTGTTGAGCAGCTCGACGACCAGCACGAAGGCGACTGCACAGACCAGCTCGACCGCGCGCATCGCGGTCGCGCCGATGAACCAGGCCAGCGGCAGCGACAGGAGGAGCACAAAGATCTCCTCGCGGACGGCCTGCTCCGAGCGGAACGCAAAGGCCAGACCGTTCCGGGAATTGATCGTCGCCTTCCAAATTCGCAGCAAGGTTCTAGAGCCCCGCTGCGGCGGGCATCGGCCTGGCTTTGCCGGCGCGTTCCTGCTTCAGCAGCTCGGCAATCAGGAAAGCCATGTCGATGGATTGCTCAGCATTGAGACGTGGATCGCAGACCGTGTGGTAGCGGTCGTTGAGATCCTCGTCGGTGATGGCGCGGGCGCCGCCGAGGCATTCGGTGACGTCCTGGCCCGTCATCTCCAGGTGCACGCCGCCGGCATGGGTGCCTTCCGCGGCGTGGACCGCAAAGAACGACTTCACCTCGGATAGGATGCGGTCGAACGGGCGGGTCTTGTAGCCCGACGTCGAGGTGATGGTGTTGCCGTGCATGGGATCGCAGGACCAGACCACCACCCTGCCCTCGCGTTGCACGGCGCGGATCATGTTGGGCAGATGCTCGCCGATCTTGTCGGAGCCGAAGCGGCCGATCAGCGTCAGCCGGCCCGGCTCGTTGTCGGGGTTGAGCACGTCGATCAGCTTCAGCAGTTCGTCGGGCTTGAGTGACGGGCCGCATTTGAGCCCGATCGGGTTCTTGATGCCGCGGAAATACTCGATATGCCCGTGATCGAGCTGGCGGGTGCGGTCACCAATCCAGATCATGTGGCCCGAGGTCGCGTACCAGTCGCCGGTGGTGGAATCGACGCGGGTCAGGGCCTGCTCGTAGCCGAGCAGCAGCGCCTCGTGGCTGGTGTAGAAATCCGTGGCGCGCAGCTCGGGATGGCTTTCGAGATCGAGGCCGCAGGCGCGCATAAAGTTGAGCGCGTCCGAGATGCGGTCGGCCAATTCCTTGTAGCGGCGGGACTGCGGGCTATCCTTGAGGAAGCCGAGCATCCATTGATGCACGCTGCCGAGATTGGCGAATCCGCCGGTGGCGAAGGCGCGGAGCAGGTTCAGCGTCGCGGCCGACTGGCGGTAGGCCATCAGCTGGCGCTGCGGGTCCGGCACGCGCGCTTCCTTGGTGAAGGCGATGTCGTTGACGATGTCGCCGCGATAGCTCGGGAGCTCGACGCCGTTCACCTTTTCCGTCGGCGACGACCGCGGCTTGGCGAACTGGCCGGCGATGCGGCCGACCTTCACCACGGGGACGGCGCCGGCGTAAGTCAGCACCACCGCCATCTGGAGCAGCACGCGGAAAAAGTCGCGGATGTTGTTGGCGCCGTGCTCGGCAAAGCTCTCAGCGCAGTCGCCGCCCTGGAGCAGGAAGGCCTCGCCGGCCGCAACCCGTGCCAACGCCTTCTTCAGATTGCGCGCTTCGCCGGCAAATACCAGCGGCGGAAAGGTCGCAAGCTGCGCCTCGACGTCGGCCAAGGCCTTGGCGTCAGGATAGTCGGGCACCTGTAGCACCGGCTTGCTGCGCCAGGACTCGGGCGTCCACCGCTCGGACATCGCAATCTCTCCGTGAAGCAAAAAGCGCAACCTGATCTGTGGGTTGCGAGGGCCGCCTTATACACAGGCTGGTCTCGTCCCGCCAGTTGTAAATCCATTCCGCATTGCAAACCCTTGCGGGCAAAGTCGAATTCGCAATTGCTAGGAAACGGTCGGCGATCAAACCGGAGGTGTTGACGGTCAAGCCATTCGACGTCGGCGCCACCGCCCCGATCACCGCGATAAGGTGTGGGGCGGCGTCGCGGACTGGACCCAGACCCAGGGGGAATGACGTCAGCGAATGATCGTCGTCAGAGACGAGTAACGCCTGTTCAGCCTGGCTTCGCCCGGCGCGAATTGCGCAAATGCGTCGCTAACACGCACCGCCGGCGGCGTATCGCTAGAAAAGCGAAATTCCTTCGGCCGCGGCGCGTAGAAACTGGTGCGGAAATAGGCGTCGTCGAAGCGTGCCTCGCCGACCCCGAACAATGCGTCGCAGAGAAGCAGGAGCGCGTACACTCCTGCCGCTGCGGCGACGATCTCCCTGAGAATAGACATGCGGATGCCCTGCCCTTTTGCCGGGGAGGATGCACGCTGGTTCCAAAGTCGAGGTTTAAAGCCGCGCGCTTCTTGTTCGCAGGGTTTGCCGCTGCTGTGCGGATTGCAGGCAATTTTATCGATCCGGAAAAGGGAGCCCGCCCGGGCAAGCGACCAGGCGGGCCCAAGCTTGGCCGCTCGGGAGGTATCGGACGGCCGGATTCCTCAGCCGTGGCTTGCCTCCTTGCGATGGCCGCTCTCGCTGAGGCGATCGACCCAGGCGATGCCGATCGCCGAGATGATGAAAGTCAGGTGGATCAGCACCTGCCACATCACGCCGCTTTCGGTGAAATTGCTGCGCGTCGTGCCGAGATTGCCCGCCTCGATGAAGGTCCTGAGCAGAGAAATCGAGGAGATGCCGATGATCGCCATCGCCAGCTTGATCTTGAGCACGCTGGCATTGACGTGACTGAGCCATTCCGGCTCGTCGGGATGCCCAGTCAGGTTCAGGCGGGAGACGAAGGTCTCGTAGCCGCCGACGATCACCATCACCAGCAGATTCGAGATCATCACGACGTCGATCAGCCCGAGCACGACCAGCATGATCTGTTGCTCGCTGGCGTCGAACGAGTGCAGGACCAGGTGCCAGAGCTCTTTGAGGAACAGCAGCACATAAACGCCCTGCGCGATGATCAGGCCGACATAGAGCGGCACTTGCAACCAGCGCGAACCAAAGATGAGCTGCGCAAACGGGCCGATCTGCGGCCCCTCCGCGGCATGCGCCGAAGCTGCTTTCGGTTCAGACGTCATTGATCACTCCGGATTGCAAATGGGAACGCGCCTCACAGACTCGCGATGACAGGCGCGAGCTCGAGCGAGCCCCGATAGATCATCTCGAAGGCGACGTAAACGATGATGGCGAGACCGACATAGGCGATCCAGCGCTGCTTCTGCAGCACGCGGCCGAGCAGGTCGGCGGCAACGCCCATCATCGCCACCGACAATAATAGGCCGAAGGCAAGGATGTAGGGGTGCTCGCGCGCGGCGCCCGCAACCGCGAGCACGTTGTCGAGCGACATCGAGACGTCGGCGGCGACGATCTGCAAGGCCGCCTGGCCGAAGGTCTTATGCGGCGCAGGTGCTCCGGCGCCGCCGCCATGCTCGAACGCGAGCTGGCGCGAATGCGCGGACTGCTCGCGCAGCTCGCGCCACATCTTCCAGCAGACCCACAGCAACAGCACGCCGCCGGCGAGCAGGAGGCCGATCACCTGCAGGAGCTGGGTCGCAACGCCGGCGAAGACGATGCGGAGCGCCGTGGCGGCGACAATGCCGACGACGATGGCGCGCCGGCGCTGTTCGGCCGGCAGTCCCGCCGCGGCAAGACCGATGACGACGGCGTTGTCTCCGGCCAGCACGAGGTCGATCAGGATGACCTGAAACAGCGCGGTCAGAGCATCGGCGGTGATGAATTCTGTCATGATCGATCGTTTTTCGGTACAGACGGATCGAGCCAGTGCGGTTTCTTGCGTTCAACCCAATCCAGGACCTTGGCGCGCGAGGAGCGCAGCAGCGGCACGTCTTCCGCCAGCAATGCAAGACCGAGCGGCAGCATCCAGACGCCGAGCACCGGCAGAAAGGAGAGCACGCCGCCGACAATGAGCAGCAGGCCCGAGGGAATCCTGATCCAGCGGCTGGACGGCTTGAGCAGATAGGTGACGGCGTCGCCCATGCGCGGCGGCAAGCGATGGACGAGCTTGTCGAGGCGCGGGTCGCCGCCGGCCAACTGGCTGGCGGGGCCCGTGGCCCCATTCGTAGGCTCGTCCGAAGCTGCGCTCATGCTCACTCCTCTGCCGCCACGGGCTGTTGAGCGCGCGCAGCACCCGATGCGACCTGCTTTGCACGCGGCAGGGCCAGCGTCAGCAGGCGCAACAGTTTGATCGCCTGCACCTCATGCGGATGCACGTCCTCGTCGGCAGCGGCGACCCGCTCCGACAACTCCATCAGATGCGACGACAGCGGCATGTCCGAGACCGGCCGCAGCGTATCGATCACGACGTTTGCAAAATCCGGCTCCTCGAGTCGCTCCGCGAGTGTGTCGAACATCGCAAATAGCCTTTCATCCTCGATATGAGGTGCCAATCCGCGATCGCGAATGAAGCGAATCACCTCGTCGCGCTCGACCGGCGAAACGCGCCGGTCGGCCACGGCGACGAGCGCGCCGGCAATGACCAGCGCCGCCGCAGCCTGCTCGTTCAGGCTGGACGGATCGGCGATCTCGATCGGATTTGAATGCTTGGCGTCAGACATCGTTGCTCCCTAAGCTTGCGAAATGGCCGCACGGAGCTGCGATGGAACGACTGGTCGGAGAGAACCGAAGAAGGCCCGACGATCGGCCGATCCATCGCATTCGCGCGGGACAGGTCATCCGACATCACGAGGTTTGCCGACATGGTCGGCGTCCTCGCCAGAGGGGCCCGGATTCTTGTTCCTCTCAGACATAAAGACGGGGCTGTCGGAATCAAGGCGATACGGCTGCGACCAGCCGCCGCATTGGGTTCCATATGGCCATGGAAGCGGGCTGGAGTCGATCTTTCGTGGCTCGCCAAGTGATGCAATGCGCTACGCGGTCACACACCTCAGGGCGACGGTGTCGGGTTGGCGCTCGTTGCATAGCGAGCCAGCATGAATGGATGCACCTGGCGAAGTGCTCTTCATCCTACCCGCTCGACGAGATGCGCACGCGAGGGCGACGGCTCGAACCTGTCACCAAAATACTGCGTTTCGTGCGCCACCAGGCCTTCGCGGAATTCCATGATACTCACGACGTAGGATGGCACCCCATCATAGCTCAGGACGAATTCGCTCACCCAGAAATCGCCTCCACCGGCAATCCGCCGGACCGTGAATCGCTTCCTGTTCGGCTGCGCGAATCGACTCTCCTGAATGTTCCTACGACCGCGGATGCGCTCGCCGGACTGCGGATAGTCGAGCACGGCATCCTCGCAGTAAATGTCATGCTCCGCCTCGAAATCGCTCGCGTCCGAAGCATCCCAATGGCGCTTGAGCGCGGCTAGCTTGGCTCGATCATTCATCTCGATCTCCATCGATTTTCTCGCATCCTAGCAACGAAGCCGGCCTTCGTCGCGCTCCCGACATCACCGGGAACCATGAGGGAGTCAGAGCTGTTGGTGCAGCTCAAGACATATCCCCGAGAGGATCCCTCATGTGCCGCTGGATCGCATACCGGGGCGAGACCACGTCCTTCGAGCCCTACGTCACCGAGCCCGAGCATTCGCTGGTCGCGCAGAGCATCCGCTCACTTCAGTCGACGGCGGGCTCGAACGGTGACGGCTTTGGCCTCGGCTGGTACGGCGAGCATCCGGAGCCAGGTCTTTATCGCGAGACGCGCCCGGCCTGGTCGGACGAGAACCTGCGCTATCTCTGCCGCCATCTGCGCTCGCATTTGTTCTTCGCGCATGTGCGCGCGGCCACCGGCACGGCCGTGACGCGGCAGAATTGCCATCCCTTCGCCTGCGGCCAATGGATGTTCATACACAATGGATTCGTCGGGAGCTGGAATCGGCTGCGGCGCAAGGTCGAGGCATTGATTCCCGATGCATATTACCCATCGCGGCTGGGCACGACCGACTCGGAAGCCGTATTCCTCGCCATGATGGGCGCGGGTCTGGATAGCGATCCGCTCGGCGCAACTCACCGCGTGCTGCAAGCTCTCGTCAGTCTCGTCAACGAAGGCCACCTGCGCGAACGGCTGCGCTTCACCAGCGCGATCGCCAACGGCCACGATCTCTACGCGTTCCGGGTTGCGGTCAACGACGCCGCGAACACGCTGTATTTCCGCGAGGCCGGCGGCCAGGTCGTCGTCGTGTCGGAGCCGTTCGACAAGGATGAGGATTGGGCCGAAGTGCCGCCGAATCACACGCTGATCGCGCGCGCGTCCGAAAGCGTGAAGATTGTTCCGTTCACTCTTGCAATTACGGGTGAGTGCGAGGCGGAACCCGTCCCGTCCAGAAGGATTGTTGCCGGCAGGTAATACCTCGGCCGGGTGGGATGATGACATTTGCTTCAGACGTTTTGAAACTGCTGCGGCTCGATCCGTCCGACGACAGGCAGCACTTCGTCATTCGCTCCGCCGGCGGAGGCGGCAAGGCGGCGGAATATTCGTTCGGCATCGAGGAGGAATATTTCCTCGCCGATCGTCGCAGCCTGGAGGTCGCGATCGAGACTCCCAACGAGCTGTTCGAATCGGCGAATTGGTCGACCGGCGGCCAGGCGATGCGGGAAATGCTGCAATCCCAACTCGAGGTCGCGACCAACATTCACGTCGAGGTCAATGACGCGCGCGAAGAGCTCCGCTTCCTGCGCCGCGAGGTCGCAAACGTCGCCGCGCAATACGGCTTCGTGATCATGGCCTGCGGCACGCATCCGACCGCGGTCTGGCGCATGTCGCAGCCAAGTCCGAAGCCACGCTACGAGGAGATGATCGAGGATTTGCGCAGCATCGGCCACCGCAACATGATGTGCGGCATGCATGTGCACGTCCAGCTGCCAGATCCCGAGAAGCGCATGGCGGTGATGCGGGCGATGCTGCCGCATCTGCCGCTGTTCATCGCGCTCTCCGCCTCGTCGCCATTCTGGAATTCGCACAAGACTGGACTAAAGGGCTACCGGCTCGCCGCCTACTCCGAGCTGCCGCGCACCGGCCTGCCCGAACTGTTCGAAAGCAAGCAGGACTTCGACGACTATGTCGGCGCGTTGCAGCGCTCTGGCGTGATTCCCGACGAGAGCCACATCTGGTGGGCGATGCGACCCGCGATGCGGCACCCGACCCTCGAGCTGCGCGCGCCCGACACCTGCACCTTCATCGACGACGCCGTCGCAATCGCCTCGCTCTATCGCTGCCTGACGCGGCACCTCTACCTGCGGCCCCACCTGTCGAAGGAGGTCACCGCGGTCGAACGCGCGATTGCGGTCGAAAACAAATGGCGCGCCCAGCGCTACGGCACCGATTGCATCTTCGCCTCCAAGGACGGGCCCGTTACGATCTCGGAGCTGCTCTCCCGCGTGATCGACGACATCGCCGGGGACGCAGCGGCACTGAACTGCGCCGCGGAGGTCGAGCACTGTCGGACCATCGTTGCGCGCGGCAGCTCCGCAGAATTCCAGCTTCGCGCCTATCGCGAACATGCCGAGGACATCGGGGCAGTCTCGCGCTGGATCGCAGCCTCGACCATCTCAGGTACGAGCGCTCCGATTGGCAGCGTTCCTGCTCCGTCATAACGCCCGCGCAAGCTTCGGCAACGAAATGTCGTCCTGAATTCGGGCATCGTGGAGGAACCTCATGAAACGCATCACGTCTTGCTCCGGCTGCGGCCATGGACTTGTCCCGATGCTTTCGGCCAAGGGCCGCGCGGAATTCAGCTGCCTCTGGTGCGAAGGCATCGACATGCGAACGATGGACATGGCGAAGTGGGCGGACAGCCCGTCCGGCAAGCCTGAGCGGGCTGCCCGTCAGTCGCTCGAATGAGCGGTCGCCCCGTTCCGGTCAGATCCTCGCCGCCACGCGTTGCGGCGGAATATTGCCGGCTCCGGGAGGCGATCAGCCGATGATTTTCGCGGCTGCCGGCGCCGCCGGAGATAGAGGCAGTTGACGAGGATCGGCTCGTCATCGCCGAGCGTTGCACGCTCCTTGACGAGCAGGCTCATGACCGAACGCATCTTGAGGATTTCCTGCGCGATGAAGCTGCAGTCCTCGTCCCGATCGACCTGCTCACGCATGATGGACTCGGCCTCGAGCATGCTGACCCGCAGCGCTCGAATGGTTCTGCGGATTTCGTTGACACGGTTGTCCATCGCTGCCTCCCTGACGGTCGCAGCATAAGAACAAAACGTGAACAGACCGTCAAGGCCTCACAGGCCGAGACCTCACAGTCGAAAGGCTACTCCGCCGCCTGGCGCACGTGGCGTGCGGTCGGCGTGCGCATGGTAACGAGCTCTTCGGCCGCGGTCGGGTGCAGCGCGATCGTCGCATCGAAATCGGCCTTGGTCGCCTTCATCTTCACAGCGATCGCGACCGCCTGGATGATCTCGGCGGCGGCATCGCCGACGATGTGGCAGCCCAGCACGCGCTCGGTCGCCCCGTCGACGACGAGCTTCATCAGCACGCGGGTGTCGCGGCCCGACATCGTCGCCTTGATGGGGCGGAACGTCGTCTTGTAGATGTCGACGTGGCTGTACTGCGCCCGTGCCTCCGTCTCGGTGAGGCCGACGGTGCCGACCTCTGGCTGCGAGAACACGGCGGTCGGGATATTGGCATGATCGACCCTGACCTCGCGCTTGCCGAACACGGTGTCGGCAAAGGCGTGGCCCTCGCGGATCGCTACCGGCGTCAGGTTGAAGCGGTGGGTAACGTCGCCGATCGCATAGATGCTGTTGACCGAGCTCTTCGAGAAACCATCCACCGCTATGCCGCCATTGTTCGGATTGATGGCGACGCCGGCGTTCTCAAGACCGAGATTGGCCACCGCAGGATGGCGGCCGATCGCGAACATGACCTGATCGGAGGCGAGGCTCGACCCGTTCGACAGATGCGTGGTGAACTCCTCGCCGTGCCGATCGACCTTGGCCACGGTGCAGCCGGTGAGGATGGTGATGCCCTGCTTCTCCATCTCGGCGCGAACGTGGGTCCGAACATCCTCGTCAAAACCGCGAAGGATGTTGTCGCCGCGATAGATCACCGTGACGTCCGAGCCGAAGCCGGCGAAGATCCCGGCGAATTCCAGCGCGATGTAGCCGCCGCCCTGAATCACGATCCGCTTCGGCAACTTTTTCAGATGGAACGCCTCGTTGGAGGAGATCACGTGCTCGATGCCGGGTATCGTCGCGCCATGGTTTGGCGCCCCGCCGGTGGCGATCAGGATGTACTTCGCCGTGATCTTGCGGTCGTTCTCGAGCAGGCGGACAGTGTGCTCATCCTCGATCACCGCCCGGCTCTTGACGATCTGCGCACCCGACTTCTCGACATTGGCCGTGTAGGCCGCCTCGAGCCGCGCAATCTCCTTGTCCTTGTTGGCGATCAGCGTCGGCCAGTCGAAGGTGGCTGGCGGGACTGTCCAGCCGAAGCCGGCGGCGTCCTCGAGCTCGTGACGAAAATGCGAGCCGATCACGAACAGCTTCTTCGGCACGCAGCCGCGGATCACGCAGGTGCCGCCCATGCGGTACTCTTCGGCGATCATCACTCGGGCGCCGTAACCAGCCGCGATGCGGGCGGCCCGCACGCCGCCCGAGCCGCCACCGATGACAAAGAGGTCGACGTCGAATTCAGCCATTGTCCACTCCGACCTCTTTCAGAGCATGTTCCGGAAAAGTGTGGAGCGGTTTTCCGAAAAGATCTTGCTCAAATAACAACCTGGAGCGCGATGACGCGCTTTAGGACTCCTATCAGATAGGTGCGCTCAGATCTCCTTGCCACGCTTGCGCATCTCGGCGCGGAAGGCTCCCATCACTGTCTCGGAGAAGTTCTGGGCCCAGGAATTCATGAAGGCCATGCTGAGGCCGATGGCGCGCGGCTCGGCCTCGATCAGCTTCTTGCCGAGCGGCGACCTGTAGAAGGTGACGAGGTCCTTGAGCTCCTGCTCGGTGAACTCGCTGGCATAGATCTGCGCCATGCCTTCGCCGATTTCGTTCTGGCGGCCGTTGAGCTGCTGGGCGACGATCGGCGCGACCTCGTTGAGGTCCTTCTGGTAGTTGAGATTCTGCTGGATCAGCGCGATCTTGGTCTTCTCGACGAGGCCGGGCACGGCGCCGCTGTACATCGCAGTCGCGTTCTTGATCTGCAAAATCTCCTTGGCCGCCGCAATCGCCGCAGGCGAGGCTTTCGGCTGGGCCGGCGCGGCGGCCTTTGGCGCAGCCTGCTGGGCCATTGCCGGGGCGCCTGAAAGGGCCAGTCCCACGGCCAGGGTCGCAGCCGGCAAGAATTTCAACACGATCTTCATTCCTAGTCTCCTTTCGGCTTGCGCCGTTCAATCACGCGGATTCCCTCGCCGCCCGCCAAAACGGCCGAGCGGGCCAAGCCGATGAACAACCCATGTTCGACCACGCCCGGAATCGCGCTCAACGCTTTGGCGAGACCGGATGGATCCATAATACGTCCGAGCTGGGCATCGACGATCCAGTGGCCGCCATCGGTGACGAAAACGTGGCCGTCTTTGGCCTTGCGGACCGCCATCTGCCCGGAAACGCCGCATTCGGAAAACGCCGTCTCGATCGCGCGACGCGTTGCCCCAAGCCCGAACGGGATGACCTCGACCGGCAGCGGAAAGCGGCCGAGCGTCGGCACCCATTTGCTCTCGTCGGCAATCACGATCATGCGATCCGACGCAGCCGCCACGATCTTCTCCCGCAGCAGCGCCCCGCCGCCGCCCTTGATGAGGTTGAGCTCGGGATCGATCTCGTCGGCGCCGTCGACGGTGATGTCGAGATGGTCGATCTCGTCGAGCGTGGTCAGCGGCACGCCGCAACGCTCGGCGTCCGAGCGCGTCGCTTCCGAGGTCGGTACGCCGATCACCTTGAGCCCGGCGGCGACGCGCTCGCCGAGCAGCTCGACGAAATGTTTTGCGGTCGAGCCGGTGCCGAGCCCGAGCTGCATGCCGTCACGCACCTCCTCGAGGGCGCGCGCGGCCGCCTGCCGCTTTAACTGGTCCATGTTCACGTTTGCGCCCGCCTTGGATCGAGAATGTGCCGCCGGGTGTGGCCGGTTGCGGCGGCCTATGTAGCCTCGTTTTTTCCCGGAGAACAGGGTCTGGGATCGGGTCTATAAGCGGATCTTATGGTCCCGCCCCTTGCTTCGGTACGACCGGGCCGGTAGCGCTTCGCTCATGACCTACCCTCACACCATCGTCTTCGATCTCGACGGCACGCTTGTGGATACGGCGCCCGACCTGATCACAGCGCTGAATCACGTCCTCGACCGCGAAGGGCTGCCGCCGGTGCCGATGGCCTCGGCCCGCAACATGATCGGCGCCGGGGCCCGCAAGCTGATCGAGCGGGGCCTCGAGGCCGAGGGGCGCACTGTCACCACCGCCGACATGGACCGAATGACGGCGGATTTCATCGCCTATTACGCCGACCATATCGCGGTGGAATCCCGCCCCTTCGAGGGACTCGAGGCCGCGCTCGACCATTTTGCCGCCCAAGGCCACCGCCTCGCGGTCTGCACCAACAAGCTGGAATGGCTGTCGAAGCGGCTTTTGGACCAGCTCGACCTCAGCCGCCGCTTCGCGGCGATCTGCGGCGCGGACACGTTCGGCGTCCAGAAGCCGGACCCGACCATTTTCCGCGAGACCGTGGCGCGCGCCGGCGGGGAGGTCAAAGCCTCCATCATGGTCGGTGATGCCGGAACCGACGTTGGCGTGGCCCGGCGGGCCGGGGTGCCCGTGATCGGGGTCAGCTTCGGCTATACGGACGTGCCGATCGCCGAACTGAAGCCGGACCGGCTGATCCATCACATGCGCGACCTGCCCGCCGCAGCGCGCAGCCTGATGACCGCCAAGGCTCCAGCAAACCAATGATTAATCTCAGTTATTCCCGATAACCCTATGTGATCGACGCGCAGTCCGCGGTTGCCTGCCCAAGCGGCACTCGTTAGGTCCGGCTGGGCGATATAGCGGTTCCATCACCGCGCCAAATCCGGGGTTTGCAGAGCTTCAGCCGGCCACTCCGCCCAAACCGGGTCCGTAAGCCGCAGCGGCCGAAGAAGCCGAAACCGGCGGCAGCCGCAGCCCGGCGGATGCCGCACGGGCCGCGTCCCCCCGAGCCAAGCGCGGGAGGCGCTGACCTATCGAACCCGATTGTCCTTTGCCTCTCCGATGCTTAGATTGCTTCAGAGCACCGCTGAAGCGTCGGTGCGCGAGTTGCCCGAAGTACAAGGCCTCCCGTATGAACGGATCTTCCGCCAGTCCCGCCGCCACAGCGAGCCCCCTCGCCGCGCTGTCGAGCCCCATGACCGATCCGTTCGGGCGGACTATCAGCTATTTGCGCGTGTCCGTGACCGACCGTTGCGATTTGCGCTGCTTCTATTGCATGTCAGAGGACATGACGTTCCTGCCCAAGGCTGACCTGCTGACGCTGGAGGAACTCGACCGGCTCTGTTCGGCCTTCATCGCCAAGGGCGTGAAGAAGCTGCGGCTCACCGGCGGCGAGCCCTTGGTCCGCCGCAACGTGATGATGCTGGTGCGCTCGTTGTCGCGGCATCTTTCCAGCGGCGCCTTGAATGAGCTGACGCTGACCACCAACGGCACCCAGCTTGCGAAGCATGCGCGGGAGCTCGCCGATTGCGGCGTCCGCCGCATCAACGTCTCGCTCGACACGCTCGATCCCCGGAAGTTTCGCGAGATCACCCGTTGGGGCGAGATCGACAAGGTTCTGGAAGGCATCGAAGCCGCCCGCGCCGCAGGGCTCAGCGTGAAGATCAACGCGGTGGCCCTGAAGAACCTCAACGAGGACGAGCTCCCCGATCTGATGCGCTGGGCCCATGGCAAGGGCATGGGCCTGACGCTGATCGAGGTCATGCCGATGGGCGAGATCGGCTCGGGCCGGATCGACCAATATCTGCCGCTGTCCCTGGTGCGCGCGCGTCTCGCCCAGCAATTCACACTGACAGACCTAGCCGAGAGCACGGGCGGACCCGCGCGCTATGTCAGCGTCGCCGAGACCGGCGGCAAGCTCGGCTTCATCACACCAATGACCCATAATTTCTGCGAATCCTGCAACCGGGTGCGCATCACCTGCACCGGAACGCTGCACACCTGCCTCGGCCACGAGGATGCTTCCGATTTGCGCAAACCTCTGCGTGCATCGAACGAGGATGTGCTGCTTGCGGATGCGATCGATCGTGCCATCGGGCTCAAGCCCAAGGGCCACGATTTCATCATCGACCGTCGCCACAACCGTCCCAGTGTCTCCAGGCATATGAGCGTCACCGGCGGGTAGTCCTTAACCTGCCGCGGGTGTTATTCCCCTTAACTATCAACAAACTTCCAATTGACTGGCGGCACGCCCGCTGGTTTGGTGCGGCTGCCTCATGCCTGCGCGGCGAGACAAGCCACGCGCCAACTCGGCGCAGTCAAGACGGCCGGGGCACAATCGGGGGAGGACCTATCGTTGCAAGCGCTCCTAAAGTTGAGCAGCAGGATTGACGCGTTCACGCGCTGGACGGGCAAGCGCCTGGCATGGCTGATCGTGCTCGCCGTCATCATCTCGGCGGTCAACGCCGTCATCCGCAAGACCTTCGATACGTCCTCCAATTCGTGGCTCGAGCTGCAATGGGTGCTGTTCAGCATCGTCTTCCTGCTCTGCTCGTCATGGACGCTGCTCGACAACGAGCACATCCGCATCGATATCGTGAACAACGCATTGCCGAAGACGGCCCGCAACGTGATCGACGTGATCGGTCACTTGTTCTTCCTCATTCCGCTGTGCATCGTGATGATCATCACCGGCGTGCCGTTCTTCCAGCGCTCCTTCCACATCAACGAGCAATCCGGCAATGCCGGCGGCCTGCCGCAATGGCCCGCCAAAGCCCTGATCATGATCGGGTTCGCTCTCCTGCTCGTGCAAGGCATCTCCGAGCTGATCAAGCGGATTGCGGTGATGCGCGGACTGATGCCCGATCCGCATGAATCCCAGGTGTCGGCGCTCGAGGCGGAAGTCGAGCATCTCGTCGAAGCGATCGAGAAGAAGTAGCCGTTGGCGACGGTTTAGGGGGAATCATGACCGCGTTTATCATCGCCAATATGGCGCCTATCATGTTCGCGTCGCTGGTCGTCGTGCTGCTGCTCGGCTATCCCGCGGCATTCTCGCTCGGCGCCGTCGGCCTGTTCTACGCCATTATCGGCGTGCAGCTCGGCCAATTCCACCCCGACTTCCTCCAGGCCCTGCCGGAGCGGGTCTACGGCGTGATGAACAACGACACGCTGCTCGCCATTCCGTTCTTCACCTTCATGGGCCTGGTGCTGGAGCGGTCGGGCATGGCCGAGGACCTGCTCGACACCATCGGCCAATTGTTCGGCACCATCCGCGGCGGACTTGCCTACGCGGTGGTATTCGTCGGCGCGCTTTTGGCCGCGACGACCGGCGTGGTCGCCGCCTCGGTGATTTCGATGGGGCTGATTTCGCTGCCGATCATGCTGCGCTACGGCTATGACCGCCGGGTAGCGACCGGCGTCATCGCCGCGTCAGGCACGCTCGCCCAGATCATTCCGCCCTCGCTCGTCCTGATCGTGATGGCCGACCAGCTCGGCAAGTCCGTCGGCGACATGTACGAAGGCGCCTTCATCCCGGGCCTCGTGCTCGCCGCTCTCTACGCCGGTTATGCCTTCCTCGTCAGCATGATCTTCCCGAAGGCCGTGCCGGGCCTGCCGAAGGAGGCCATCGGCTTCCGCGAGGAGGACGGCAGCCGCGGCCTGGTCTCGCTCGGCATGCTGTTCCTCGCGAGCTGTGTGTTCGGATGGTTCATGATGCGCAATTCGAGCACGCATGGCGCCGACTACGTCGTGCTGAGCATGTTCTACGGTATCATCTTCGCCTTCGCCGTCGCCGTGCTGAACTGGGTCATCGACAAGCTCACCGGCTTCCGTTTCCTCTCGAAGATGGCGCAGCAGACCACCTTCGTCATGGTGCCGCCCCTGTTCCTAATCTTCCTGGTGCTGGGTACGATCTTCATCGGCATCGCGACGCCGACCGAAGGCGGCGCGATGGGTGCCGCCGGCGCCCTCATCCTCGGTGCCGCAAAGCGGCGGCTGAGCTGGGACCTGATCCGGCAGGCCACGGAATCGACCGCCAAGCTGTCGGCCTTTGTTGTGTTCATCCTGGTCGGCGCCCGCGTGTTCTCGCTCACCTTCTACGGCGTCAACGGGCATGTCTGGGTCGAGCACCTGCTCACCTCCCTGCCCGGCGGCCAGGTCGGCTTCCTGATCTTCGTCAACGCGTTCGTGTTCGTGCTGGCCTTCTTCCTCGACTTCTTCGAGCTCGCTTTCATCGTGATCCCGCTGCTCGGACCTGCGGCCGAGCATCTGGGCATCGACCTGATCTGGTTCGGCGTCATCCTCGGCGTCAACATGCAGACCTCGTTCATGCATCCGCCGTTCGGCTTTGCGCTGTTCTATCTGCGATCGGTCGCGCCGAAGGATCGATATACTGATCGCGTGACCGGCAAGCGAATGGAGCCTGTCACCACGGGCCAGATCTATTGGGGGGCGGTGCCATTCGTCGTGATTCAGATGATCATGGTGGGTCTGGTGATCGCGTTCCCCTCGATGGTGATGCACTACAAGGGCGTGCAATCGAACATCGACCCCAGCACGATCAAGATCGAAGTGCCGCAGATCGACTTGCCGCCGCTCGATCTCGGTCCGCCGCAAAAGTAGCGCAGGAGGGCGCGACTGCCCTCCTACCCTCCTCTAAAGGGACTCTAAAGGGGCGAGCGAAGCGTCAGCTCACTTGCCCGCCAACCTGAATCGTAGCGTGAACTCCGCGCCGCCGCCGGGAAGGTTCTCCACCGCGACGGTCGCGGCGTGATCGTCCGCGACGCCGCGCACGATCGAGAGCCCCAGGCCTGCACCGTCGCTGCGCTGGCGGTCACGGCGCCAGAAGCGCTGGAAGATCAGCTCGCGCTCGGCCTCCGCGATGCCGGGACCGCGATCGCGCACCCGCACTGAGCCGTCCTCGCCCACCTCGACCTCGACGGCGGTGTCCCTCGCCGTGAACTTGATGGCGTTTTCGGCGAGGTTGAAGATTGCACGCTGAAGCATCTCCGAATTGCCGTGGATCATGACCGGTGCGTCGCTGCCCCGCAGGGCGATGTCCTTGTGCTGCGCGATCGCGAACGGGGCGATCGAACCGACCACCTCGGCACAGACGGCGCGCAAGTCAGCGGTCTCGCCGGGGTCGAGCACCAGCGTGTCGAGCTCGGCGATCTCCAGCAGCTGGGCGACGATGCGGCTCATGGCTTCGATGTCGGCATGCAGCGCCTCACGTGCCGCGCCGTCACCAAGCGTCTCGATCCGCGCGCGCAGGATCGTGAGCGGCGTACGCAGTTGGTGAGCCGCGTCGGCCGTGAACTGCCGCTGTACCCGAAAGCCGTCCTCGAGGCGGTCGAGCGCCTGGTTCACTGCCGTGACGAGCGGCATGATCTCGCGCGGGATCTGCTTCGTCGGCAGGCGGATGTCGGTGCGCGCCGGGCCGATATTGCTGGCCTCCTCCGATGCCTTCCACAACGGCGCGATCGCACGGCGGAAGATGATGATGTCGGTTGCGAGCAGGACCAGAAGGACCGGGATGGTGATCCACCCGACCCGTCGGAAGAAGTTCGAGACGATGTCGTCGATGATGACGTCGCGATGCGCGAGATCCTCGGCGACCTGGATGCGCAGCGTCTTGCCGTCGATCACCCGGGTGACGCCGGCGCCGGAAATCGTCTCGGGTGGCCGAGGAGCCGCCGCTGCGGCCCGCCGATGCGAGGAAAACAACAGCCGGCCTTCGCCATCGCGAATGTCGTACTGATAGCGGCCGTAGGCGTCCGAATAGAGCCCGCGCAGACTGTCGGGCAGGTTGAACGTCAGCGAACCGTCCGGCTGGGCGACGATGCGCTCCGCCAGCACCTCGGCCTGGGCGCGCATGCCGTCGTGGTGCAACTGGTCGATCTCGGAATTGAGCAGCCAGAACAGCACCAGCGGCAGGACGATCGCGACCATCGCGACCGCCACGATGTGCAGGAAGACGATCCGCCAGATCAGCGATTTGAACGTGAGCGATCTGACGTGCCCTTCGGCAGCCACCTATTTTTCCTCGGCCATGAGATAGCCGACGCCGCGGATGGTGTGGATCACCACCTTGGCGCCGTGTTCGCTGAGCTGCTTGCGCAGCCTGGAGACATAGACCTCGACCGCGTTGGAGGCGACCTCGCCTTCGAGCCCGAAGATGTGATCTTCGACGTTCTTCTTCGGCACCACCCGGCCCTGCCGGCGCAACAGGATCTCCAACACGGACGTCTCGCGCGCGGAGATGATCCGCGGCTGGTCGTCGACGAAGATCTGGCGGCTCTCGGTGTCGTAGACCAGATTGGCAAGACGCAGCGAGCGGCCGAGCAGCTGGCCCGGCCGGCGCAGGATTGCCTCCAGCCGCGCCACCAGCTCCTCCATCGCGAATGGTTTTGTGAGATAGTCGTCGGCGCCACTGCGCAGGCCCGTGACGCGGTCTTGCACGCCGCCGCGCGCGGTCAACACCAGGACCGGCAGCGGCTCCATCTTGAGGCGCAGCTCGCGCAGCACCGCCAGGCCGTCGCCGTCTGGCAGGCCGAGATCGAGGATCATCGCGGCATAGCTGACGCTGCTCACAGCCTCGCGCGCCTCGGCTGCGCTGCCGACGATGTCGCTCTCATACCCGGCAGCCGCCAGCCCGCCGGCCACGAGCCGCGACAGCTCGGCATTGTCCTCGACGATCAGAAGGCGCATCAAATTCCCGCCGAATGTTCCGGTGTCACCGCACGGCTCGCGCCGCATCTGCGTTCTTTTCCAGCATTCGCGGCGCTGCGGCCAGCGAAAAAGCACCGGGGCGGCGGGTCGGCCTTCTGTCAGGTTCGCGTAAGCTTCGATGACCGGTCCTTTCTCTCAGACCAAAGGATGAACTTCTTGAGCAGGCCTATGAAAACCGAAAGCGAACTCATCGCCATGGCGAATCCCGAGTTGAAGGTTCATGCCGACTGTCCCGATGGAATGACCATTTCGATCTCGGCGATGGCAGTCCAGAGCCGGCCGGTCCAGGTCGCCAGGACAACGCCGGCAAGTCTCGCCAGCACATGAGGGCCTTCAACGACGAAGTTCAGATCCCGCAATTGGGCCTGCGGCCGGTATGTTTATTGAGCGGTCCTTTGCGCGGCCTTCTCAATCCTTCTGGAAGAGAACAATCATCCTGGGGACCATCGTGTCCCGAGGCCCCGGGCGGCGCCTTCTGCGCGACGATCGGCGGACGTGGTTGCTGCAGCGCATCCTCGTTCACTGTGCTGAGTGAACGGCTTTTCTCGCGCAAGCCGCCGGCGAACAGGCTCCTTGCCCAAGAGACTATTCCTGCGAAGGACGTGTATTTTGGCCAACCCTCCATGATCAGCACGCGCAATCGTCTTCAGGCAGCGGTCTGCTTCCGCGCGGCCTCCATTCTTCGGAATAGCTCCAGCCACCGCTGCTCTTTCGGGGAGAGCGGTAGCTCGGAATGTCGCCAAGCCGGCTTGCCATCCAGCGGAAGCTGAGCATCCAAAAGTTCGAATTCGGTCGTCTCCTCAGGGGTAAGGCCTGCAAGGACCCGGCGACGCTTCTTATCGAGCGTGTACAAGCGCGAGGTCAGCACGATCTCTCCGCTTGGCGCAAACGTCGACGGAGAAACTATTGGCGTGTTCCCTTTCACTGCAGCACCATCATCGTTCATCTCGCGGGCAACAAGCTTGGCCAGCAAAATGGCGCACTCGCGCAGGTCAGTTGCGAAGGGAGGCTGGCCGCAGCCTCCCCTCACCGAGCATTCACGCTGTCACACGTGGATGACCCTGATGCAGTTGCCAGACTCGGAGAGCCGCAACAGCGGCGACGAGGATTCCGGCGATGACGTGGAGCGGTGCCACCGTTGCCTTGGCCGAGAAGTGCAGCACCCAGGGTGACACGGCGACCCAAACGCCGGCGGCCAGAGCTATCCACTCCTGCCATTCGGCGAACATCGCCAGCGCCGCCACGGCCAGCGCAGCGATCAAGATGCCGCTCAACCAAGCATTCCAGTTAGTGGGACTTTCAGCGGCGAACCCGAAGGCCCACGGCGAGATGAACAAGCCGAGGCCGATCACAAGGTTGACCCCATCGGCGATCATGTCCTTTTTCCAGATGGTGTTCATGTTGCAACTCCTTACATTGGCTCCTTTCCCTCACTCTCTTTGCACAGGCCAGTCCGGCGACGTGCGAAAGCGAACTCCCGCCCGTCCCGCGGTTACTTGCCGTTGATGGCGATCCGTTTCACCTTTTGCTGCGCGGTTGGTAACTTCGGCAGCGTCACGGCGAGCACGCCATTCTTGAAAGACGCCTCGATCTTGTCCTGATCGACATCGTCGACCGGGACGGAGCGCTCGAAGCGTCCGTAGTAGCGTTCGCTGAAGCGGCGCTCCTTGTCTTCGGTCTCGCTCCTTTTTTCGCCGCTGATGGTCAACAGACCGCCCCTCAGTTCGACGTTGACGTCCTTCTCCTCGAGACCGGGAAGCTCGGCGAGGACCTTGACTTCCTTCTCCGTCTCATTGACTTCGATGTTCGGCCATCCGGTCGCTTGGGAGCCAAACGGAGTGACGTCGAACGTGCGGAACGCATCATCGAACAGCCGATTCATCTCGCGATGAAGCGCGAGGAACGGATTGGCTTCGCTGCGGTGCGGACTCAGATCGCGAGAGCCGCTATTCCGGGGAATGAGATCACGTAGTGGCATAGCTTTCCTCCTTCGTGTTTTCTTCATGCTCACTTGACAAAATTCGGCCGCGCGCGGCCACGCCGCGCAGGCGGTTTCGACGGCCCGAACGGAACTCCGTCAGGCGGTCTGCTTTCCTTCGATTTGCTGGTTGTCGTTGCCGGCGACTTCGATCGCGATACGACGTGGCTTCATCGCCTCCGGGATTTCCCGAACCAGAGCGATCTTCAGCATGCCGTTTTCGAACGTCGCATCCTTGACCTGGACATAGTCCGCCAGGTTGAAAACGCGGCGGAACGGCCGCAGGGAGATTCCCTGGTACAGGTAGTCTTGATCACCTTTGCTGGGCTTGCGCCCCTCAACCGTAAGCGTCGATTGCTCGGCGGTGATGGTGATCTCCTCGGGACTGAAGCCTGCCAGTGCCAGCGTGATCCGGTACTGGTTCTCACCGATACGCGCGATGTCGTACGGCGGATAATCGTCGTCCGCATTCGTCGCGTTATTGACGAGGTCGAACAGACGATCGAAGCCGACGCTCGAGCGCCAGAACGGGGGCATTTCGTAAGTTCTCATAACCACATCCTCCTTGGAGCAACATGGATAGGAGCAACGCCGGTTTTCCGACGGCCTTGACCGGACCCTGAGGGCGTCCGGCGCCACACATGTGGCAACCAAGAGCTAGAACGGCGCCGATCGTTTTCAAGAGCGCCATGCGCCCTCGAATTGTATTTTTGCCGTCCCGACCTCGGCTTCGGTAGATTGTTGTATTCGCATCAGCCGCCGCTGCAGATGGCCACCTTCGCGCTTGCGCCACCAGCCCCATGCTTGGCCGGCCCACACCTTTGGAGTCGGCACGGGAGCTCCGTAAATCGAGGCCGTTAAGGCCATTGTCGGATTCACCGCCTGCATTTCCCTGCTCACACGGGCCCGGCGCGGCTGTTATTTCTCGAAGGAACAATTCGGAAGATACGACATTTTGTGAGCGCCGCCGGCATGGCGCGCCTGGGCGCCGCTTCTGGGCCCAGGCGCATGCTGGGGGAGCTCACCCGCTTTGCTCCGAGGAGGAATTGGAAAATGAGCACCCTGTCAGTCCGATCGAGTCTGCCCGCCACCTGCTCCGGAGCAGGTCGAATATCACCGACAAAAAAGTAGCCTCGCGCGAGGTCGTCGAGATGAACGGCTGGATACGGGGTGATACTTCGCTCAACCTGCCCACGACGCGGGAGCACGGGGCCGAGCAAATCGAGGACTGGCTGATCGATCCGGCGCCCGACCCGAAGAGGCTGCTGTCGGAGGCGGAGGATCGTAGCGGGGTAAGAAGCGCACCGGAGGACGCGCTCGCTCTCCTTGACCTCGGTGAGCGCCATATCGTCGGGGCGCGATTCCTGGCCGAACAGCCGAAGACCCTGGCGGAGCTTGCCGGCACTTTCGGCGTATCGCGCGAGCGGGTCCGCTCGCACTGCAAAAGGTCAGGAGCGCGATGCGCTCCCGTTTGGATGATCTGCGCGCCGTCCCGATCGGGGCTGGCGCAGCGGTTAATCGCGGAGGGAAGAAGATGAAGATTGCGCAGATTGCCCCGCTGTTCGAGAGCGTCCCGCCCCGGCTTTATGGGGGAACGGAGCGGGTGGTTTCGTGGCTGACCGAGGAGCTGGTGCGACAGGGTCACCAAGTGACGCTGTTTGCGAGTCAGGACTCCATTACCTCGGCCGAGCTCGTTCCCTGCACCACTCGTGCGCTGCGCCTCGATCCCGACGTGCAAGATGCTATTCCCCATCAGATGGTCATGCTCGACAAGGTGCGCGAGCGCGCGGATGAGTTCGACATCCTGCACTTCCACACCGACTATCTGCATTTTCCGCTGTTCCGGTCCGAACGCGGCCGGACGCTGACAACGTTGCACGGCCGGCAGGATCTGCTGGACCATATGCCGTTCTACCGCCGATTTTCCGACATGCCGCTGGTTTCGATTTCGAACGCGCAACGGGCGCCGCTCTCAGGCGCGAACTTCGTGGCGACGGTGTACCACGGCCTTCCGCTCGATCTGCACACCCCCAGCTTCAGCCCGAAAGGCGGCTATCTCGCGTTTCTCGGCCGCATCTCACCGGAGAAACGTCCCGACCGCGCTATTGCAGTTGCGCGGGCGGCGGGGCTTCCGCTCAAGATAGCTGCCAAGGTCGACAAGGCCGATGAAGCCTATTTTCGCGGTGTCATCGCGCCGATGCTGAACGAGTCGGGAATCGAGTTCATCGGCGAGATCAATGAGAGCGCCAAAAGCGAATTTCTCGGCAATGCGGCAGCGCTGCTCTTCCCGATCGACTGGCCGGAGCCTTTCGGTCTGGTCATGATCGAAGCCATGGCCTGCGCCACGCCGGTGCTCGCCTTCCGTTGCGGATCGGTCCCGGAAATCGTCGACGACGGACTGACCGGCCGTATCGTGTCCGACGTCGATGAGGCGGTGCGGGCCATTCCCGGATTGCTGGCACTCGACCGCAAAGCCATCCGCGCCCGGTTCGAGGGACGTTTCTCGTCCGCCCGCATGGCGACGGAGTATACCAGGATCTACCAGAGGATGCTTCGCAGCCTTACCGCCAACTCCGGCTATCGGCACTCGCTGCGCGTTCGGCCGACCTCCACGGACACCGCTCCGGGAGCGCCGCCCACGGCCGCGTAAAAGGATAATTGAAGGGGCGGACCTGCGGCACTGCGGAAAGCCGGCAAGGGCGCCGCTCCGTCCCGCCGTGCACGGCAAGTCGTCGCCGGCGGTGTCGAAAAATTTTCGTAGCCCCTCTTGACCTCATCTTTGCCGCGCCTACGTCGATTTTGCCGGACGGCCGGTTGCGGCCCCCGGTTCTTATGACATCGCTGAATTGTAGGGGAGGATGTGCATGCATTTCCGTCCATTGCATGATCGCGTGCTGGTGCGACGCATCGATGCCGAGGAGAGGACCGCCGGCGGCATCATCATTCCGGACACGGCGAAGGAAAAGCCGCAGGAGGGCGAGGTGATCGCCGCCGGGCCGGGTGGCCGCAACGAACAGGGCCAGTTGGTGCCGCTCGACGTGAAGGTCGGCGACCGGGTGCTGTTCGGCAAATGGTCCGGCACGGAGGTGAAGATCGACGGCAAAGAACTTCTCATCATGAAGGAAAGCGATCTACTGGGCGTGATCGAGAAGGCCGCCGCGACGAAGAAGGCCGCGTGAAGCGCTGACACTCATTGAACGGCAAAGGAGAGAACGTCATGGCTGCCAAGGACGTCAAATTCTCGACGGAAGCCCGCGACCGCATGCTGCGCGGCGTCGATACGCTGGCAAACGCTGTCAAGGTGACGCTCGGACCGAAAGGCCGCAACGTGGTGCTGGAGAAATCGTTCGGGGCGCCGCGCATCACCAAGGACGGTGTCACCGTGGCCAAGGAGATCGAGCTCGAAGACAAGTTCGAGAACATGGGCGCGCAGATGGTGCGCGAGGTGGCGTCGAAGACCAGCGACGTCGCCGGCGACGGTACGACGACTGCGACCGTGCTGGCGCAATCGATCGTCAAGGAAGGCGCCAAGTCGGTTGCAGCGGGTATGAACCCGATGGACCTCAAGCGCGGCATCGACCTCGCAGTCGAGGCGATCGTCAAGGACCTCCAATCGCACGCCAAGAAGGTCACGGCGAACGACGAGATCGCCCAGGTCGCGACGATCTCCGCGAATGGCGACACTGAGATCGGCCGCTTCCTCGCCGAGGCCATGAAGAAGGTCGGCAACGAAGGCGTCATCACCGTGGAGGAGGCAAAGAGCCTCAACACGGAGTTGGAGGTGGTAGAGGGCATGCAGTTCGATCGCGGCTATGTGTCGCCCTATTTCGTCACCAATGCCGAAAAGATGCGGGCGGAGCTCGAAGACCCGTACATCCTGATCCACGAGAAGAAGCTGTCCGCACTGCAATCGATGCTGCCGCTGCTCGAGTCGGTGGCGCAGTCGGGCAAGCCGCTGCTGATCATCGCCGAAGACATCGAAGGCGAGGCGCTGGCGACGCTGGTCGTGAACAAGCTGCGCGGCGGGCTCAAGATCGCAGCCGTCAAGGCGCCGGGCTTCGGCGATCGCCGCAAGGCAATGCTGGAGGACATCGCGATCCTCACCGGCGGCACGATGATCGCCGAAGATCTCGGCATCAAGCTCGAGAACGTCACGCTGAACATGCTCGGCCGGGCCAAGAAGGTGGTAATTGACAAGGAGAACACGACCATCGTCAATGGCGCCGGCGCCAAGAAGGACATCGAGGCGCGCGTTGCCCAGATCAAGCTGCAGATCGAGGAGACCACCTCGGACTACGATCGCGAGAAGTTGCAGGAGCGGCTTGCCAAGCTCGCGGGCGGCGTGGCCGTAATCCGGGTCGGCGGTGCCACTGAAGTCGAGGTCAAGGAGCGCAAGGATCGCGTCGACGACGCGATGCATGCGACGCGCGCTGCGGTGGAAGAAGGCATCCTGCCGGGCGGCGGAGTGGCGCTGTTGCGGGCGCTCAAGGCGCTTGAACGCGTCAAGACCGCCAACGCCGACCAAAAGGCCGGCGTCGACATCGTGCGCCGGGCGATCCAGATGCCAGCCCGCCAGATCGTCGAGAATGCTGGCGAGGACGGTTCGCTGGTGGTCGGCAGGCTGATCGAAAACGGCGACTACAATTGGGGCTTTAACGCCGCGACTGGCGAGTACCAGGATCTGGTGCGGGCCGGCGTGATCGACCCGGCCAAGGTGGTTCGCACAGCCCTGCAGGATGCCGCGTCTATCGCCGCCCTTCTGATCACCACCGAAGCGCTCGTCGCCGAGAAACCAAAGAAGGTGGAAGCCCCAGCCGCGCCGCAGATGGACTTCTAACTTAGCAAGTAACGGACCCACGTCTCGACCAGGAAAGGAGACATCGACGTACGAGGAGCGGTCAGATGAGCAGAGATCGTCAGCAAAGGCTGCGTAGAAACGGAGCGGCGGCCGTGCACTGGTTGATGTTCACCCTCAGCTGCGCCACGATCGCCTGGATCAGTCTTTTTCGAACGATAGGAGGATGAGATGATCAGCGATCACATCATTATCTCCGCTCGGGCGGAGAAATCCCGCGTAGTGCTCGCGCAACGCCTGGCCCGCCGGATACTCACGGCGTCGATCGCTGCGATCCTCCTGCTGCCGTCGCTGGCGGCTTGGGGAATGGATCGTATGCCGGGCAAACCCCTTCCGGCCGACGCGTTCGAAAGGAAGATCGCGCTCCCACCGATTCCTCATCTTGAGTCGATGCCATGGATGAAGTGGAACGCTGGCGTGAATACCAGGGTCGATAGCTTGATGACGGCGGATACGCCTTCATCCTGGTTCATGCTGGCGCCGCGCGAGCTTCCGGCACCGTCGTTCGGCTCTTGAACCCGAACATCCCCGGCGTCGGTGAACTCCGCGCCTGAGATCGCTTGCAGCCTCGATGCTTAGATCGGTGGCTGCAGCGGCGTGAAACTCCGCCTCGCGGGAGGGAGCCTCGTGCTTGCCTTGGGCCCCCGAGAACCCTCCGCGGTATTGTCGCCTTATCCTCGAAGCCGGCGTTCTCGGGCTCGATTGGCTCATGCCCAGCGCAGAGGACGCGGCAGGCGTTGTTCGCTAAGGCATTGAACCCTTGCCTCGCTTGGCATGATGTTCCTGAAATGCTGTTCTGAGTTCCGCTAGTTCGTCGTTTGTTGCACCAAGCTCCGCTTCCGCACGACTTGCCAACAAATCCAGGTAAACGATCGGCCGATCGAACTGGCTCGCCGTGAAGTCGTACCTCACGCCTTCGATCCGGTTGTAAAAATGGTCCGCGGCAGGCAGCGGTGTCCTCAGCAACTGGCCGCCGAACAGTTCATGAATGAGCAGCGCAGTGACATTGCATTGCCCGGCCGCCGGATTGTCCGCGGTCCATTGGCTGGCTGTCGATGACGACCATGCCTTTCGCAGTGCGTCTTGAACTTCATCGGGATCAAAGCTCATGGCCATTCCCCCCAGATCGGCGCGAACCCAAATTTCGGATTATACGATTTTCGCTTTTTGCCACTGTTTTGCCCGACGAGTCAAGCGGGCTCCGTAATTCACAGAATCGGAACAGCAAAACGAATCCGTCGCTCGGCATCCCTAGCGCTAGTTTCGCGCCCAAAATCGCGGCGCGGACGCCAGCTGCCCGCCGATCGTCTCATCCCGCTAATTAGCTCGACATATCAGCCTATTGGCAGCACCGACAGGCAATCCCGCTATCACCCCTCGTCTACTGTGCATGGGGTTGTTTTCGCTGTTTTTGTTTTGGACGTGCTTCGGAACGCCGCAACAACAACGCCCCGGAGCCTTCCGCTCCGGGGCGTTGCAGGCAACACGTGGCGTGATCAGCTCTGGGAGCGCCGGGCCATGAAGATGTCGTAGCCGACCTCGGCGACCTGGAACCAGGCGTAGCCGTCGCTCGTGAACTTGGCGAGGGAATCGTGGACCTTCTTGAAGTTGGCGTTGGTGACGCCGACCTCGGCGTGCAGCTCCTTGGCGGCCTTATGGCAGGCGTCCATGATCGGCGGCGAGAAGGCGTGCAGCTTGGCTCCGCCGGCGAGCAGCTTCTTCAGCGCCAGCGGATTGGCGGTGTCGTAGCGCGCCATCATGTAGTTGTTGGCGTAGTGGCCGGCCTGCTCCAGCACGCTCTGGTAATATTTCGGCAGCGCGTTCCACTTGTCGAGATTGACGAAGGCCAGCAGCATCGGTCCGCCTTCCCACCAGCCGGGATAGTAGTAATGCGGCGCGATCTTGTAGAAGCCGAGCTTCTCGTCGTCATAGGGGCCGACCCATTCGGCGCCGTCGATGGTGCCCTTCTCCAGCGCGGGATAGATGTCGCCGCCGGCGAGCTGCTGCGGCACCACGCCGAGCTTCTGGAGCACGCGTCCGGCAAAGCCGCCAATGCGGAATTTCATGCCCTTGAGATCGTCGGGCGTGTTGACCTCTTTCCTGAACCAGCCGCCCATCTGGCAGCCGGTGTTGCCCGCGAGCAGCGAGATGACGTTGTAGTTCTTGTAGAACTCGTTGAGGACGTCGCGCCCGCCGCCCTGCATGTACCAGGCCTGGTTGATGCGCATGTTGGGACCGAACGGCACGGCTGAGCCGAAGGTGAAGGTCGGATCCTTGCCGAAATAGTAGTAGGACGCGGTGTGGCCGATCTCGCAGGTGCCGTTCTGCACGGCATCGAGCACCTGGAGACCCGGCACGATCTCGCCGGCGGCGAAGATCTGGATCTGGAATTTGTTGTCGGTCGCTTCAGCGACCATCTTGCACATCATCTCGGCGCCGCCAAACAGCGTGTCGAGCGATTTCGGCCAGCTCGTCGGCATGCGCCATTTGATTTCCGGCATCGACTGCGCGATCGCAGGCGCGGCGAGCGTGGCGGCACCGGCCGCACTAAGTCCCGTGACCTTGATGAAGTCTCTTCTCTTCATGATTTCCTACCCTGATGGATCTGATTGTGGGCCTTCTTGTCGAGGCTTGGGGACAGCATGGAACATCGCCGGGCCGAATGCCATCCCGATCGCACTGCGGCAAAGAAAAAGCCCGGCCTCGCGAGCGAGGCCGGGCGATCCGTCTTACGACTTAAGCCGTAGATCAGCCGCGCGTGCGGGAGCGGATCATGAAGCTGTCGTAGGTATATTCGGCGACCTGCCACCACAGATATTCGTCGGAGCGATAGGCCTGCATGGCGTCGATCGACTTCTTGAAGTCGGGGTTCTTGGCCGAGACTTCCGCCCAAAGCTCGTTGGTCGCCTTGAGGCAGGCTTCCAGCACCTCGTTGGTGAAGGGACGAAGCTGGGTGCCGCCGGCGACGAGACGCTTCAGCGCCGATGGGTTCTGCATGTCGTAACGCGCGGCCATCCAGGTGTTGGCATTGGCCGTCGCGTTGGTGAGGATCGCCTGATAGTTCTTCGGCAGCGCATTCCACTTTTCCAGGTTGGCGAAGGCGTGGACGGTCGGACCACCTTCCCAGAAACCCGGATAATAGTAGTACTTGGCGACCTTGGCGAAGCCGAGCTTCTCGTCATCGTAGGGACCGACCCACTCGGCCGCGTCGATGGTGCCCTTCTCCAATGCCGGGTAGATGTCGCCGCCAGCGAGCTGCTGCGGCACCACGCCGACCTTCTGGAGCACCTGCCCGGCAATGCCGCCGATGCGCATCTTCAGGCCGGAGAGGTCGGCAACCGTCTTGATCTCCTTGCGGAACCAGCCGCCCATTTGGGTGCCGGTGTTGCCGCAGGGGAAGCCGACCACGTTCGACTTCTTGAAGAACTCGTTGGCGAGTTCGTTGCCGCCGCCCTGATAGAGCCACGAATTCTGTTGGCGCGCATTGAGGCCGAACGGCACCGAGGCGAAGATCGCGAAGGTCGGATCCTTGCCGACATAGTAGTAGGACACGGTATGGCACATCTCCACCGTGCCGCTGGAGGTCGCATCGAGCGCCTGCAGGCCGGGGACGAGCTCGCCGGCCGCAAACACCTGGATCTGGAATTTGTTGTCGGTCATCTCGGCGACATACTTTGCCACCTGCTCGGCGCCGCCATAGATGGTGTCGAGCGACTTCGGGAAGCTCGAAGTCAGGCGCCACTTCACCTCAGGCGAGGATTGCGCGATCGCCGGCGAGGCCACCGCGGTTGCCGCCGCGCCCGCTGCCGACACTTTAAGAAATTCACGACGCTTCATCTTCATCTCTCTCCTTGCTGGGGCGCTTCCCCTCAACTTCTCTTTTGCCGCCGCTCATTCCGGCGACGCGTGAAGGCCGCGTCGAACCGAAGGGGCTTGACTGCCGTGGGCGTTTAACACGGAAGCCCCGCTTGCGGAACGCGACAATGGCATGACGGGACTCTACGAAAGTCGCATGTCCCCGGAGCTTGCCGTGGCGACCGGTTCAGGCCGCGGCGATCACACCCTTGAGCTGGTCCCGGACCTGGCCTGCAATGGCGCGGTAGATCGCCGCATGAGGTCCGTCCGGCTCGCTGTCGACGACGGGATTGCCGGCATCCGAGGTGGCGCGAATCGCCATGTGCAGGGGGATCTCGCCCAGGAACGGTACTCCGAGCTTCTCCGCCTCGTGCCGCGCCCCGCCATGGCCGAATATATCCGACTTGGTGCCGCAATGCGGGCACTGGAAGTAGCTCATGTTCTCGACGATGCCGAGCACGGGCACGTTGACCTTCTTGAACATGGCAAGCCCCCGCCGTGCATCGATCAGAGACAGGTCCTGCGGGGTCGAGACGATCACGGCGCCCTTCAGCGGCACGTTCTGAGCCAGCGTGAGCTGGGCGTCGCCGGTGCCAGGCGGCATGTCGACCACCAGCACGTCGAGCTTGCCCCATTCGACGTCGCGCAGCATCTGCGTCACCGCCGACATCACCATGGGGCCGCGCCAGATCATCGCGGTCTCCTCCTCCACCAAAAAGCCGATCGACATGATGGCGAGGCCGAAGCGCCGGAGCGGAATCATCTTGCGCTCGTCGTTCAGCTCCGGCTTGTCGCGCAGGCCGGTCAGCCGCGGCACCGAGGGGCCGTAGATGTCGGCGTCGAGCAGCCCGACCTTGAGGCCGAGGTCGCGCAGGCCGAGCGCCAGATTGAGCGCGGTGGTCGATTTTCCCACCCCGCCCTTGCCGGAGGCCACCGCGATCACGGCGGCAACGCCCGGGATCTCAGACTGCCGCGCCATCGGCGATTGGCCGGCCTGCGGCGGCTTATGGGCGTGGGCCGGCTGCACGCCGGGCGTGCCGCGGCTCGGCTGCGGTGGTGGCGGCGGCGCGGAGCCCGGCTTGCGCTCCGCGGTCAGCGCCACCATCACGGTGGTGACGCCGGGAATGGCGCGCACAGCGGCTTCCGCTTCGGCCCGGATGGACTCCCAGGCTCGCGCCTCGGCGGCATCGACATTGATCGAGAAGAACACCTTGCCGTCGGAGGCGCTGATTGCGCTCAGCACATTGGCGTTGGTGAGCGCGACCCCGCGCGGCGACTTGATCCGGCCAAGGCTGTCGAGAACCTGTTGCTGCGTCACGCTCAAAGCGCATCTCCTGATTTCAAGATGCCCCATTAGAGCGGAAACGCCCAAAAGGCTACTGCCTGCCGATATCGTCGGCCATCTCCGCGGGCGCGGCTCCCTGCTCCCGGGCCGCCTCGTAGTTCAGCTCGATCATGACCCCGTTGGGATCGTGGACGAAGATCTGCCAGAGGTCGCCGCCGGGCACCTGGCGGGACTCGAACTTCATCCCCTTGGATGCGAGCCGCTGCTTCATGGCGTCGAAGCCGCGGCTGACGAAGGCGACATGGTGGACAACGCCGGAATCCGCCTTTTGTGGCTCGGCGGTCGGAGAAATATCGACGAGGTGCACCACCGGCTTGCCCTCGCTGTACATCCAGGCGCCCGGAAAGGCGAAATTCGGCCGGGCACCATTTTCCAGGCCCAGCACGTCTTCGTAGAAGCGGACCGTCTCCGCCAGTTTCCGGGTTCGGATGTTGAAATGATCGAGCACGCCCACGCTCACGCCGCCCAAACCCATGTCCATGCCTTCGCTCCCTTTTTTGAAGTCCTTGAGGTCGGCCATCCTAGCACAGGGGACCGCCAAACGAAGCCGTTGCCCTCTGGCCTCAAGGGTTTATGGTGCGCCCCAATCCGCCCTCACGGCGGAACCAGGCGCCCTGCTCGCCCGGCAAGAACCGTAAAACCCAAACTACGGACAAGGTCCCATACATGGCAAAAGTCGCTTTCCTCGGTCTTGGAGTCATGGGCTTCCCCATGGCCGGACACCTCGTGAAAAAAGGGGGCCATGAGGTCACCGTCTATAACCGCACCGCGGCGAAGGCGAAGGAGTGGGCGGACAAGTTCGGCGGCAAGACCGCAGCGACGCCCAAGGCCGCCGCTGAAGGCCAGGATTTCGTGATGTGCTGCGTCGGCAACGACAACGATCTGCGCGCGGTCACAATCGGCCCCGACGGCGCGTTTGCCGGCATCAAGAAGGGTGCGACCTTCGTCGACCACACCACCGCCTCGGCGGAAGTCGCGCGCGAACTCGATGCGGCCGCGACCAAGGCCGGTTTCAGGTTCATCGATGCACCGGTCTCCGGCGGCCAGGCGGGCGCCGAGAATGGCGTGCTGACGGTGATGTGCGGCGGCGCGGAGGACGCCTATGCCGGCGCCGAGCCGATCATCACGGGGGCCTATGCGCGGATGTGCAAACTGCTCGGGCCCGCCGGTTCCGGCCAACTGACCAAGATGGTCAACCAGATCTGTATCGCCGGCCTGGTGCAGGGTCTTTCCGAGGGTATCCATTTCGCCAAGAAGAGTGGTCTCGACGTCGCCGCAGTGATCGAGACCATCTCGAAAGGGGCTGCGCAGTCCTGGCAGATGGAAAATCGCTACAAGACCATGAACGAGGGCAAGTACGATTTCGGCTTCGCGGTGGAATGGATGCGCAAGGACCTCTCGATCTCGCTGGCGGAAGCCCGCCGCAACGGCGCCACTTTGCCGGTGACCGCACTCGTGGACCAGTTTTACGCCGAAGTCGAGAAGATGGGCGGCAAGCGCTGGGACACATCGAGCCTGCTCGCGCGCCTGCAACGCTGAGGAGCGCGAGGCGGTCGCGGCCGGGCAGCTGCGGCCGTCACCCGCCTTGACGCGGCGCCATGCCGCATCAAAGCCTGACAAGCGCATTGGGTGAAAGAACTAATCTCCGGGGGGACTGACTTGCTGAGCGTGATAGCCGCCGTTTTCATCGTTGCATATGCTGCGATCGCGCTCGAACACCCGCTCGGCATCAACAAGAGCGCTTCGGCTCTTCTGGGAGCGGGCCTGCTCTGGACCATCTACGCGCTGTCCGTGGGCGACGCATCCCTTGTCAACCACCAGCTCGACGAATCCGTCTCCTCGACCGCCCAGATCGTCTTCTTCCTGATCGGCGCCATGACGATCGTCGAGGTGATCGACGCCCACAATGGCTTCGAGGTCATCACGTCCGTGATCCGCACCACGAAGCAGATCACGTTGATGTGGATCATCGGCTTCGTGACGTTCTTCCTGAGCGCGATCCTCGACAATCTCACGACAACCATCGTGATGATCTCACTGATCCAAAAGCTGATCGGCAACAAGAACGACCGCCTGCTCTTCGCCTCTCTCATCGTCATCGCGGCCAATGCGGGCGGTGCCTGGACCGTGATCGGCGACGTCACGACCACGATGCTCTGGATTGGAGGGCAGATCACGCCTGTCAGCATCATGAGAGCGGTGTTCCTGCCGTCCCTGCTCGATCTGCTGATCCCGCTGCTCATCATTGGCTACTCCGTCAAGGGGAAGGACATCGTCCCGCCGCCGCAGCGGCAAGCGCAGGCTCTCAAGGTCGAGGTGTTCGAGCGCAATCTGATGTTCTATCTCGGCCTCGGTACGCTGGTCGCCGTTCCTGTGTTCAAGGCCGTGACGCACCTCGCCCCCTTCATGGGGATCCTGTTCGGGCTGGGCATCCTCTGGCTGGTGGGCGAGATCGTTCACCGCCACAAGGACGAGGATGCGCGTCGCCCCCTCACCCTCGTCCATGCGCTGACGCGCATCGACATGAGCTCCATTGTGTTCTTCGTCGGCATTCTCATAGCCGTCGCGTGCCTGGAGCACGCCCACATCCTGGAGCTGCTGGCTAAATGGCTCGACACAACTGTCGGCCGTCTCGACATCATCGTCATCCTGCTCGGCCTGTTGAGCGCCATCATCGACAACGTGCCGCTCGTCGCGGCGACGATGGGCATGTACAATCTGGCGCAATATCCGCCCGACAGCTTCATCTGGGAATTCATCGCCTATTGTGCCGGCACCGGCGGCTCGATCCTGATCATCGGCTCGGCCGCAGGCGTCGCCGCGATGGGGCTCGAGAAGATCGAGTTCTTCTGGTACGCCCGCCGCATCGCGGGTCCCGCGCTCGTGGGCTACCTCGCGGGTGCACTGGTCTACATCGCGCAGCACTCGCTGCTGCATTGATCTGCCCGTCGTGACGCCCTCGCCAGTGCCGGTTCCCATCACGGAAGGCGTTTCTTAATCAGGCGTTAACGTAATTCTTTAGCTCCTTAAGGCACCTCTTAAGGATTTCTTGCCAGAGATAGACAATGCAGAAGGCCCGCGTCCGGCGTGGGCAGGAATCGTGTTGCTTGATGAGTAACCCCGCTGAAAAGCCTGAGGTTGTGCAGCTTCCGGCCGAGCCGGTGAGCGCTCCATCGGCGAGCAGCCGCAGGGCTGCGGCGCAGCGGGTACGCGAGGCCCGCGACAAGTTAACGTCGACCAGCGGAACCCGGCCGGCGTTCGACGCCGAGATGTTGCGTCAATATGCCCAGACGCGGCTGTCGGCTTCCTATGTGGTGATGCTGCTGGTGGTCGCCACCGGCGTGCTGTTCGGGCTCTGGTTGCAGCCGATCCCGGCGGCGGCCTGGACCGCGGGCATGCTCTGCATCCACAGTGCGATGATCCGCAGTTGCCGGCGGTTCCTGACAGAGCCCACCTCTCCGGCCGCGACGCGCGCATGGCGAACGCGTTTCGTCGTGCTCGACCTGCTCTATGGCCTGTGCTGGATGGCGATCTTGATCCACCCGGTGCTCGACATGGTCACGGAATCGCTGATGATGTTCCTGATGCTGCTGGTGATCGCAGTATCGAGCATGCTGGCCGCCAATCTGCCGATCGCTGCCCTTGCCGCCACCGCGCCGGTCGCTGTCGCAATGGCGCTGAGCTTCGTGATGACCGGCTCCCTGGACAACTACGTCCTGGCGGCACTCGCGCTGGCGGCCGAAGGCTATTTCGTCCTGCTGGCTCACCGCCTGCACTCCTCGACCTTCGCCACGCTCGAGGCGCGCGCCGAGAAGGACGCGCTGATCGGCGAACTCGAACAGGCCAAGGCCATCTCAGACGAAGCGCGCCACCGCGCCGAATCCGCCAACGTCGCCAAGTCGCGCTTCCTTGCGCAGATGAGTCACGAACTGCGCACGCCCCTGAACGCCATCCTCGGCTTCTCCGAGGTGATGAAGAGTGAGATTTTTGGCGCACACGCGGTGCCCGTCTACAAGGAGTACTCGGCGGACATCCATAATTCCGGCGTGCACCTGCTCAACCTCATCAACGAGATCCTCGATTTGTCGCGGATCGAAGCCGGCCGCTACGAGCTCAACGAGGAAGCCGTGTCGTTGGTCGGCATCGTCGCCGACTGCCATCATTTGATGAAGCTGCGCGCCTCGAGCCGTGGCATCACGATCCACGAAGTGTTCGAGCAGGCCATGCCGCGGCTCTGGGCCGACGAGCGCGCGATCCGCCAAGTCGTGCTCAACCTGCTCTCCAACTCGATCAAGTTTACGCCGCAGGGTGGCGAGATCTGGCTCAAGGCGGGGTGGACCGCTTCGGGCGGACAATATCTCTCGGTGAGGGATTCCGGCTCCGGAATCCCCGAGGACGAGATCCCGGTCGTGCTCGCCTCGTTCGGCCAGGGCTCCAACTCGATCAAGTCGGCCGAACAGGGCGCAGGCCTCGGCCTGCCCATCGCCAAGAATCTGATTGACCTGCATGGCGGCACGTTCACTCTGAAATCGAAGCTGCGCATCGGCACCGAGGTGATCGTCACCTTCCCTCCGGAGCGCGTGATGAGCGCGCTGGCGCCGCTGTCGGATGATTCTCCGCCGCTTCAGCCCGAGAGTTCGCTCATTCCGGACGAGAAGCGCCGGCCGCGCCACAAGCCGATCATGAGCGCAGGCACGGGCTCTTAACGAGATGCTTGCAGAAATGCCCGACGATCCCTCACAATATCCGCATGAGCAAAGAAACGCCGTGCGTCGCCGTCTGCATAATCGATCCCAAGACCAAGCTTTGCTTCGGCTGCGGCCGGACCTTGCCGGAGATCGCGCGCTGGCACGCCATGCACAGCGCGGAACGGCTGGCGGTCATGGCGCTGTTGCCGGCGCGCATGAATCAGGCAGGACTCGCGCCGATCGCAGTATTGCCGAAGCGTACCTGATCGGCACGAACGCCTCTGGAGGCGCGCAATGATCCGCGTCCTGCTCGTTCTCCTCATGCTCGCCGGCACCGCAGGCGCCGTCGTCGCCTATGGCGATCCCGATCAGATCGTGCGTGCCAGTCACAAGGTTTCCCACATCTTCCGGGCGCAGACCGCCGCCCCGGCCCCCGCCGTGCATATCCCGCGCGGCCAGGGTGGCGAATTTGCGCTGCGTGCGAAGATCAACGGCGTCACTGCGCCGATGGTCATCGATACAGGTGCAACTTCCGTGGTGCTGACCTGGGAAACCGCGAAAGCGATCGGGCTGCCGCTCGAGATGCTCGAATACGATGTCGACCTGGAGACCGCGGGCGGCCACACCAAGGCGGCACGGCTCACGCTAGACCGTCTCGCCGTCGGCAAGCTGGTCGAGAAGTCGGTGCCGGCCCTGGTCGTGCAACGCGGCCAGATGAAGACCAATCTGCTCGGCATGAGCTTCCTCGACCGCCTGGAAAGCTGGGGCGTGCGCGCGGACACGCTGATGCTGACAGGTTATCCGGAGCTCCAGAGCAGCCCCCGCCGCTCGCGGATCGCGGCCGACTAGACAACTCTACGCCGCCTCCGCTGGCACGCGTGCACCGACATGCGCGATCGCCTCGCGCAGCACGTCGAGACCGGCGCCCGGCTTCACCCCCTGCTCGGCAAGATGGCGGCGGAAGGCGCGCGCGCCGGGCACGGCGTGGAACGCGCCGACGAAATGTCGCGTAATCGCGTGCAGCCGGGTGCCGCGCGCGAGCTGCTCTTCGATATAGGGCATCATCGCCTCGAGCGCGTCCTGCATCGACGCGTGCGGCGCCGCGTCGCCGAAGATGTCGGTATCGACGCTGAGCAGCCGCCACGGCTCCTGATAGGCGGCGCGGCCGAGCATCGCACCGTCGACGTGGGCAAGATGCGCCTTGGCCTCCTCGATGCCTGGGATGCCGCCATTGATGATGACAGGCACAGCAGGCATCGCGCGCTTGAGCCGATAGACGCGATCATAATTGAGCGGCGGGATGTCGCGGTTCTCCTTTGGCGACAGGCCAGTGAGCCAGGCTTTGCGGGCATGCACGATCAGCGCATCGCAGCCGGACGCCGCCACCGCACGCGCGATCGTATCGAGCGCCACTTCAGGGTCCTGGTCGTCGATCCCGATACGGCACTTCACCGTGACGGGAACGGCGACCGCGCGCTTCATGGCCTCAACGCACCGCGCCACCAGTTCCGGCTCCGCCATCAGGCAGGCGCCGAAACGGCCGTCCTTGACGCGATCGGACGGGCAGCCGACATTGAGATTGATCTCGTCATAACCAAATCCTTCGCCGATCCGCGCGGCCAGCGCGAGGTCGTGCGGATCCGACCCGCCAAGCTGAAGCGCCACCGGATGCTCGCACGCGTCGTACCCAAGCAACCGCTCCCGGTTGCCATGGATAATGGCGCCGGTGGTCAGCATCTCCGTATAAAGCAGCGCCCGCCGCGTCAGATGACGGTGGAACACCCGGCAATGCCGGTCAGTCCAATCCATCATTGGCGCGACGGAGAAGCGAAAATCGTAGAACTTCGTAGTTTTTTCGGCCATTTCAGTCACTTAGGGACATTCTTGAATTTCTTGTTGTAGCTCGTTTTTTAGCCATTTTCCTCCATTTTGGTACCCTCAGTACTGCCGCGCAGTACCGAAGACGTCCATGCAGTACCGAAAATGGAGCCTCCACGATGGGGACAGTCGTACCACGCAAGCGAAGCGATGGCTCTACGGGCTACCAAGCCCAGCTTCTCATCAAGCGAGCCGGTAAAATCGTTCATCGAGAAAATCGGACCTTTGACCGGCGGCAAGCTGCCTCTGCCTGGCTCGAAAAACGGGAGAAGGAACTTGCCAAGCCCGGCGCGCTCGAACGTCTCGAAGCGCCGGACCCTACGCTAACTGCTGTTATCGACCGCTACACAGATGAATCAATAAGGAAGATTGGACGCACGAAGGCGCAGGTTCTGCGAGCGATCAAGAACTACGACATCGCGAACAAGAGATGCTCCGAAATCACAAGCACCGACGTCGTGGCGTTTGCCAATGAACTGATAGTCAATGTCGCTCCATCAACAGTCGGCAACTATCTTTCACATTTGGGCGCTGTCTTTGCCGTGGCAAAGCCGGCATGGGCATATCCACTCGATCAAACCGCAATGAAGGATGCTTTTGTAGTCGCGAAGCGTCTCGGTATTGCGAGCAAGAGTCGTGAGCGTGATCGGCGTCCGACGCTCGAAGAGCTCGACAAAATCCTCGAATACTTCGGAGAGCGGCTGAAGCGCCGACCCTCCTCCATTCCGATGCAGAAGATCATTGGCTTTGCAATGTTTTCAACGCGCCGCCTAGAGGAGATTACGCGGATCTCTTGGAAGGATCTTGATGCGGAAGGAAGTCGTGTTTTGGTCCGGGATATGAAGAACCCCGGTGAGAAGTTCGGGAATGACGTATGGTGCGATCTTCCGCCCGAAGCGCTTCGGATCATTCTCTCAATGCCGAAAAGGCGCGAAGAAATCTTTCCGTATTGCGGCGACACCATTGGAATTAATTTCACGCGCGCGTGCCGATTCCTGGAAATCATTGACTTGCATCTGCATGATCTTCGTCACGATGGTATTTCTAGACTATTCGAAATCGGCCGGAATATTCCGCAGGTAGCTGCGGTGTCGGGTCATCGTTCTTGGTCAAGTCTCAAGCGCTACACACACTTGCGTCAAACCGGTGACAAATATGCGGGGTGGAAGTGGTTCTCAGTGCTGACAAGCTCAACCAATGCTGTCCGCGCTTCACCGAAGCACGTCTCTACCGAGGATTTCGCAACCAGGTGGTTGGATCCGACTGCGGGGTGACGGGCGATGGCGCACCTTCCAGTGAGCGGTAGACCGAGTTGGAGTAGGTGAAGCGGCTCCGACGGAGATATTTCTGACGACTTTTCTTTGTAATTCCATGCGACGGCGGGCTAATTCTCTTGTTGGACGTTTTGTTGGACGCTTCTTCGCGGTTAAAATTTGGCCCGGTACCGCTCGAAAGCCGTTTCTGCCCCTACGGAAACCCATGAAGTATTGGCGGTAGCGCCTGGATTAGTAAAACAGCGCTTCCGCCCAACACGCTGGCTCCCACGACCAGCAAGGGCAGGACGCGCTCCCGAAGTATCCCGTTGCTCTCGATGTCGTTCGAATCTTGCATCCGTGCACCCGCTTTTTTCGTGCGACGAAGGCGTCATAGACTGAGTCGGGGAATCGGCAAGCGCCGAAATTTGCCGGAAAATTAACTCGTGATTCACCGACTCGACTACCCTGCGCCTAACTATTGTTTCTTCAGGTCGCAGTTGGCCCAGACGTTTGCGTTTGATCTTGAGAGCTTTGGCCGGTGCGGGGGCCCTTCTGCGTCGAGGTCGGTTCGAAGAACACTTTCGCCCTTCGATGATTTCGCAAAGCGGCGGGCCTGTACGGACCGAAACTCGTGTAGTTGCGCACCGACTTCATCGCGAGCCGATCATAGACCGACTCGTGAAGTTGCGCGGTGTCTGTCACAGCGCGGACCGCTTTCGACCAATGGAGCGCAGTCCCGCCAATCCCAACCATGCGTTCGTCGTGCATCATTCCATCGGCCGATGGATAAAGCCGCAGCAGGCTCTTGTCGACGATCACGCGACCAGCCTCAGGAATCTTATCGGCGATGAATTCCACCATCCACTCGAGCGTGATGTCTGACAGCCGAGACTCGTTCTCAGGATAGCTTCCACCGATGTCCGCGTGGTTACCTGCGAACCAAATTTGATCGAACTGTTCCGGCTCGTCCTGCCTGTCGGGCCACTTGACGGTCCCGCTCCCTCCCCATGGCACCCGCTTAAAGTCCTTTCGGCCTTCATCGATCGATTGCAAATGACGCGCGTACTGGACGTCCGAGGTGAAATGCCGGTCATAGGCCCAGTCGGGGAAGAAGCGCTGCCAGCCAATCGCAGCGACAGCATCCCAGATCCCGATGAAATAGGGGGAAGCACCGGCCCAGAGTCCGACTTCCGATTTGTAGGCAGACCGAAACTGCTCCGCTCTCTTGTCCACTTCCTCCCGGCTCCGTGGCATTCCGAGCCGACAAACGCAAGAGACCGCCTCCTTGGCAACCCGCCGCAACGATTTGGGATCGAGGCTGATGGATTCGCCATTCCGCTCATTCCGCGGAACGCCGCAGAGCTCAAGCACGTGCGCGAGACATCTGGCCGTGTAGGCACCGCGGCTGAAGCCGAACAGATAGATGCGGTCTCCCGCCTCCCACACGCCGATGATCGCCACGTAGCAATCGATAATCTTCCCCGTGATTCCGAACGCGAACATCTGCTGAACCGTCTCCTTGAGACGGTCCCAGCCGTTGTCGTGCCTCGGCGCCGGCGTCCCGATACCTGGGACGTATAGTGCGAGCTGCTTCTTGGGGTCGATGATTGAGTCAGGGCCCGTCCTCGTCGCCCGGTACAGCTTATAGACGTTGGTGCGGCTCTCGTCCGGCAAGAGGCCGCCCTCGTTTCCTGTGCCGTCGGCGAAGACCAGGATGTTCTTAGGCATACCGGCCTCCTTCAAATGATAATTTCTGCCGGCGCAAACTACTCGGCGACGGTGAAGCTCCTGGTAGCATGGTTCGGTCTATCCGAGCGCGGTCGGGCCATGGGCCTGCTGACGATGTAGATGATGACTTCCGGCTGCACCTTCGGACTGCGCAAGGTGCGCACGGAGGCCAGCGGGGATGGCAGCGCGTTTGACATAATAATCAGTTTATACTAATCATAAGTGGTGACTGCTGATAGCACACAGTTGACCGCTCTGGGTGACCCGACCCGCCGCACGATCTTCGAGCTGATCGCGGAGCGTCCGCGCTCGGTCGCCGAGATCACCCGGCACGTTCCGGTCTCGCAGTCAGCCGTTTCCCAGCATCTGAAAGTGCTGCGCGACTCACGCCTAGTCCGCGCGGAGCCAAAAGGCGCGAGCAACGTCTATCACATCGATCCGCACGGGCTTGGTCAGATGCGTGCTTGGCTTGACCGGTTCTGGAGCAAAACGCTGGCGGCCTACAAGGTCGCCGTCGAGCAACCGCCAAGGGAGTCAAAATGAACACGCATGTATCACCCGCGCCCGTGAAGCAGTCTGTCGTGGTCGAGGCGCCGATTGAGCACGCTTTCAAGGTCTTCACCGAGCAATTCGGTAGTTTCAAGCCCAGCGAGCACAACTTACTCTCCGTCCCGATTGCCGAGACGGTTTTCGAGCCCCGCGTCGGTGGCCACGTGTATGACCGCGGGGTCGACGGCAGCGAGTGCCGCTGGGCACGCGTCCTGGCCTACGAGCCGCCCAACCGGGTACTGCTGAGTTGGGACATCAGCCCACGATGGCAGATCGAGACCGATCCGGAAAAGACCAGTGAATGGGAAGTCCGGTTCACCGCCGAGACGCCACATCGGACCCGCGTCGAGCTTGAGCATCGGGAGCTGGACCGCCATGGCGATGGCTGGCAACGCGTGCGCGACGGGGTTGGCGGCGACCAGGGTTGGCCGCTGTATCTGCAACGCTATGCCGACCTGTTCGGACGCGCAGCCTGACAGACGCACATTGGATCTGTCGGACAGAGGCAAGCACTTTCCGGGATCGCCCTGTCCGATTGACATCGCGATCCATGCAGAATGACGGAGATCAGCATGGAAGCCTACACTCTGAGCATCATTGGAGTGCTCGCGCTGTGCCTTCTGTCCATCCTTTTGGCGATCTATTCGGGATCGTCCAAAGGACGTGCTGGGGCACTCTCCGGTCCAGTGCTACCGGCCGATGATGGAAACCTCCTCTATCGCATCGACCGTGTACACATGAATTCTGTGGAGGCGCTTGCCCCCTTCGTCGTGCCGGCCGTACTGGCGATGATTGTAGGTGTCGGGCCGACCACATTGGCGGCACTGGTATGGGGCTATGTCGTAATCCGCCTGATTCATCTGGTGATCTATTTGCGCGGCGGCAACGCGGCGAAAGGCGGCAGCGTAAGAACCATTCTCTATGTCTCAGGCGCGTTGGTCACGGTGATCCTTATTGTCGTAACCGGCGGGGTAGCCGTCTACTGAGGCATCGCGAGCCCAATCCACCGGTTGCGTCTCCCTGCAGGCGAAACCTGAGCCTCGTCGAAAATTGGTGAGGTCAAATTCGAGTCTCTCAAACGCGATGCATGTTCATTGAGAGATCGCCCTGCGCGTACCCGCTCTCGGGCGCGAATAAAAGATGACCGCGAGCGTTCGAGATCAATCGCTGTCGATCGAAGGAGCGAACTACGCCAGAGTACTCTATGGTATTCTAGGTTATCCGCCGCAACGCCACTGTCGCGCCCATTCAATCATTTCGAAGGACGTTTCGTGGTTTTGCAAGCACAACTTTCTAGCTCTGACGGACAAATGCCGACGGTATACACCGCCGCATTTTTCTGCTCTTGAATTCACAGAAACATTTGCACCTCATGAAGCACTGGCAATTCCGCGATCAATCGGAGTCTATCGACCGGGTGGCCCGCTGCGTGCGTGACTAAGACTGACATTGCCTCGCACTGGCACAGAGCCTCGGATATCGTCAGAGATCAGGAAAGCGCCTTGGCCCCGCGCGCCGTCCACTCCCACCACTGTGTGTCGGGCATAGTCCGCTTCGCATTAAAAGCGGCCCGCTCCGTCAGTTCGGTTCGTGGCCCCATAGTCGACACGTAGAAGCGGTCCCTTGTTGACACAGTTGAAGACCCAACAGCGGGCTTTCACTCCTCGCCCCGTCGCGTTGAGGGCCCTACGGCGACGATTTGGTGCGTAACCACGTCCCTGCTCGTGGCAATGACGCTAGAAACAGAACGACACAGACGCATAGCAAGACAATATCCTTGAACAGGAACTCTCCTGCCAGATTCCAGGCCATCGGATCGGTCGAAAGGCTCCACTTCACGACGCCTGGCGTCGTAAAGAAAAAAGACCATGTAATCGCGAACGTAATGATGCCAAGAAGTGAACCCATGGCTGAAAGAAGTGCGTTGAACGCACCTCCGATCAAGAGAGCCGCGATGACGAACTCCGCAACTCCCAAGAAGTATGCCTCGCCCCTCAAGCCGAGCACCGAGAGCCAAGAAATGAAGGGGCTATTGGTTATGAACTGCGCGATTCCTTGTGCCGATTGCGGCGTAAACTTCTGCATTCCGAACGACACGAATATGATGACCATGACCCACCGCAAGATGGCCAGGAATCGATAAGATCCCGCGCCGCTCTCGGCTATATTGAACATTTCCTTCATCAGATCCCCTCACAGCCAGTTGGCACGCTGCGATCTACCGCGTCACAGCTACACTCTGTACGCGGGCTCCGCCGACTCGTTACGCGTGGCGCCGCTGATGAAGGGTCACGATTTTGTGCAGGTTATGTTGGGAATATTACATCGACAAGCCATACGACGGCGTTTAGCGCAGATCGCGGCGTCTTAGCCAGCGCGGCTAATTCCCCGTCTTAGAGAACCCCTGTTTGTTTCTCTTCGTTGCAGCGTGCTGAGTTGACCGTGCCTTACTGGGGGATCTCTAGCAACTTCGCGGCACTTCGATAAACATCCGTAAGATCGTCGAGCATGTGAAGGACCCCTGTGAATTGCCTGAAATTGTAATCCGGCCGAAGATCGCTGATGCTTCGACGCTCTGCGCTCGCTTCGTCTAGTCGTCCGGCTGCCGCAAGTGTCAGCGCCGACACTGCATGCGCATGAACATGATCGCCGGCATTTAGCCCAACAAGCTTGGCACATTGAGCTGCCTCTTGAACTTTGCCGAGACGAAGCAGCGCGAACGTCCGCACCCTATAGGTTCCAAACATCATCGGATCGAACGGGCTGAGACGAGCCGCGATATCCGCAGCAGCGATTGCGCTCTCGGGAGAGCCCGTCTGGCATTGCACAAATGCAAGAGAGTAGTGAGCGAAAGCGTAGTTTGGACTTAAATCGATGGATCGATTGAGGCCGTCGACGGCGCCCTCGTGGGAATACGCGAGCCATTTTGCCCGACCACCGGCGCAATGTGCCGCCGGGTCGCTGGGATCTGCCTGGAGCGCTTGCTCGGCAGTCTCCAATGCCAAAGCTATCTCGCGTTTTGATTCACGCACGTTCAGATGAAAGGCGTTATGAAAATGCGTGAAAGACAATCCCGCATAGCTTCTCGAGAAAGTTGGATCGCGGGCTATCGCTCTGTTGAAAAAGTGCTGAGCCTCGAGGTTACCGTCCCTCGTGAAGCGAGACATGCTGGCCAGGCCTCGATGGTATGCCTGCCATGCATCGAGCGAAGCTGGCGGCATGAGCAGCGCGCGGTTTCGTTCAATGACATGAATCTCCGCGTCAAGACCCGTTATGATGCGCGCGGCCAGCAAGGGAGGTACGGCGTAGGAGTCATCGGCATTGCAACTGAACTCGTCAACCCAGAAGATGCGATCGCTCTTGGGGTCGATCAATTCTACCGAAACAACATAGCCTTTTCCATCCCGTCGCAAATGGCCGGACGCCACGTATTCCGCATTCACCAGGGCGGCTGCCGTTCCTGGAGGCAAGCTGCGCAGTGAAAAAGCCGTTCCTCGGGCAATAACGCTGAAGCTTCGCAATTTCGCAAAACCAAAAATGATGTCGCTGGTGATGCTGTCAGAGACTTCTGCATCCGCAGCGTGACAGATTGGGCATCGACATCGAGCGAACCTATATCGATCCAAACCTGCTTGCGGTCGGCAACAATCCGCTTCTTCGTCGGCCGGTCCAGGAGGGAGCGTAGCTTGGAAAGGCACCAGCGCAACTCGCTGCGTGGGTCGTCCGCAACGTCCCAAAACAACTCGCACAGCTTTTCGCGGGTGACAGGGCGCGGCGACATTGCGAGATACCCAAGAAGGGCCCGGACTTTACGCGAAGGCGGCTGGTTCGAAGGGACACCATTGTGGATGACCTGAAGCGGTCCCAGCAACAGCACCCGATCCGTCAACTGACTCACCATTTCCATGATCACTCCAACGCTGGCTCCAACGAGGACCGCGTACAGCGGGGAGTAGGATATCTTCTGGCTGCCGAGCAATTTAACACACGCCAGCGATGCCAAGAAGAAGAAAGTTCCACGAGATCAGGCGCATGGCTCCAAAAGCATTCTTGGCCGGATACTCGGGCAAGCGGCTAACCTGCCGTGATCAAGTGTCCAGGATGCGCGGCGATGGCGAATAGAGAGACAGCCACGCCGGATAGGATGAACACCTTTTCCGATGGGGTATTCGCCGTGATCATCACGATTCTGGTGCTTGAACTACACCCTCCAAGGGAGGCCAGCTTTGGAGCATTGTTGAAACTATGGCCAACCGCAATCAGCTACACGATAAGCTACCTATTCATCGCAATCGTTTGGGTAAACCACCATCACCTATTGCGATTTCCCGATGCTGCAACACAACGCTTAATTTGGGGAAACTTTGCGCATCTGTTCGCCGTCTCGTTGATCCCGTTCGCCACCGCATGGATCGCGACCACTCGATTGAGCGCCGCCGCCGTCGCGTTCTATGCGGGCGATTTCTTCCTGGTCAATTTAACGTATCTGCTGCTGTGCCTCGAGGCCGTCGACAGGTCCGCGCCTCACAAGGTTGAGCCGGGAGTCCGATCGATGATGCGTATGCGCTCGTTTGCGACGCTGGCGGTGTTCGCCGCCGCAGGAATCGCAGCGCTTCGCTATCCGATCGCAGGCATGGTGCTGATCTGCCTTTGTCTATTCGTTTACCTGAGTCCAGCGCGAATAATAGGAGCGGCTGATGAGTCCGGTCAGATACAAGACAGTCGAAGTTAGCGGCATCAGGATTTTCTACCGCGAAGCGCGGAATGCGGGCGCGCCGAAGCTGCTTCTCTTGCACGGTTTTCCGACCGCAAGCCATATGTTCCGCGATCTGCTCCCGCTTGTTGCCGAAAGGTTCGACGTGATCGCGCCGGACCTTCCCGGCTTCGGCCAATCTGAGATGCCAGCGCGAGAGAAGTTTCTTTACACATTCGAGAACATCGCTCGGGTGATTGAGCGCTTTACGGAGATAGTCGAATTCGATCGCTTCGCTCTTTATGTTTTCGATTACGGTGCGCCGACCGGCTTTCGAATGGCCGTCCGTCATCCGGAGCGGATCACAGCGATCGTCTCACAGAACGGTAATGCTTACGAAGAGGGTCTCAGTGACGGGTGGACCCCGATCCGAGCGTACTGGGAGAATTCATCGCAAGCGAACCGGAGAGCGCTTCGCGCATTTCTCACACCCGAAACGACGGCCTGGCAGTACGCGCAGGGCGTACCCGATCCCACGATCGCATCGCCGGACGGCCGAAACCTTGACAACTACTACTTGGCTCGTCCCGGAGCAGATGAAATTCAGCTCGACCTTCTGGGCGACTATAAAAGCAATGTCGCGCTGTATCCCTCATTCTAACGATATTTCCGGACACATAAGCCGCCGTTTTTGGCGGTGTGGGGCAAGAACGATCCGTTCTTCCTCCCGTCTGGCGCCGAAGCGTTCAAGCGAGACATTCCGGACGCAAAGGTTCGCTTCTTCGACACCGGCCACTTCGCGCTGGAGACGCACTGCACTGAAATCGCGAAAGTCATCAACGATTTCTTGGGTGACCAAGCGGGACAACATAAAATGTCTCAGGGCCTCGAGCATTAGGAGAAACTCATGGGATTGTCCTGGCAACAAGGCCCGCTGTCACCGGGCGCGGTCGGCCGGTTCCTCCTGCCCGAACCATTGCCGAAGCGATTGCTTTATGTCGAGCGGCTGCGCCGGCGGATGCGGGTGCGTTTCGGCGGCGCCTGGGTCGGCGACAGCGAAAACGTGCTGCTCCTGTTCGAGCCGGCCCGTTACCCGGTCGCCTACTTCCCCGAGGCCGATATCGCGCCCGGCGTCCTCGAGCGCGCCGAGCAAGTCACCCAACACGCCGATCTCGGAGCAACCGCCTGGTACAACGTCCGCGCCGACGCGCAGCACGTTGCGGCGCGCGGGGCATGGCAGCACACCGGCCTGCCGGCCCACGCCAGCGATCTGCAGGGGCGCATCGCCTTCGCCTGGCGGGCGATGGATGCGTTCTACGAGGAAGACGAGCGGATCGTCGGTCACGCCGCCGATCCCTACCACCGCATCGACATTCGCCAGGCCTCGCGCAATCTCGTGGTCCGCCACGGCGACCGCCTCGTCGCTGACACCAAGCGGCCGCTGGTGCTCTACGAGTCCGGCTTTGCGCCGCGCTGGTACGTTCCGCGCGAGGACATCGACGAAGCGGCGCTCGCGCCGGTGAAGCTGCAGACCTTCTGCCCCTACAAGGGGCTGTGCAGCTACTTCTCCATCGGCGACACGCGTCAGGCGGCCTGGTCATATCCCGACCCCTATCCCGAGGTGCGCCGCATCGCCAACCTGGTCTCGTTCGAGCCTGACGTGGTCACGGTCCATCTCGACGGCGTTCAGCTGCGTCTCGAGCCGGGCCAGTCTGTGGTGCCGCACGGCCCCGACCGCAACCTCGATGTCGAAGAGTTCGCCCGCGCGTGAGCAGCCACGCGCAACCCGTGCCGCAAGGCAGACCCATCTCAAGCGGAGCAGAACATGGCGCGACTGCTGTCGGTGAATGTCGGACTGCCGCGCGACATCGCGTGGAAGGGCCGTACGGTGCACACCGGGATCTGGAAGGATCCGGTGCAGGGCCGCTGCAAGGTCGGCCGGCTCAATGTCGCCGGTGACGGCCAGGGCGACCTCGCCGGTCATGGCGGCGAGATGCGCGCCGTGTTCGTCTACCAGATCGAATCCTATCGCCACTGGCAGGATCAGTTACAGCGGACCGACTTCGTCCACGGCCAGTTCGGCGAGAACTTCACGATCGAAGGCCTGCCGGACGACGCCGTATGCATCGGCGACCGCTACCGCATCGGCAGCGCGCAGTTCGAGGTCACGCAGCCACGCGTGACCTGTTATCGCGTAGGCATCCGGGTCGGCGAGCCGCGGATGCCGGCCCTGCTGACCTCGAGTGGACGGCCGGGCTTCTACTTCCGCGTCCTCGCCGAGGGCGAGGTCGGTGCCGGCGACGCGATCGTCAAGGTCGGCGAGGCGGAGGAGCGCATGACCGTCGCCGAGATCAACGCCCTGCTCTATTCGTCGGAGCATCCGCGCGACCGCCTCGAGCGCGCCTTGCGGATCGGAGCGCTTTCGCCGGGATGGCGCTGGTCGTTCGAGGCCTTGCTCAAGGGCCAGGCGACCGGCAGCGCAGGCGGTAATGCGGGGCTCGCGCCTGCGTCGGCCGCACATCCGGTCGCGCCAGGATTTCGCCGGCTCGCAATCGCCGCGATCGATCAGGAGTCCGCCGACGTGCTCTCGTTGTCGTTGCGCGATCCGGACGGCCGGCTGCTGCCGCCAGCACAGCCCGGTCAGTATGTCGTGCTGCGCCTGCGAGCGGCCGGCGATGGCCCGCCCCTGCTCCGCAGCTACTCGCTATCGGGTCCGCCTTCGACGGAGCGGCATCGGATCAGCGTGAAGATCGAGCCGAACGGAGCTGCGGGCGCCTATCTGCGCGACCATGTCCGAACAGGCGATATCATCGACGTTTCGACGCCACGCGGCAGCTTCCTGCTGCAACCCGGCGAGCGGCCCGTGGTGCTGCTCAGCGCGGGGATCGGCGCAACGCCGGTGCTGGCGATGCTGTCCGCGCTGGCGGAGGCGCGCTCGACACGGCGGATCCTGTGGCTGCATGCGGCGCGCGACAAGCAGCACCATCCCTTTGCCGCTGAAGTCCGCCGCCTGATTCGCGCGCTCCCGCAAGGCCGCCTCTATGTCTGCTACAGCCGGCCCGGCCCGCGTGACAGGATGGGCGAGGATTTTGACGCGGCCGGTCACCTGTCGCGATCGGCGTTCGATGCGGTAAGCATGCCGCGAGAGGCCGATGTCTACATCTGCGGGCCCAATCGCTTCATGACGGACATGAAAGTGGAGCTGACCGCCTATGGCGTGGCGCCGGAGCGCCAACGCATCGAAATCTTCAGTGGCGGCGAGTCGCTCAATCCAGGCATCGTCAGCGGAGCGTCCTCCGCGCCGCATCCGCCTGCCGACGATGCCGATACCGGCCCCATGGTCTCGTTCGCGCGCAGCGGCATCGCCGCGCACTGGAACGCTTCGGCCTATCAAAATATTCTGGATCTCGCCGAGGCTTGCGACGTACCGGTGCGCTGGTCGTGCCGGACCGGCGTCTGCCACAACTCGAAAGCGGACTGATATCAGGCACGGTCGCCTATGAACTGCAGCCGCTCGACATGCCGCCGGAAGGCAACCTGCTCATCTGCTGCTCGCGGCCGACGGGCGACATCGTTATCGATCTATGATTTGGAAAGGTCAGGCGATGAGTACAAAAAATACTGAGGTCGTAAAGTACTCAGTTGAGGTCATCACATTACCTGTAAGCGATATTGATCGTGCGCTGCGATTCTACGTCGATCAGGTTGGCTTTGCGCTTGATGTCGATTATGCGCCGAGCGATTCTTTCCGCGTGGTGCAGCTCACACCGCCGGGCTCCGGCTGCTCGATCCAAATCGGTCAGGGACTGACCGATGCACTCCCCGGATCTCTACGCAATATCTACCTCGTGGTGACCGACCTCGAGACAGCGCGGAGGCGCCTGCTAGAACGCGGTGTCGCGGTCAGTGCAATTCGGCACAAGTCTCCCATTGACGCCTGGAACGGAGGTTTTGCGGCGGGGCTCGACCCTGCGCGCAGGGATTACGCAAGTTTCGCTGACTTCTCGGACGCAGATGGCAATCGCTGGGTGCTGCAGGAACGGGGCTACCGAAATTCGTAGGGAATTGTCGAGCCCCGAGCCAATCGCTGATAGCCCCATCAGGACGCGCTGCCGAATGCCGACACGCCCTCATGGCCCTTCTGAGACATCCGGGACCGGCCGAACGACCGGCTTGCGCCGAGAGCTGCCTCCCTTCAACTGAGCCTTGGGCCCCAAGCTCCGACCTTTCTGCACGTTGCAATGCGCCACAGTACGCACCTGGCGAAAGCAAGATGAAAGTCTGACCGCGATCAGGTTAAATGAAAGTCACAACTTTGGAGAGTGCCCGGCTATGAAAGGAAGTGGAGGACTGCCCTCAACAAAACGTACGCCAAACCACGCGGTAGCAGCCGTTACCACTACTCCCACTCAATCGTTTAGCACGCCGGCTCGTCATTGATTTCTAAGAAGAAATTCTCAACTCCGACGGACCAATGCCGCCGGTATACCCGCTGCAAATTTTTGCTCTTGAATTCACAGGAAAAATTCATCGACCCGAAGCGCTGGCAATTCCGCTACCTATTGGGGTCTATCGACAGGATCGCCCCTCGCTTGCGTATCCAAGACTGATACAGGCTCACAGGCACGGAGATTTCAGATACCGTCAAAGACAGAAAGGTGCCCGTCCCGTTGCCGTCCGGCAGCAGTGGAGGAAAGCTCCGCGCCAGAAAACGCCCTCTTCTTGGTTCGGTGCGGGCTCAAGGCTGAATCTGGGGTCGCGGCGAACGCGAGTGTTCATTCAAGGTCTCTGAGCGCGCCCATCATCCGAGTTCACGCCAGGAACCGCGCAACACCTTCGCGGATACAAGCTATGATTTCGTCCTGCCGCTCCTCAAGACGGGAGACCGGCCCGCCGACACCGAGGACCAGATTGCGTCCAAAGTCGCGCTTTGGCAGCAGGACTGCAATCACACCCGCATCCTGGACGATGATGTGCTTTGAAAACATGTAGCCGTCGCGCCGGATGCCGTTAATTATCTTCATCAACGCTTTCAGTTCGAAGTGCTCTTCCGGCGGGCAAACGGCATTGATGCGGCGCAGGAGCCGTTCAATCTCGACGTCGGTATGACCACTGAGCAGCGTGCGTCCGATTCCGCTGATCGCAAGCGGCCGGACATCACCGGGTTTAACTTCGAAGCGCAGGCGCTTGCTGGTTTGCAGGGCGTGAATGTACTGAGCATGCAGATCAGATTGTGTGCTGATGCTTACAAGCTCGTCGAGCTTCCCATGAACGAAATCAACCAAGGCAAGGATGGCGCTGTCGCCGAAGAGCCCGGTGTCCAGCCATCGGCCCATCTGCGCAATGCGCATCGTCGGCATATAGGTGCGATTGTAGCTGTCGTAGAACAGGTATCCGAGCATCGCCATGCTTTTCAGCAAGGCCGCGGCACTGGACGTCGGATAGTCGCACTTCGTCGCGACTTCCTTGAGTGAGATCGGGCGCTTCACATCCTCGAAGTACTCGAGGACTTCGAAGATCCGCTTGGCCGACTTGATGCTGGAATCCATCACTTTCACGTATGTGGAAAACTTTCCCCGCTCTGGGACGGCTCCTCGATAAAGCGGTCCCCGAGCGTTGCGCAGCACTACCAATTCTCCGGCCTCATTCGCAACCACTTTTTCCATATATATGGAAGTAGAACTACATATATGTAATGGATGGACTCTGAGCCGCGCCGCTCCTAGTGTTCGTCCCGGTCGACAAGGCCTCGGCGTCATAGCCGCTCAAAAAACACAACGTCCCACCCACCGGTGGGCGCAGGGAGAACGTCATGGAGTCGGGAATCGAATGCTGCGATCGACTGATGTCGATCGGCCGCTGCGCGGGCGTCCCGTCGCCAAGTTGAACCTCCTCGCGACCATTCTCCTCGATGCCGACCGTTGCATTCACGTCGGTGACGCTGACCGGGCCACGCCGGCAACATTAGGACCGAACAGGGATTTGCTTGCATGGACTACAGATTGCCTGAAGGCAGCTGCGATTGTCATTTTCACATCTACGGCCCCTTCGATCGCTTTCCGCAGGGAGACGAGGGACGATTTACCGCCGCGAAGCCGTTCACCATCGAAGACGCCTTTGCCATTTGGGACAAGCTCGGCATTACGCGTGGTGTCATTGTCCATGCGGTCGGCTCGGGAGACGACAACGCCGTCACTTACGACGCGCTGCGTCGCTACCCCGACAGGCTTCGCGCCGTCGCGATCCTGCGGCCTGACGTCTCGGATCGGCGGCTCGATGAACTCACCGACGCCGGCTTCAAGGCGGTGCGCGTGACCATGATCCGGCAGGACGGCAAGCCAGTCTCGACGCTCGGCACCAGCTACGACGATCTGGTCAAGCTCGCCCCTCGCATCGCGGAGCGCGGCTGGCACGCCCAGCTCTGGATCGAGAGCTCGGATCTGGCCGCCGCCGCGGCCGAACTCGAGAAGCTGCCACTCGACTACGTGATCGACCACATGTCACGGACGATGGCTGACAAGGGCCACGAGCACCCGGATTTCCGGGCCTTCACCGACCGGCTGAAGACCGGGCGTTACTGGACCAAGATATCCGGTGCCGACCGCAACACGCGCATCGGCCGTCCCTATGCGGACACGGCGCCCTACATGCGCGCCATCGTTCAGGCTGGGCCCGACCAGGTCGTGTGGGGCAGCGATTGGCCCCACGTCGGCCACAGCGCCGAGACGATGCCCGACCTCCAGGACCTGCTTCGTCTGTTGCACGGATGCGTACCTGATGAGGCCACCCGCCGAAAGATCCTGATCGCCAATCCGGCGCGGCTCTACAATTTCTGACAGGACCGGGACAAATTGGACAATAACAAAACATTGCCGCTCGACGGCGTGATCGTCATCGACCTCGGCCAGGTGTATCAGGGTCCGTATGCCGGCTTCCTGATGGCGCAGGCCGGGGCGACCGTCATCAAGGTCGAGCCGCCAAACGGCGAGCCGGTGCGTCATCGCGCCCGCATCAGCAAGGGCAACGCCGTCCCCTTCGCGATGCTGAACGCCAACAAGCGCAACATCAGCCTGAACCTGAAGTCGCCTGATGGAGTCAGGATCCTGAAGGAGCTCGCCGCGAAGGCCGATGTGCTGATTGAGAACTACGCGCCCGGCGTGCTCGATCGACTGGGCGTCGGCTACGCCGCGCTCAGCGCCATCAACCCGCGGCTGATCTACGGATCGGCCACCGGCTACGGCCTGTCGGGTCCGAGCCGCGACAATCTGGCGATGGACCTGACGGTGCAGGCCGTGTCGGGAATCATGAGCGTGACGGGCTTTTCCGATGGTCCGCCGGTCAAGGCCGGCCCGGCTATCACCGACTTCATCAGCGGCGTGCATCTTTACGCGGGCATCCTCACCGCGCTCTACGACCGCGAGAAGAGCGGCCGCGGCGGGCTGGTCGAGATCGCGATGGTCGAGACCGTCTACCCGGCAATGGCCTCGAATCTGGCCGATGTCTTCAATCGCAAGGCGGCGGCTCCCCGCACGGGCAACCGTCACGGCGGACTGGCCGAGGCGCCTTATAATGTCTACCCCGCATCCGACGGCTACGTCGCCATCATCAGCGTCAACGAATCCCATTGGACTGGACTGACGCGCGCGATGGGGCGGCCGGAACTGGCCGATGACGTGCGCTTCAAGACGGTGCTTGACCGTTTGAAGCACATCGACCTGACCGACCAGATGGTGTCCGACTGGTCCTCGCAGCTCACGCGCGACGAGATCACCGAGCTCTGCCGCGCCAACCGGGTTCCTTGCGCCGCGGTTCGCGACCTGCGCGAGGTGACCGAAGACAAGCATCTCCACGCCCGCGGCATGCTGCGCGAGATCGCCCATCCCGAATACGGCGACATCCTCGTTCATCGCAGTCCGCTGGTGCTGCATGATACAGCGGCGCCGGACTACATCCCGTCCGCGCGTCTCGGTCAGCACAATGGCGAAGTGCTGTCGCAATATCTCGGCCTGTCCGACGGCGAGATCGATGCGCTCCGCCGCGCCGGCGCCATCGCACAAGCATGACGAACATCGAGGGGCGAATGTCTCGGTCCGCGAATTCAGGGGGAGATCACAATGGTCAAGCTGTTTGAAAGCATCGCATTCCGTGGCGTCGAGCTGAGCAACCGCATCGTCGTCTCGCCGATGGGGATGTATTCGGCCGTGAACGGTTACGTCACGCCGTTCCATCTGGTTCACTACGGCAAGTTCGCCCAAGGCGGCGCCGGTCTCGTCTTCGTAGAGCAGACATCGGTCAGCCGGAAGGGGCGCATCACCAACGGCGATCCCGGATTATGGGAAGACGGCCAGATCGACGGCATGCGCCAGATCGTTCATGTCATCAAATCCGGAGGCTCAAAAGCCGCGATCCAGATCAATCACGGCGGACGCAAATCCAGCCAGCAGCGCGCGTTCCGGGGCAACAGCCATCTGACCGACCGCGATATCGAGATGGGCGAGGAAACCTGGGTGCCCACGGGCCCGTCGGATGTCGCGTTCTCCGATGGTTTTCAGACCCCTATTCCTCTCAGCAAGCAAGGTCTCGAGGGCGTGCGCGATGCCTTCGTCGCGACCGCGCGGCGCGCCGTGCTCGCGGGTTTCGACGTCATCGAACTTCATATGGCGCACGGCTACCTGCTGCAATCGTTCCTGTCGCCGCTCGCCAATTTCCGCAACGATGAATATGGTGGCAAGCTCGAAAATCGGATGCGTTTTCCGCTCGAAGTGACGCGCGCCGTAAGGGCTGCGCTTCCTTCATCCACGCCGTTGTTCGTGCGCATATCCGCGACAGACTGGATCGACGGCGGTTGGGAGATCGAGGACAGCGTTGTCTTCTCCCGCGAATTGAAAAAGCTGGGCGTCGATCTGGTCGACTGTTCGACGGGCGGCAATCTGCGCGCCGGATCGACCAATGCCAATCTCGGCCGCGGTCCCGGCTACCAGGTACCCTTTGCCGAACGCATTCGCCGTGACGCCGACATTGCGACCGGCGCCGTCGGCATGATCCGGACCCCTGACTTCGCCGAGAAAGTCCTGCAGGACGGGCGGGCCGATCTCATCTTCCTCGCCCGCCAGATGCTCTACGATCCGTTCTGGGCTCTCCACGCCGCAGAGCATTTCGGGTTGACCGGCAATTTCGAAAAATGGCCCGAGCAATATGGCTGGTGGCTGGCGAAATGGGGCGGCGCCCTTCGAGCAAATGGCGAAAGCCTGGACGCGGTGGAGCGATACCGCGAGGCGGCCGAATAAGACCTCGCTCGCGCGGATCTCGTCGCGAAATCAATCGAAGTTCAAGAAACAGACATTTCCAAAGGGAGTGAAGAAATGAAAAGTGCGCTGGCAGCATCGATGGTTTTCCTGAGCCTTGCTTCGGCTCACGCGCAGGCGCCTGCATCGAAGCCGGTCAAGCTCGGCGTGCTCAACGATCAATCGGGGCAATATGCGGATGCCGCCGGGCCTGCGGCGGTCGAAGTCGCCAAAATGGCGATCGCCGATTTTGGCGGCAAGCTGCTTGGTCAGCCGATCGAGCTCACCTTCGCCGATCACCAGAACAAGACCGATATCGCCTCGGGAATCGCGCGGCGTTGGATCGATACGGAAAACGTCGACGTAATTCTCGACATCGGCAACTCCGCGGTCGCGCTGGCCCTGGCGGACCTCGTCCGCGACAAGAACAAGATGATGATTGTGTCGTCGGCGGGCGCTTCGACGATCACCAACGAAAAGTGCTCTCCCAACACTTTCCAGTGGACATACAATACCAACACGCTGGCGCGCAGCACAGCGAAGGCTTTGATGAACCAAGGCGGTAACGAATGGTTCTTCCTGACGGCCGATTATGCCTTCGGTCATGCGTTCGAAACGGATGCTTCGGCTGTGGTCAAAGCGAACGGCGGCAAGGTCGTCGGCTCGGTGCGCCACCCCTTCAACACCAGCGACTTCTCCTCCTTCCTGCTGCAGGCCCAGAGCTCCGGCGCCAATGTGCTGGCGCTCGCCAATGCCAGCGGTGATACCTCCAACTCGCTGATGCAGGCTCACGAATTCGGCTTGCTCGGTCTCAAGAGCAAGATGAAAGTTGCGGCGCTGCTGTTTCAGATCACCGACGCCAAGTCGGTCGGCCTGAAGAACATGCAGGGCCTGTACACGTCGGAAGCCTTCTACTGGGATCGCAACGATACCTCGCGCGCGTTCGGGAAGCGGTTCTTCGACAAGGTCGGCCGCATGCCGACCATGGTTCAGGCCGGCATGTACTCGGCGACCATGCACTACCTGAAGGCCGTCCAGGCGGCCGGCACGCTCGACACCGCTGCGGTACTAGCAAAATTCCGCTCAATGCCCGTGAACGACTTCTTCTCGGAGAAGGGCTATGTGCGCGAAGACGGCATGCACATCCACGACTACTATCTGCTGCGGGCAAAGACGGTGGAGCAGTCCAAGACGCCGTGGGATTTCTATGACGTCGTCGCAACCGTCCCGGCCGAAGACGCCAACATTCCGCGCGAACAAAGCAAGTGTTCGCTGATGAAGAAGTCGTGATCGCCAGGTATTGTGAGAAAGCCGGGCGGCGGACGCAGTGCTGCCGCCTGGCGCTGCCGCGGATGTCGTCAACGTGCGTCCCTTTTCACATCCATGGAAATGCTGCGCCGTCAGTGACACGCATTGGCACGCGAACACCGGCCCCCTAATCTTCCCCGCAACAAACAAGGGAGTCCGGGATGAACGAAACGCTGCTGTTCTCGCCGCTACGCATTCGGGACGTCGCATTCAAGAACCGGATCGTGGTCCCGCCGATGCTGCAATACGTTGCGGAGCGCGGCTTTCCGACCGCCTGGCATATCGCCAACGCGGGCAAGTTCGCCGCAGGCGGCGCCGGCATGGTGATCGTGGAGTCGACCAAGGTCGAGCGCCGCGGCTGCGGAACGGTCGGAGACCTCGGCATCTGGGATGACAAGTTCATCGCTCCGCTCCGTGACATCGCGAGCTTCATCAAGTCGAACGGCGCCACAGCCGGCATCCAGCTCGGTCATACCGGCCGGAAAGGAAAGGCCCGGCGGCCCTGGGAGGGAGATGGCACCCTCTCCGCCCGGGACCTTGCTGACGTCGATGACGTTGACGGCTGGGACCTGATCGGTCCGAGCGCGCTTGCGTTCGGCAACGGCTATTTCACGCCCCGCGCGCTGGAGCGCAGCGAAATTCCCGATGCGATCGACGCCTGGGGCAAGGCGGCCGCGCGCGCCGATCGGGCCGGCTTCGACGTCGTCGAGCTGCACGCCGCCCATGGTTATCTGATCCATTCGTTCCTCTCGCCGGAAGCGAACCAGCGCACGGACGATTATGGCGGCAGCGAAGCCAACCGCATGAGGTTTGCCATCGAGGTCGCCGAGTCCGTGCGCGCCAACTGGCCGGCGTCGAAGCCGTTGTTCGTCCGCCTGTCGATAGAGGACGAGGCCGGCTGGGGTCCGGCGGAGAACGCCAGGCTAGTGCGCATCCTCAAGACGAAGGGCGTCGATGTCATCGACTGCAGCACCGGCGGGCTCAACAGCAAGGTCCCCAACTTCTTCCGCCTCAACGAGTACGGCTATCAGGTCCAGTTCGCGGACTATATCCGCCGCGAAGCCGATATCATGACCATGGCAGTCGGTCTCATCATTCACGGCGACCAGGCCGAAGCGATCCTTCAGGACAAGAAGGCCGACCTCGTCGCCGTCGGCCGCGAGTTCATCCACAACCCGAACTGGGCGATGGATGCGGCGCAGAAACTCGGCGTCGACCCGACTTTCAGCGCGGTCCCGCCGCAAATGGGTTACTGGCTCGAAAAGCGGGCCCGCCGCGGCTTTGGCGGAAATCCCTCCACATGGCAGAAAGGCATCGCGGCGGATAGCTGATAACCGCCGGGGGTGGTTGCGCAGCGACATTGCCTGTGCTGATTGTTTGCGGAGCGTGCTGCGGCTCGCCTCGTGAACATCCAGCAATGCGAGCCATCACCAGACATGTCGTACCAAGATTTGATCAAGCAGACCGAGGCCCGACGGCCAGCGGCTTGGGAGTTGCTCGGCGTCGGCGCTGTCGCCTACGATCAGACACGCGATCGCGTCGTGATCGAATGGCATGCCGAGCCGCGGCATTGTCATTCCACTGAAGGCCATCCCAAGGGTGGCATCGTGCAAGGTGGAATCGTCACGGGCTGGCTCGATGCGGCCATGGCGACCGCCAGCTTGCTGCGCGGTGAATACCTGATCACGGTCGCGAGCCTGGAGATCAAGGTCGCATTCCTGCTTCCGGCGCATCCCGGCCTGTACCGCACCCATGGCAAGGTCGTTCGGCAGGGCCGCAGCATCGGCTTCATGGAGGCCGAGCTGCGGGACGCCAACGACGTGCTTATCGCAACTGCGAGTTCGACGGCGGCTCTACGGCCCAGGAATTCCGCCGGGCCCAGCCCGGCGTGATCTTTTTGCAGCTCTCGGCGATCAGAAGCCGTAGAGCCGGGTCGGATTGTCGATCAGGATCTTTTTGCGGACGGCTTCGTCAGGCACGCAACGCCTGAACAGATCCATCAGCACGCACTCCTTCGGGACGGCGTCTTCTGCGTGCCCGACATGCGGCCAGTCGCTGCCCCAGACCAGCCGGTCCGGGTTGGCGGCAACCAGCGCCTTCATGAAGTCCTCGGTGTCCTTGTACGGGCTGCCAATGCGCGTGTTGCGGTCCGCGCCAGACAGCTTGCACCAATAGCGACCGCTCTTGAGGCCGCGGTCGCAGAACCACTGGTAGCCGCTGTAACTGACAGTTTTGTCTGCCATGGTGCGGCCCTGGTGGTCGATGACGAAGTCGAGCGGGAGCTTTTCGATCTCCGGCGCAAGCTGCTGCAGATCGCCGGTCTCGATCCAGAGCTGCGCGTGCCAGCCACGCTCGGCGATGCGCGGCGCCAAGGCCTTCAGGTCGTCCAGATTCATGCCGCCGCCCGACAACACAGGCTTGCCGTCCTGATACAGGAGATTGATGCGCACGCCCTTGAAGCCGGCATCGGTCAACTCGTCCAACCGCTTGTCGGTCACGTCCTGATTGAGGATAGCGACTGCACGCAGCTTGTCCGGAAAACGCTTCAACGCCTCGAACGTCACCTCATTATCCGAGCCGGCATTGCCTGCATGGACGATCACGCCGCGCGAAATGCCGATCGACTTCCAGACTTCGAATAGCATCTCGACCGGGAATTCCTGCTTCGGAGCAAATTTGCCGGAATAGTCGACCGGGAAACGATCGAACGGCCCATAGATGTGGACGTGGCAATCAGCGCTGCCATCCGGAAATTTTTCGAGCAACTCCGTCATTGTGCCCCCTCACTTGCCGGCGAAATTGGCGGTCCGGCGCTCCGCCGTGGATTTGACGCCTTCGCGGAAATCGTCCGTTACGCGCAGACGGTTCTGCTCGGCGAGTTCATGGTCCGTCGCCTTCTTGACGCGGTCCGCCAGTCCGGCACGCATCGTCGCACGGGTGGACAGCAGGCCGAGCGGCGAGCATTCGGCAATCTCCTGCGCGAGCGACATCGCGGCCGCGCGAACCTGGTCCTGAGCGACCAGCACGCTGGCCAATCCCATCGCCAGCGCCTGCTCACCGGTGACGCGCCGGCTGGTGTAGAACATCAGCTCGGCGTTCGACTTGCCGATGGCTTCCGGCAGGGTGACGGTCAGTCCGAAGCCGGGATGGAAGCCGAGGCGCGTGAAGTTCGCGGCAAACCGGGCCTCGGGGCAGGTCACGCGGAAATCCGCCGACATCGCGAGGCCAAAGCCGCCGCCGATCGCAGCGCCCTGCACCGCTGCGACGATCGGCTTCTTATTCCGGAAGATGCGCACGGCCTCGATATAGAGGTGACCGCCGTCTCGCTGGTCGCCACTGGCCGACGCGTCCCGGGCCGGCGTATTGAAATCCGCGCCGGCACAGAACGCCTTGCCCTGCGCGGCAAGAACGACGGACCGGATCTCGCTGTTTGCATCGATTTTGTCGAGCGCATCGGCGATGTCGCGGATGAGCTGAAGATCGAAATAGTTCAGCGGCGGCCGCTGGATCTCGATCATTGCGACGTGGCCTTGCGTGGTGACCGCGATATCAGTGCTCATGTGATGTCAGATTCCCTTTGTCCTGATCAGCGAAGTCCAAGTCCGCGCGCGATGATGCCGCGCAGGACTTCCGTGGTGCCGCCCTGGATCGTCAGCTTCGGTGCGATCTTGAGCTCGAAATCGAGCTTGTTGCGGAAGGTGTCCTCCTCGTCGTCCTCGAGGTCGAGCAACGAGGCGAGCTCGCGGACCCGATGCGGCAGGCCCTGCTCCCAAACCGTGCCGAGGTCCTTGACGATCGCGGCCTCCACAACCGGTTCACGGCCCGCCTCGAGCATCCCAGCCACCGAGACCGACATGCGGCGCAGCGTGTGCAACTGCGCGACCAACCGACCGATGCCGACGGTCACGCGCACGTCCGGTTTCGCGCCCGCGGCGTGAGTGAGAGCAAGCAGCGCGTCGTAGGTTTCGAGAAACCGTTCAGGGCCGGAGCGCTCATAGGCCAGCTCGCTCGTTGCCTGCTTCCAGGCGCCGTCGACCTCGCCGATGACGTGATCGTCCGGGATGAAAGCGTCCTGGAACACGACCTCGTTGAAGTCGCGCTGGCCGCTCATCTGCCCGATCGGCCGGCAGGTGATGCCCGGCGTCTTCATATCGACCAGGAACGACGTCAGGCCGTGCCGCCGGTTCTCCTTGGTCGAACCCGAGGTCCGGAACAGGCCGATCATGTAGTCCGCAATGTGCGCGCTGCTCGTCCACACTTTCGTTCCGTTGATCAGCCAGCCGCCATCCGTCTTGGTCGCCTTCGTGCTTGCCGCGAACAGGTCCGAGCCGGAGTTGGGCTCGCTCATGCCGATACAGAAGAAAAGCTCACCGCGGATGATCCGAGGCAGCACGTTCTGCTTGATCTTTTCGTGGGCGTATCGAATGAGGGTCGGGCCGCTCTGCCGGTCCGCGACGAAGAAGCGCCGCACGGGCGCATTGGCGATGCGCATCTCCTCGGTGACGACATAGCGCTCGAGGAAGCTGCGCTCCTGACCGCCATATTTCTTCGGCCAGGTCATGCCGATCCAGCCATTCGCGCCTACGCGGCGGGAAAACTCATCCGCGTTCTTGTCGCCGACCTCCGGCCTGTCCGGATCGAACGTGCCGGCTGCGACCTCGCTCTCCAGAAACGCACGGACCTCCTTGCGCAGTTCCTGGCAGTGGGGCGGCAGGCGCATGGCATCGAAATGAATGAGGGACATCGCGGCTCCTTTCAGCGAGAGGCCAGCAGGGGCCAGAGTTCCCGGGGACCTCTGGCGGCGATGAACTCGCCGAGTTTGAGGCTCCAGAACGTTTCGTCCCCGAACTCATCGCGCCACGACAGCAGACGGAGCGTGAACCGGTGCAGGATATGCTCGTCAGTGAAGCCGATCGCGCCGTGCACCTGATGGGCAATGCCTGTCCCGACCTCCGCGGCCTCGCTGCAACGGATCTTGGCGGCTGTGATCTCCAGCAATGCGGCGTCGTCATCGAAGCTGGTATTGACAATGGTATCAGCCGCTGACGCCGCAGCGGACGCTGCCGCAGCAACTTCTCCACCGAGCCGCGCGAGGCTGTGCTGGATCGCCTGGAATTTCGCGATCGGCTTCTCGAACGCCACACGCTGCTGCGAGTAAAGAACCGAGAGTTCGAGTATCCTGTCCAGAGCGCCTGCAATCTGCTGCGCTCGGGCCGCTGCGCCCATCAGCAGGAGGACGTCCTTCTCACGTGCTCCCGCATCCCTCAAGCGCGCACTGTGAACCGGCAGAACGTTCGCGAACTCCACGGTGTCGCGCGCGTCCCCTGCGAGGCTCTTGCCATGCTTCAGCTTGCAATCGGCGGTTCGGACCAGAGCGACCAACGGCCCCTCGTCCCCAGTCGCTAGGACGACGAGATGCTCGACATCGCTGGCAAAGGGCACCATGCGGGCCCGGCCGTTGACGCGGCCGGCCTTGTCGAGCGTGAGATGATCCTTCGGCCGCACCGGCGCCACCGTCATCGGGCCGCCCGGCGCGGTCAGACCCGCACGATCCAGCAGCCACCCGGCGAGAAGCGCTTCCGCGAGTGGCACTCCCAATGCCGCGCGGCCGGCCTCGCGAATGATGCCGAAGCCATCGCCAAGCGACGCCCCTGCCCCGCCAGCGGTCTCCGAAGCCCAGGCGAGGTCCAGTCCGATTTCCTGAAGCGACGACCAGAGCGGCGCCTTCCAGGCATCATCGCGCTTCTGCACGATGGTCTGCGGATCGGCGAGATCCGCAAAGACACGCGCGGCTGTCTCGACAACCAGGGTTTCCGAAGCTGACATCGTCTCTTTCTCGTTAAGTGGATGAAGGGCGGGGGCCGATCACGCCCTCGGTTCGCAGCGCGGAGATCTCAGGCTCCGACATCTTGAGCATCGACGACAGTACCTCGTCGGTGTTCGCCCCCAATCTGGCAGAGACCGCAGCAGGCAACCTGTCGGCACCGTGGATGCGGATCGGGCTGTCTGGAATCACGATCCGTCCGAACTGCGGATGCTCGAGCCATTCCAGCATCCCGCGCGCATGCATATGCCGGTCATTGCAGACCTCTTCGAGGTCGCGAACCGGCGCGGAGGGCACTTTGAATTTCGCCAGCGCCGCGCAGGCCTCCTCGCGGGTGATCTTCGAGCTCCAGTCCGCGATCAGCTGGTCGGTTTCGTCCATGTTGCGGACTCGCGCAACCTTGTCCCGGAAACGCGGATCATCAGCGAGCTCGGTCCGCTCGATGGCTTGCAGCAGGGAGGACCAATGCTTGTCGTTGGTCGCGATGATCGCGATGTAGCCGTCGCTCGCCGGATAGACATTATAGGGCGCCGCCGAGAGCCCGCCGTGTCGATTGCCGGTGCGCGGCGGCGCCCGGCCGATGTCGTACATGTAGGCCAGGTTCGAGGCGAGCGCGGGAAACACGGCCTCCTGCATCGCCACTTCCACCAGCCGGCCGACGCCCGTGATCTGCCGCTCGTACAAGGCCGTCATCACGCCGGCATAGAGGTGAATGCCGCTCATGAAATCGACCAGCGCCGGGCCGGCCTTTACGGGCGGACTGTCCGGAAAGCCGGTGACGCTCATCAGCCCCGACACGGCCTGAACGGTCACGTCCATCGCCAGATTGTCCTTGTCCGGACCCGACAGCCCGTAGCCGGATCCCGAGGCGTAGACCAGCCGGGGATTGAGCTCGTGCAGCACCGACCAGCCGATGCCGAGACGATCCATCACGCCGGGCGCGTAGTTTTCGAGCAGAACGTCGGCGTCCTTAACAAGACGCTGGAGGATTTCCTTGCCCTTGGCGGATTTCAGATCGAGCGTGATGCACTGCTTGTGGCCGTTCAGCATCGCAAACGGCGCGCCCGAGCCGCGGCTGACGCTGTCGCGCTGTCGAACCGGCTCGCCGGCGAGCGGCTCGATCTTGATCACCTTAGCCCCGGCCTTGGCCATCAGATAAGTTGCGTACGGCCCTTGATAGACCTGACCAAGATCGATGACTGTAAGGCCATCGAGCGGAAGATTGCGTCGACCCAGCATGTGTCCTTCTCGAATTTCCTTGCAACGAGCTATCCCGGCTAAGCGCCAAGGTAGGCTTCCTGGATGTCGGGCGCGCCGGCGATCTCGCCGGCCGATCCCTCGCGCACGATCGAGCCCACCCTCAGCACATAGGCGCGATCGGCAATCTTAAGCGCCGCACGCATGTTCTGTTCGACCAGAAGCGCCGAGAGGCCCTTGGCCCGCAGCGCGCCAATCGCGCCGAGCACGAATTTTGAGAAGAACGGCGACAGGCCGAGTGACGGCTCGTCGAACAGGATCAGCTGCGGCCGCGCCATCAGGCCGCGACCAATCGCCAGCATCTGCTGCTCACCGCCGCTGAGATTGCCGGCGGCCTGCCCGAAGCGCTCGCGCAGGCGCGGGAACATGTTCAGGACGTCCTCGACCGAGAACACGGGGCCACTGCCGAACGCGTCGACGATCTTCAAGTTCGCCTCGACGGTCATCGACGGGAATATCTCGCGCCCTTCGGGCACGTGGCTGATGCCCGCGCGGCTGAGCGTCCAGGGCTTGCGTCCGTCGATGCGCTTCTCTGCGAATTCGATGCGGCCCGCCGCTATTGGCAGCACGCCGGAGACCGCGTTCAACAGCGTGGTCTTGCCCGCACCGTTGGCGCCGAGGATGGCGACGATCTCGCCGCGATTGACCGAGAGCGAGACGCCGCGTAGCGCGACGACCTTGCCGTAAACCGCCGAGACGTCCTTGACCGTCAGCAGCGTGCCATCACTCGTCATCGTCAGCCCCCAGATAAGCGGTCACGACTTCCGGATGACTGAGAACGTGATGCGGCGCGTCGACCACGACAGGCCTGCCGTCCACGACGACAAGCGCGCGGCCACAGAGTTGCCGGATCACGGCCATGTCGTGCTCCACGATCAGGATCGTCCGCCCAGGCGCGATCGCACGGATCAGCGCGATGAAGTCGGCAGTCTCCCGGCCGTTCATGCCGGCTGCCGGTTCGTCGAGAAACATGATCTTCGGATCGGACATCAACGCTATGCCGACAGCGAGCCGGCGCTGCACGCCATAGGCCAGCACGCCCGCCTTTCGATGCCGCTCTCCGTCAAGGCCGATAAGCGTGAGCACCTCCTCGACGCGCGTCTGGAAGGCCTGCTGATCCCTCGCAAAGGTTTTGCTGCCGAAGATTCGGCCCAAGACGCCGTGGTGAAAGCTTGCATGGCGCCCGAACAGGAGATTTTCGAGCACCGTGCTTTCGGCGAACACCGCTGTCCTTTGAAAGGTCCGGGCGACACCCGAGCGCGCGATGTGGTGCGGCGGCATCCCCGCGATCTCGCTGCCCATGATGCGGATCGATCCGCTAGTCGGGACCGTGATACCGCAGAGGATGTCGAACAACGTCGACTTGCCCGCGCCATTCGGACCGATGATGCCGAAAATCTCGCCGTCCTGAACGTCGAGGCTGACGCCGTTCAGGGCCGTCACGCCGCCATACCGCTTGACGATATCGCGGGCCGAGACGACTGGACGCTTAGCGACTGCGATCGTCATCTGTCTTCCTTCCCAACCGGTCGCGCAGGGCAACGCCCAGTTGATGCAGCCCCCCCGGGGCAAACATCATGATCAGAATGATGATCGACGAAAAGACCAGGATCCTTATGTTCGGATCGAGGTTCATCGCCTGCGGTATCAACGTGAACATTGCAGCACCGATGACGGGGCCGACCACGAGTTGCGCGCCGCCCAGCAGCACCATCAAGAGTCCGTCCACAGTGTTCGCGACGCTGAACACCTCGGGTGTCACGATCTGGGTGTAGGGAACAGCAAGCGCGCCGGCCAGCGCAGCGAACGGCGCGCTCAGCATGAAGGCCTTCAGCCGGACACGCGCGACATTGACGCCCACGGAACGGGCAAGATGAGGATTTTGGCGCACACTGTCCATCGCGGCGCCGAAGGGAGACCGGCGCAGAGCTACGAGGAACAGGATCGCGAGCAGGAGAACGGTGGCGGTGACCGCAAAGTAGGTCTGCGGATCTGATAGCTGAAGCGGCCCGATCTCGATTGGGGGGAAGCCGAACAGGCCGAGCGGACCTCCGGTGATCTCCTCGAGATTCGTCGCCGCGACCATGGCGACCCCGGTGAGGCCCCAGGAAACGATCGAGAAATAGGCGCCGGTCAGACGCAACGTGATGATTCCGATGATAGCGGCCAGTACCACGGACAAGACGAGTGCGATGAGCACCGACACTTCGAAAGGCAGCCCCAGTTTGCCCATTCCGATCGCCGCGCCATAAGCTCCGACACCGAAGAACAAGCATTGGCCGAGCGGGACTTCGCCGACACCGCCGAGGATGATGTTGATGCTCAAGGCAAAAAGGGCGAACGCGCAGGTATAGCCCGCCAGAGTTACCACAAACGGGTCGGTGAAGGTGTAAGCGAACACCGCGATAACGATGAGAGCGCAGGCGACGTAGGAGGCCTCCCGCGCGGTGCGTCCAGACCTGCTCTTGTCCGAGACAGCGACCAGCTTTGTGTCGATCATCGTGCCGAAGTCCTGGGTCGCCATTTTAGTGCCGATGCTGCTGGAGTTGACCGAGCAGTCCCTGTGGACGGAACAGCAGCGTGGCGATGACAAGCGCCCAGCCCAACGCGGGCGTCCAGGAGACGGAGACATAAGTTTCGAACAGCGCGTTGGCGACACCGATCAGAAGCGCTCCCAGCATTGCGCCAGGAATACTGCCCATGCCGCCGAGGATCACGACGGTAAATCCGACGATCAGGGCGCTGTATCCCATGGTCGGATAGATCGTCGAGATCGGCGCCAGCAGTGCACCGGCAAGACCCGCCGCGGCGACCCCGAGCACAAAGGCAAGCGCGCGTATCCAGGGCACGTCAATCCCGGAATAGAGCGCGCCGCGCGCGTTCTGGGCAACCGCGACGACCTGCTGCCCCTTGATGCTCAGGCGAAGCCAGAGTCCGAGGGCACCGAGCACGAGCACTGAGCAGACGAAGATGAAAGCGCGCTGCGAAGTGACGAAGATCCCGAGAAATCGCATCGTGCTCTGCCCAAGAGGCGACGGCACAGGAAGCGGATCCGGCCCGAAGATCAGGATCAATCCGGCCACAGCGGCCTGACCGAGCGCGAAGGTCACGATCAACGAGCCGTGATGCGAATCACCGTAGAGGCTGCGCCGGATGACAATCCATTCGGTCAGCGCTCCAATGAGCACGACGATCAGGACGGATAGCGGAACAGCGGCCAAATAGTTCAGGCCTTGCGACGTCAGCAAATAGCAGGCGTAGCCGCCCATGGCGAAGAACGCGCCATGGGCAAAGTTTGCGATGCCTACGATTCCAAAGATCAGCGTCAGGCCGACGGCGATGACGGCATAGCCGGCGCCCAGCACCAATCCGTTGACGAGGGTTTGAGTCAGAAGTTCCAAAGCCGGCGCACCTTCTACTTAGATCAGCGGTCGATCTTCAGTTCGCGCTGACGCGCTCGAGTTGAACGACAGCCCCGTTCTCGACACGCTGAATGTAGAAGTACGGCGCGCGCGCCCTGCCCTTTTCATCGAACTTCAGCAGGCCACGCGGGCTCTGCCAGGCGCCTTCACGAATGACCTTCGAGATCTTGTCGTAGTCGCTATCGGTGCCGGCCTTGTCCATTGCGGACGCAATGAGGTTGATCGCTTCGAAAATCACCAGCTCGCCTTTGCCCGGGACGCTGTTGAACTTCTTCTGGTAGTTCTCGACGAATTCCTTGCCGTCCGGCCCCGGATCGGACGCCATGAAGATCTCACCCGTGATAACGCCATTCATGGCGCCTTCTGAGGGCTTGATCATGCCCGGCGTCACAACGCCCGGCGACATCACCTCGGTCTTGAAGCCACCGATTTGGCGCACCTGCTTCCAAAGCTGCGCTGCGCGCGCCGGATAGGCGTCGGCAACGTAAATCATGTCCGGATTGCTTGCCTTGATCTTGGTGAGAATCGACGTGAAGTCGTTGGTCTCGGCATCGTAGGTCGATGTGCTGACCAGCTCGATGCCGGCTGACTTGAGGCTTTCCTTGAGCTTCTCCAGAACGGTCTTGTTAAACTCGGAATTCTCGCCCATGTAGGCGACCGTCTTGGGCTTCAAGGTCTTCACGATGTAGGCGTTGAACGCTTCCGAATTCAGCGATACCGTGTTGTTGATCTGAAACAGCCAGGGGCTTCCCTGATCGGTGATGGCATCAGCCTGCGCGCCCGCATTCACCTGCAGTATCCGTTTCTTTGTGACAGAGGACTCCGCAAGCACGACCGAGCTATTCGTTCCGCCGGTGATCGCCTTCACCCGCCCGACGGACATCAGCTTCTGCACGGCTGCAACTCCGCCCTGAGGAGTGCCCTTTTCGTCTTCGAAGACCAGCTCGATCTTCCGGCCGCTGAGAATGCCGCCGCGCTGGTTAACGAGTTCCGCTGCATATTCCGCCCCGCGCTGCAGCTCTTGTCCGTAAGTCGCTGCCGCGCCGCTCAGCGGCAGCGCTAGACCGATCTTTACCGGGTCGGCAGCCATCGCGCTGGGCGTGAAAGCGAGCTGCAAAGTGGTGGCCATGACGGCCCCTACCGAAAACATGACCTTTATACGATCCGCAAGCTTCATCGTTCTTCCCTTATGATTTTCTGCCGGACGCGCTGCGACGCCCCGGCGGGTTCCTTGAATGCAGGTCGGCTCAGACGTTCGAACTCAATTCAGATTGCGCTGAAAGAGATCGAACAGGCGCTCCCAATGTCGCTCGGTGCTGGCCTTGTGGTAGAGGCGCCGGCTTGGAAACGCGAAACCGTGCTCGGCTTCTGGATAGTATTCCAGCCGTCCGTTAATACCGGCCGTTTTGATTGCCTGCGACACCTGCTCCAGCATCTCGGGCGGTGCGTAGTGATCGTGTTCGGCGAGGGCAAAGTAGATCTCGCCCTTGATCTTGTCCGTGACGAGATGTGCGGAATCTGGTTGGTCGGTGACGAGCCGGGCACCATAGACAGACGCGCCTGCGGCCATGCGATCCGGAAACACGCCCATCGCGCGATAGACGTAGCGGCCGCTCATGCAATAGCCAACGCATCCCGTCTTGCCCTGCCGCGCCGCCGGCTCATTGGCGAGGAACTCAAACATCACCTGGGTGTCTTCCATCACCATGGTATTCGTGAGGTGGCGGTTGAGCTTCCACATCAACTCCAGCTTGTCGGCGCAAGCAGGGTCCCACAGCCGATTGGCGTCGAGATCGACGCAGCGTACCATGCGGTAATACATATTCGGCATGATGACGTAGTAGCCGACCGTTGCGAGCCGCCGGCACATGTCTGACAGCTCCTCGCGGACACCGACCGAGTCCATATAGAAGATGACGACAGGGAATGGTCCTGGACGGTCCGGATGGAACACGTACGTGTTCATCATCCCATCCCTGGTTTTCAGATCGACGACCTTCTCCTGCACGACTCCACCCATTTAATTCATGTTGTATCCCGGCGCGTTCAAGGCGCGAGGTGGGCGGGACAATGTGCCGAGCCGAAGCCGAAAGCCAGAGCATTACAGATATGCGTGCGTATTTACAGATATGTGAAAATGCATCTGCTCAATTGCGGACTTTTGTCGCGGGCGCGCTATCCTCTCTCGAGACAAACTTGTCGATGCCTTCGCGAAGTGATCTCACGATTTGCGTTCGCTTGGACACGAGCCGATCGACCGGCCCGCCCACGCCGATGGCCAGGATGCGGCCGTGGCGTCGCTCGGGCAACAACATACCGATGACACCAGCCCCGGCCGTCACCGTATGAAGCGAGATGACGTAGCCATCCTTGCGGATCTTGCGGAGCTTCTGCATCAGTTCCTTGAGATCGACCTTCTTCCTCCGGTCTTCCTCCTCGAAATTGATGCGACGCACGAGCTTCTCGATTGTCTCGTCCGAACGCGCGCTCAGCAACATCCAACCGAGGCCAGAGCGAGCCAGTGGGCGAATAGTCCCGGGTCTGATCGAGAACTGGATCGTGCGCGGTGATGGCTGAACATGGATATATTGCATGTACAGGTCACTCTGCGTTGCGATGCTGACGGTCTCTTCCGTTTCCTTGTTGAGGTGGTTGACCAGCGCCGAAATTCCACGCTCGCCGAAAAGCGCGCCCTGCACCCAGTGTCCGAGCTGAACGATCCGCATCGTCGGCATGTAGGTCCGCGAATAGCGGTCGAAATCGACATAGCCGAGCACCACCATGCTCTTGAGGACCGCGGACGCGCTGGAGACGGGATAGCCGAAGCGCAACGCGACCTCCTTGAGACTCAACGGTCGCTGCACTTCATCGAAATATTCCAGTATTTCGAACAGCCGCTTGGCCGTCTTGATGACCTCTTTGGACATATTTCCTCGCTTTCTTTTTCACATAGATAGAAAAGTTTTCCCGTGGACGAAAGTTATTTCGCGGAATCCTCGTGTTTGCTACAAGGCGCTCGCCAACAGAGGTCGCCAATGGTTTCCGCCGAACACATGAAGTTCGAAGTGTCCGATCGTGTTGCGACGATCACGTTCGACCGGCCGGACAAGATGAACGCCTGGACGTCGGTCATGGAGAGCGAGCTGCGCCGCCTGATGAGGATCGCGTCCGAGGACGTCGGCGTGCGCGCGATCGTGATCACCGGCGCGGGCCGGGGCTTCTGCGCCGGCGCCGACATGGGACGCCTCTCCGACGCATCGTCGGGAAACACGAGCGCCGCCCCCCCGGTGGTCCCCGCGGAAAGTGACGATGATCTGGCGCAGCGATACAGCTACCTGCTCGCCGTCCCCAAGCCGATCATTGCGGGCATCAATGGCGCCATCGCAGGTGTTGGTCTTTGCATCGCGTTGTATTGCGATTTGCGCTTCATGGCCGCGGGTGCAAAGCTGACGACGTCTTTCGCCCGGCGCGGCCTCATCGCAGAACACGGCAGCGCCTGGATGTTACGTCAGCTCATCGGGCCGATGAATGCCGCGGACCTTCTTCTTTCGGGGCGCGTCGTCGAGGCGGCGGAAGCCGAGCGGCTTGGCCTCGTCCGAATGTTGCCCGCAGACACTTTTCGCGAGACGGTTCAGCAGACCGCGTCGGATTTCGCCAATCTCTGCTCGCCCCGATCCATGCGCATCATCAAGCAGCAACTCGCGGCAGCCCCTCGGCAAACGCTCGCCGAAGCAACGCAGCTAGCGAACAGGGAAGTCGCGATCTGCCGGGGAACCGAAGACTTCAAGGAAGGCGTTGCCCATTTCGTCGAAAAGCGCGCGCCGCGCTTCACCGGCAAGTAAACGCGAGCTCGTGGTCATCTTAAATTGGTGTGAGGTCCGTGCTGAGCGCCTGCCCCCGATCATCGAGGCGGCCGGGCTCGGCTCGGCGGGGGCAATATTGTGATCAGCCGTGACCGGCAAGGAGCGCAAGAAAGCTGCTGCCTTACGTGGTGATGCTCCGCTCAACATCGGCCTCGACACCATTCGATGCTAACGCCAATCTCGTGGGCGGGAGTGGAAGTAGCAGCAGGCCCCAAGTCGCATTTCCCGAATGGTCTCGCGAATTACTAGGAAAGCGTCATGGCCTACCTTCCCGTCGGGCCGCAGTTAATAGGTCGGATCAGGTAGCGAGGGTCGGTATCCGCCTGCCAACGAACTCATCTCGATGGCCCGCGTGGATTCCAGCGCGATCTCGTCGAGTTCCTCCTTGGTTACCTCAATGAATTGGTCCTTCTCGAACTGGTATCGCTTTACGATTTCCTCGTTACGATATCCTCGTTGGGCACCCTCATCGCGGTATCACGTCAACTTTCAGGTACTTGATGCGGTGCCCAGTGGCCCGTTGAGCTGGTTCAACGCGAAGTTCTCGCTCTCCGATGTCGCCAAGTATACGTGTAACTCCGCTTCACTTTGCTCCCTGAGATGCTCGCATCGGTTCTGAGGCAACGAAGCGCAGCGGGCTGGTTGGTCAATCACGTGTTTTGCTAGTGCGATGCTAGTATGGACACTGCTGTGTCGTCATACTCGGACAGCAGTCGGCAAGTCTCCGAGTCATTCGCAATGGGCCAACCATCGTCAGGCAGGACACGACGGAAACCCAAGACCAGCGGACACGCTTGAGCCGATCTGGATGGCTATGCGACAGTGACGGCCTTGCCGTCGATGGCCGCCTGGATTTCAGCTTCGCTCAGGCCCGCTTCGCGCAACACCTCGCGCGAATGCTCGCCGAGGCGCGGCGCCATGCGATGGATGCCGGCCGGACTTTCCGAGAACTTCGTGGCCGGGCGCGCCTGCCGGATACGTCCTTCGGTGGGGTGGTCGATATCGGCGAACAGTCCGACGGCCGCGAGATGCGGCTGCTCGCCGATCTCGGTGATGCGGGCAAAGGCGGTGTGCGGCACGTCAAGCCCGATTAGCAATTCCTCCCACTCCGCGGTGGTGCGGGTATAGCCGATCTCGCTCATGCGGTCGTAGATCTTGTCGATGTTCTGGGAGCGCAGCACGGGATCGCGCACGCCGAGCTCGTCACTCAATTCAGGCCGGCCGACGGCTTCGAAGAATGCGCACCAATTGTCCCCGGAGTAGGGCAGCATCGTCAGCCAGCCGTCCTTCGTCCGCACCGGGCGCCGGTTCTTCATCCGCTTGTAGCCGGTCGGCCCGATCGGCGGATCGAAGGCGTGGCCACCCAGCATCTCGATGCTGTTGAAGCCGGCGATGGTCTCCAGCATCGGCACCTCGACCATCTGCCCCTGCCCGCTGCGCTCGCGCCGGAACAAGGCGGCAGAGACGGCGCCAGCCATCGCCATCGCACAGATCTTGTCCCCGATCAGGCTCGGTACGAATTCCGGCTCCTCGTCCGATCCGATCGAGGATGCGAGGCCGGAGGCGGCCTGAATGATCTCGTCGAAGGCGGGACGCGCAGCCCACGGGCCGTCCTGGCCGAAGCCCGTGGCCGCGGCGTAGATCAGCCGTGGATTAAGTTTTGCGCAATCACCATAGCCGAACCCGAGCCGCGCCATCGCGGCTGGCCGCACATTGGTAACGAGCGCATCCACGGTCGGGATCAGCTTCGCCATCGCGGCCTTGCCTTCGGGATGCTTTAGATCGAGCGCGAGGCTACGCTTGTTGCGGTTGACCGCCATGAACTGGCCGCTCATGCCGCGGTTTCGAAACACCCCGGTGTAGCGCCAGGTGTCGCCTCCAGGCGGTTCGACCTTGATGACATCGGCGCCCCAGTCGCCGAGCATCTGCGCAGCATAGGGACCGAACAGCACGCTCGTCAGATCGAGAACGCGGATACCGCTGAGAGGGCCGGTTGGTGCCATCGTCTCTTCACTGTCGTTGGAGGAACGGTTGCGGGGGCAAGTTCGAGCAGGCTAGGCTGCCGCCCTGCCCGCCCATTGCATTGCGTCGATGCTATTCGCCGATTACGTCGCCGAAGAGTTCCCAGGACTTGCCATTGAAGCGCGCCATCTGCAACTGACGGATCGGCGTCACCTGCTCGGCCGAGGTGTTGAGCTTGATGCCGGGCAACAGCATCGGCAGTTCGACGTCCTTGAACGACTGCGTCTGCTTCATCAGATTGGCGCGCGTCAGATCGTTGCCGGCGCGCTGCAGCACCAGCTCCATGATCTGTGCCATGGTGTAGCCGGTGACGTTGAAGATGTCGGCAGGATCCGCTCCGGAATTGTAGGTCTTCATCCATTCGCGCCAGGCCTTCATACCGGCGTCATTCTCCCAGCGCGGATCGCCGGGATCCTTCTGGAAGGCGCCGGTGACGATGCCGACGGAATTTTCGAGCCCGGCCGGCACCAGCACGGACCCGACCGAATTGGACACGGCGGGAAGGATGATCTGCGGCTTCCAGCCGAGTTCGGCGATCTTCTTGATCGCCTGCGCCGCGAATTTCGGCGTGCATTCGTTGAAAACAACGTCGGCGCCGGCGGCCTTGAACTTGACGATCTGGGAATCGACGGTCGGGTCCGTCGTCTCGTACACCGCTTCCGAGACGATCTGGTTGACGTGCTCGCCGAGGCCTTCCTTGAAGCCGGCGAGGTAGTCGCGGCCGGGATCCTCGTTCGGCGTGATGACTGCGATCCTGGCATCGGGCTTGTTGGCCAGAATCCACTTGGCGTAGATTCGGCCCTCGGTCCGGTAGGTCGGCTGCGAGCCGGTGGTCCAGGGGAAATGCTGCGGATCGTTCCAGCGGCTGGCGCCGCTCGATGGGAACAGCTGCGGGATCTTCTTGGCGTTGAGATATTTCTGCGCCGCGATGTTCGGGCCGGTGCCGAGCATCGAGAACATCGCCAGCACCTCGTCGCTCTCGGTAAGGCGCCGAACCTGCTCGACAGTCTTCGACGGCGAATAGCCGTCATCCATGCTGAGCAGCTCGACCTTTCGGCCGTTGATGCCGCCCTTGTCGTTGAGCATCTTGAAATAAGCGATCTCGGCACGACCGATCGCGGAATAGGCCGAGGCCGGGCCTGAATAGGGCATGGTCTGCCCGAGCTTGATTGTCGTGTCCGTCGCACCCGTGTCGTAGTTTCCGGCAATTGCAGCTGAAGCGGCACAGAAACTTGTGAATAGAGCGACGGCGCCAAGCCCGAATTGTCTTCTCTGCATTTCTAGATTTCCTCCTGCCAAGACCATGGCTGCGAGTTCTTGCGCCGCTCGGCCTTGGGTCGTTTGTTCTTGATTGTCCTAAGCCGCAGTAACTCGACATCGGCCAAGGAGCTTATACTCGCGTTTTGCACTTTGAGATGTACCGGAGATGTCAGACGCTTATGCGCAACTTGCAACCACTCCGCTTGTGACGCGCATCGTGACATTTCCCCTTGTGAAGCGTCGCCATTTGTTTCGGACCGTCGCAATGGACAGGTCGCCCGCTAATGACTGGACCGAACCTTCAGGAGGGCATTAATTAAGCCCTGGTATAGCGCCGCGACCGGATTTCGATGGGTTAGACATGCCTAGGACAAGAAAGAAAGCGTTGGCGGATAGCCACATCACGGAAGCTACGAGCTACGGGCCTCCGGCGGCCGGATCGGTCAAGTCGGCGGGACGTGTGCTGCGAATTCTCGAATTTTTCGACGAGATCCAGCGCGACGCGCGCGTTGCAGAAGTAGCCGAGCGGCTGGAATTTCCGCAATCGTCGACCTCGATCCTGCTCAACTGCCTCGTCGAGCTCGGCTACATGGACTATCTGCAGGAAAGCCGCAGCTTCCTGCCCTCGCCGCGCGTCACCTTGCTCGGAACCTGGCTCGACAAGGGGCCTGTCAGAAACGGCAGCCTGATACGGATGCTCGAAGAGCTGTCCCAAAAGACTGGCGATACCGTCATCATCGCCGCCCGGAGCGGGATCTATGCGCAATATATCCACGTTTTGCAGGCGCGAGCGACCATGCGCTTTCACGTTCCGCCCGGGTCCAGGCGCCTCGTGGTCTGGTCGGCCACCGGGTTTGCGCTGCTGAGCGCCAGCAGCGACAAGGAGATCCGCAGCCTCTGCACGCGCACCAACGCGGAGGCTGCGCTCGACATACCGCGTATCGACATCAACCGGGTGCTCGAGAACGTCGAGCGCACGCGCCATGAAGGCTTCTTCTTCTCGGCGGGTCTCGTCACCCCTGGCGCCGGATCGATTGCCGTGCCGCTTCCCGCGAGTATCGATGGCTGGAACCGGGCGCTTGCTGTCGCGGTGTCGGGTCCTCTTCAGGATATCACGCGGCGGCAGACGGAGATCGTGGCGCTGCTCAACGATGTCGTGCAGCGCTATCTCCGCCCTATATCCTCGAGCTAGAGCGCACCGGCAGCTGCCGGCCCGTCGACGAGCAGCGGCCACAGGCCCTCGCCGCCCTGCGCGCAGATCATCCGGCCGATTTTTTCCTGCCACCAGGGTTCAGCCCCCCATTCGTCGCGCCACGACCAGAGACGGCGGGTGGCGTAATGCAGCGGATGCTCCCGGGTGAACCCCATCGCGCCATGGACCTGATGGCAGAGGGCCGCGACCTGCCCGGCGGATTCGCCGCAGCGGGATTTTGCAATCGCCACGGCGAGCGCATTATCGCCCAGCCGTGGCGATTCCGTCAGCGCATCGCCTGCCGCCGAAGCCGCAGCAAAGTGGCCTGCCGCAATCGCCAGCATATGCTGGATCGCCTGGAACTTCGCGATCGGGCGGCCGAACTGCACGCGCTCATTGGCGTAGGACAGCGCGTAGTCCATGCACCGCTCCATCCCGCCAATCATCTGCTGGATGCGGATCGCGGCGCCAAACGGCATCAGGCCACTCGCGCCGAGACAGGAGGGCGCCGGCAGGACATCGCTCGTGGCGAGTTGCACACCGCTGAAGTCGACATCTTCGCGTGGCTCATAGGCGACGTTCCGCCGTATCTTGTTCGAACGCGCTTTATCGGTCAGTACGCGACAGAGGAAGGCCTTGCCATTCGCGTCGCATGCGAGGACGAGCGCAGTCGCTGCCTGTCTGCCCCAGGCGACATGCCGGGCCGTTCCCTGCAATGTTGCGCCCGTTCCGTTCGATGCGAGCGTGATACGATCCTGCGGATTGACCGGCGCAAGTGTCACCGCGCCCGCAATGACCTCGCCGCCGGCGTCGGTCCAGAGCGCGTTGGCTATCATGGTCTCCGCCAGCGGTAGCGGGACGGAATGAAATGCCGATCTGCGGATCAGGTTTGCCGCAACGTCCGCGGCCAGCCCCGCCCCGCCTTTCATTTCGATCACCAGTGCCAGCGGCAGGCCGGCATCTTCCACCGCACGCCATAGCGCATCTGGCCATTCACCGGAGTCGGCCGCCGACAGGACCTTCTTGTCGATGTGTTGTGCGAACAGGCGGTCGGCCTGCTCGAGCACAATTGCGGACATGTCTTCCATGGCGTCCTCCTTGTCAGCGCAGGCCAAGACCGCGGGCAATCATCCCACGCAGGATTTCCGGCGTGCCGCCGCGAATGGTGAACGACGGCGCGTGCAGCAACACATGCGCCATCGCCTGCGAATACTCGTCGTCGTCATCGAGACTTGCCTCGATCGGCAGCAGCTTCCGCACCATTTCCGGAACCTCCCGTTCGAACGCCGTGCCGACGTCCTTGACGAGGGCGGCCTCGGTCACCGGGCTCTCGCCACGCTCCAGGAGCCCGGCGATCGACGACGACATCCGACGCAGCGTGGCGAAGTGCGACGCGAGCCGGCCGATCTCGACCGCCTGCCGCTCATTCGGCTCCCGCCCGACCTTGTCGACGAGTTCGATCAGTAGCCTGATGTCGGACATGAAGCGATCGGGGCCGGCGCGCTCGAACGCCAGTTCGCCCGTCACGCGGGTCCAGCCTTCCCCCGGCTTTCCGATCATCATGTCATCGGGAACGAAGCAGCTCTTGAAGAACACCTCGTTGAACTCATGGCCGCCCGACAGGTTCATGATCGGCCTGATCTCAATGCCTTCCGAGCCCGTATCCACGATGAACTGCGACAGGCCGGCATGACGGTTCTCGCTGGGCGGCTCGGTGCGGGCGAGCACGATCAGGTAATGCACGCGATGCGCGTTGGAGGTCCAGATCTTGGTGCCGTTGATCACCCAGCCGCCTTCGACCTTGTCCGCCTTGGTGCGGGCCGCCGCAAGGTCGGAGCCGGAGTCGGGCTCGCTCATGCCGATGCCGAAATAGCACTCGCCCGCGGCAATCTTCGGCAGGATCAGCTGCCGCGCCCGTTCGCTGCCGTGCTTCAGGATCTGCGGGCCGGACTGCCGATCCGCGATCCAATGCGCGCCGCCCGGTGCGCCGGCCGCCAGCATCTCCTCGGTCACGACGAAGCGCTGCAGATTGGAGTACTCGCCGCCACCATACCGCGTCGGCCAAGTCATGCCGATGAAACCAGCCTTGGCGGCGCGTTTGCTGAATTCCGGATCGAATGTCGACCAGGACGTCCGGTGGGCGGCGTAGCGACCCTTGTCACGCTCCTCCTGCAGGAAGGCGCGGACTTTCCGCCTCATCTCGTCGGCCTCGGGCGGCAACGTCAGGGATTCGAACCGCAATGCGCGCAATCAAGCCTCCATCAATCGAATATTGTCGTTCAGCTGAACTCTAGCCATCAAGCGCCCCGAAACACCGGCTTGCGCTTTTCCAGGAACGCCGTCACCGCCTCGTGCTGGTCCGCCGTATGCTGCACCAGGGCCTGCATGCTCGCCGCCATCTCAAGATGGGTGCCGAGATTGATCGCGCCGGAATCGCGTACAAGCTTCTTGCACATGCGGATCGAGTGTGGCGGGTTCGCCGCGATCTGGCGGGCCATCTTGCGGGCGGCCTCCATCAGCTCTCCCTTAGGCACGACATGCGACGCCAGCCCCCAGGAGAGCGCCTGCTCCGCTTTGACGAAGTTGCCGGTAAAGGTCATCTCATAGGCGCGGGAGAGGCCGACCACGCGCGGCAGGAACCAGGCGCCCCCGTCGCCAGACACCAGACCGACGCGCATGAAGCTCTCGGCAAACTGTGCATCGTCCGCCGCGATGCGGATGTCGCACATCAGCGACAGGTCGCAGCCGGCGCCGATGGCAAAGCCGTTAACGGCAGCTATCGCGGGGACCTCGAGGTCATACATCGCCATCGGGATCTTCTGGATTCCGTGGTGATATCCGCGCCGGATTTCGGCGGGAATGCCGCCGAACAGACCTGTACGATCACGCATTTCCTTGACGTTGCCACCCGACGAGAAGCTTTCCCCCGCCCCCGTGACGATCACGCAGCTGACCGACATGTCCTGATTGATGCGCTGGCAATGGCCGACCAGCGCATCGACGATGGACGGCGACAGCGCGTTGCGCGTCTCCGGCTCGTTGAGCGTGAGTGTGACGACCCCGCCATCCTGCTCGTAAGTTACACTGTCCGACATGTCTTGCCTCACTTGCTCTGGCTGCTGACGAATACCGTGTTCGCGGCGTCCATGCCGAGCTCCGCAAGAATCTCGGCCGTATGCTCGCCCAACCGCGGCGCGTGGCGGCGCAGCCGGAACGGCGCCGAGCTGAACCACACCGGCGCCCGGATGGACTTGTAGGCCCCCTCCGACGGGTGCTCGGCCCGGCTGAACATCCCGACCGCCTTCATGTGCTCGTCTTCAGGCAGATCGGCGAGGCCAAGCACGGGCATGCAGGGAATGCTGACGTGGTCGCAAAACGACACCCATGCGGCCGTGGAATGCCTTGGGGCTTCCTCCTCAATGATCTCGTAGAGTGTCTCGAGATGGGCTGCCCGCTCGACCAGAGGAAAGAAGCGGGCGTCGGATTTCAGTTCAGGGCGACCCACGAAATCGAAGAAGTCGCGCCAGTTGCGGTCCGAGTAAGGCAGGATGCACATGTATCCGTCGCCGGTACGGAACGGCTTCCGGCGTGGACTGACGACGCGGCTATAGCCGGGATTGCCGAGAGACGGCTCGAAGGCGAAGCCCAGCAGATGCTCGATATAGGCGAACTCCGCCGTGGTCTCGAACATCGGTACCTCGATCGCCTGACCGCCGCCACCGCGCTCGCGCTGGAACAGCGCCGCCATCACCGAATAAGCGATCGCCTGCCCGGACAGCTTGTCGCACAGCACCGTCGGCATAAAGGCCGGCTCACCGCGCGCCGCCAAATGCAATGCCGCGAGCCCCGAGCCGGCCTGGATAATATCGTCGTAGGCTGCCTTGTCGCGGTAGGGCCCCTTCTCACTGAATCCATAGGCGCCGCAATAGATGATATCAGGCTGGATGGCGCGGACCGCCTTGTAGCCAAGCCCAAGCTTGTCGATGGCCTTGGGCCGCAGCGAGTGGACGAACACGTCGGCTGTCGCGATCAGCTTGCGCAGGGTATCCATCCCCGACGGCTGCTTCAGGTCGAGCACGACGCTGCGCTTATTGCGGTTGAGATGGAGAAAGCCGCCGGCCATGCCCTCATGGCGATTGGGCCGATAAGTCCGGAAGGAATCACCCTCTTCGCTCTCGATCTTGATCACGTCAGCCCCGAGATCGGCCATGATGTGGGTCGCAAACGGTCCCATGATCACGTTGGTCAGGTCGATGACGCGGATTCCGCCCAACGGGCCGTCTGCAGGGGTCGTGTCCATCCCGAAGCTCTCTTGTTCACTGGCCGCGGCTGGCGCGTGCCGCGCGGGACGTCCAACTTCTACGTGATTGCAATTCGATCAATACGGTTCGGCACGATCGCGCCAATTATCACATATGCGATTGAATACGCTGCATCGCTCTCTTGCTGGGGGGAACGCGATCCAACATAGTTCGCCCAACGACAAAAAGATCGGGAGAGAACGATGACTTCGACGAGCCGTCGCCAGCTTGTAGGCGTGATCTCGGGGGCAATTGCGTTGGCCTGCTTTGCAGCGCCAGCTGCGGCCGCCGAGAAATGGGATCTCTACATCTACAATCCCGTGGCGACGGTGGCGGCGGCCAAGGGCATGACTGCAATCACCGAGCAGATCGAGAAGGACACCGGCGGCGAGCTGTCGGTCCGGCTGCACCTTGGGGGCTCGCTTCCGATCAACACCACCACCATCACTCAGGCTGTTAGCGACGACGTCGTGCAGATGGGCGACGACGGATATTTTCTCGGCAACGTGCCGATCGGCGGCGTCCTGCGGCTGCCGATGCTGATCCGCTCGCTCGATGAATACAAGAAGGCGGCGGCCATCATGGCGCCGTACCTGGAGAAGGCCTTCGAGAAAAAAGGCGTCCTGGTGCTGGGGCAATATCTCTACCCCTACCAGGTTGCCTTCTCGAGCAAGAAGCTGACCTCGCTGGCCGACATCAAGGGCCAGAAGATCCGCGTGACCTCGCCCGAGCAGGGAGAGTTCATCAAGCGGCTCGGCGGTGTGCCGGTCACGCTCGGCGCCCCCGAAGTTCCCTCCGCGCTCGACCGAAACATCGTCGACGGCGTGCTCACCGCGAACACCGGCGGCGGAAACACCTGGAAGGACCTGCTGAAGTTCAACTACCGACTCGGCATCAACTATTTCAATTCCGTCGTCATCGTGAACAAGGAGCGCTTCAACAAGTTGACGCCGGAGATCCAGGCCAAGGTCCGCAAGGCCGTCACCGACAACATGCCGCTGATCACCAAGGCCATGGCGGATGAGGAAGACAGCCTGAGCAAGAAGTTCGCGGAAGGCGGCATGACGGTGACGGAGCAGCAGCCCGGCGATCTCGATGTCGGCACGAAGACGATCTCGGCCTATTGGGATGAATGGGCGAAATCGAAGGGACCGGATGCTGCGGCCGCGCTCAAGCAGGTCCGTGCGGCGCTCGGCCGGTGATCGATCATGGCCAGCGGCATCGAAATCAAGGAGGTGGCGCCTGACGGCGCCGTCCATCTCATCGACAACGTCTCATCGGGCACCGGTCCGATCGAAAACGCCTCGGAAGCCCTCTGCGCGCTCTTCCTGATCGCCATGATCATCCTGATTGGGGCCGAGGCGATCGCGCGCAATGTGTTCGCGACATCGCTCCAGATCACCGACGAAATCGGCGGCTATCTGCTGGTGGCGACGACCTTTCTGAGCATGTCGGTTGCCGAGGCCCACGGCGCGTTTCACCGGGTCGAACTGGTTCAGGCCCGGCTCGGACCATCCGCCCGGCTGGTCTCGCAGATCGTCTTCGACCTGATGTCGCTGGTCGCCTCCGCGCTCATCACCTGGCAGCTCGCGCGCCTGGTCATGAATTCATGGCGTTCGGAGGACGTCGCGGCCACGCCGCTCCAGACGCCACTGTGGATGCCGCAGACCACCATGGCGATCGGCATGTTCCTGCTCTGCCTCGCCCTCGTCCGCACCACCCTGACCAAGGTTCGCCGCCTGCGCGGGAGTGCGCAGCCATGACCCCAGGGGTCGAACTGATCTTTGTCCTGGCGATCTTCGTCGGCCTGCTCTGCGTGGGCATGACGATCCCGTTTGCGATCACGGTGCCATCTATCCTCTATCTGCTGCTGCACGCGGGCCCGCCTGGATTGAAGGGCATCGGACTCGTCAGCTGGGGCAGCATGAACAGCTTTACATTGAGTGCGATCCCGCTGTTCATTCTGATGGCGGAAATCCTGCAGGAGAGTCGGCTGAGCCTACGGGTCTATCATGGCCTATCCAAGCTGGTGTCCTGGATCCCCGGTGGCCTGCTGCAAACCAACATCGCGGGATGCGCGATCTTCGCCGCCATCAGCGGTTCGAGCGTAGTCACGGCCGCCTCGATTGGACGCGTCGCGCTCCCTGAACTGCAGAAACGCAAGTACAGCCCTCGTCTGTCCGCGGGCTCGCTCGCGGCGGGCGGCACGCTCGGCATCCTGATCCCGCCGAGCATCGCGATGATCGTCTATGGCACCTTCACCGAGACCTCCGTCGCAAAGCTGTTCATGGCGGGCGTGATGCCAGGCCTGCTGCTGACCGCGATGTTCATGGCCTATATCGCCATGCACGCCTGGTTCAGCCCGAAATCGCTCCGGCTGAAGTCGGCGACCGGTCAGTCCGAGAACTCCTTGCGGCCCTGCTCGACGTCATCCCGTTCATGGTTCTGATCGGCGGCACCATCGGCAGCATCTATTCTGGGCTGGTCACGCCGACCGAGGCAGCGGCCGTCGGCTGCGTGCTGGCGATCGTCATTGCGGTGTTCTGGGGCGAGTTCAGCGTCGCAATTCTCTGGCGCGCCTTGCAGACCACCGTGCGCGTCTGCGGCAACATCCTGTTCATCGTCTATGCCGCTTTTCTGTTCTCTTATGCGATCAGCTACGCCGGAGTCGGCGAGCAGATCACACAGTTCCTCGTCAATCTGAAGCTTTCGAAGCTGGAATTCTTCATTGCCCTTTTCGTTCTCTACACCGTGCTGGGCTGCCTGGTCGAAAGCCTCGGTATGATCGTCGTGACGGTTCCGCTGCTCTATCCGGTGCTGGTTCGGTACGGCATTGATCCGATCTGGTTCGGCGTCATCCTGGTCCTCTTCATCGAGATGGGCCAGATCTCGCCTCCGATCGGCATCAACCTGTTCGTGATCCAGAGCATCTGGACCGGCAAGCTGAGCGACGTTGTCGCGGGCACGATCCCGTTTCACCTGATCATGTTCGTGCTGCTCGGCCTACTGGTGATCTTCCCTGAAATCGCAATGTGGCTGCCTTCACAAGTCACTGCCGTTCCCTAAACGAGTTGTCGCAATGTACGCACCACCCGAAGAGATCAAGACCGAGGTCTTCGCCCGCCTGCCTGACAAGTTCCGCCGCAAGGACCCCGACAACGCCTGGTCGCTGGTCAACCGCCGCGGGCTTGCGGCGGATTCCTTCCTTGAAGGTCCGTCGTTCGACCGTGGCGGAAATCTCTACGTGGTCGACATTCCCTATGGCCGGATCTTCCGCATCTCGCCGGCCGGAGAGTTCGCGCTGGTCACCGAATATGATGGCGAGCCGAACGGATTGAAGATCGCGCGCGACGGGCGGATCGTTATCACGGATTATCGCCATGGTCTCATGACGCTCGATCCTGCGAGCGGCAAGGTCAGCGCCATGCTGGAGCGACGCTGGTCGGAGCGTTTCAAGGGCGTCAACGACTTGGTCTTTGCCGGCAACGGCGACATCTATTTCACCGACCAGGGCCAGACCGGCATGCACGACCCGACCGGCCGCGTCTATCGCCTCCGCCTGGATGGAACGCTCGACCAGATCGTCAACAACGTTCCTAGCCCGAATGGCCTCGTGCTCAACGGCAGCGAGCACATCCTCTACGTTGCCGCCACGCGCGGCAATTCGATCTGGCGTATCCCCTTAATGCCTGACGGCACCGCATCGAAGGTCGGGATCTTTATCCAGTTGTCCGGGAGCTTGGGCGGACCCGACGGCCTCGCGATGGACGAGCAGGACAACATTGCCATCGCTCACGCCGGCCTCGGCGCTGTCTGGATCTTCAGCCGCCTCGGCGAGCCGCTTTATCGAATCCGCTCCTGCCAAGGCCTTGCCACGACCAATGTCGCCTATGGCGGCCCCGACAACAAGAACCTCTATATCACGGAATCCGAGACCGGCTGCGTGCTGGTCGCGCGTGTTCCCGTTGCTGGTCGCGCCATGACGTCGCATCGATAGTGCGGGACAACCTGAATCTATTCATAGGAAGAATGAAAGGACAGCCTTCATGTTGAGGAAGGTTCAATCAGTCATACTGATGCTTGGCTTGACCGCTTCGGGAGCAGCGATGGCCGCGTGGCCCGACGACAAGCCGGTCGAGGTCGTCGTTGGCTTCGCCGCAGGTGGCGGGACCGACGTCATGGCCCGCAAGCTGCTTCCCTTCGTCGAAAAGAGGCTCGGCGGAAATGCGAGATTTGTCGTCCTCAACAAGCCCGGCGCCGGCGGCGAGATCGCGTTCGCCGCAATCGCGCGCGCAGCTCCCGACGCCTATTCGATGGGCGTGGTCAACGTGCCCGGCTACAACTTCCTGCCGATGACGCGGAAGACCCAGTACACCATGGACGAGATCCGTCTGGTGGCACGCGTGGTCGACGATCCCAGCGTGATCGTCGTTCGCAACGACAGCCCCTTCACGACCCTCGCTAGCGTTCTCGACGCGCTGCGCAAGAAGCCCGGTTCGGTCACGTTCGGACATAACGGCGCCGGCACCAACGGCCATCTGGCCATCCGCATGCTCGCGAAGGCCGCAGGCGTCGAGCCGAACGAGGTCTCCTACCGCGGAACAGCGGCACAGAGGACCGACGTCCTTGGCAGCCATCTCGATATTGGAATGGTCAGCCTGAGCGAAGTGCCCGAACTGCACGGCACCAACAAGGGAGAGCTCCGGGCCATCGCGATTCTGTCGAAGGCTCGTTCCCCCTCCTTGTCGGGCGTACCGACCGGCGAGGAAGCCGGCGTTCCCGTCATCATGACCGCGGAGCGCGGCTTTGCGCTGCCAAAGGGTGCACCCGACGACGTTGCGAAGAAGCTGGAATCTGCAATCGCTGAAAGTCTCAGCGATCCCGACTACGTCAAGAGTTCACCTGGTGATGCTCCGGTGCTCGCCTTCATGCCCGGAGTCGAATGGCAGAAGCGCCTTGACGAGATGACGAAGGCGTTGCAGCCGCTTGCCGTCGAGTTGACCGACCCGAAATAGCCTCGGTCCTCGGAGCGAGCCAGCCACACCGGTCCGTGACGGACTAGAAGGCACGCGCGTGGCTCCCGAGCAATCCTCCGAGAGATACGGGCGATCCACTTACACGCTGAACAGCAGGCTATTGACCAGCCCGTCCGTTTTGCACGCTCAACTGCGCTGACGCACTCTATTGTCGAGCTCGCCATTGCGACCGTTCTCAGAAGGGCTAAACCACTTCGGTCACAGCATCCTCATTACAAAAAGGACTCCCAACACTGCGCAAACTACGCGATAGCAGCCCGCGATCATTCGAACGACGTTTCGTCCTTGATTTTGAAGAACAAATCTCCAGGTCTGACCGACAAGTCCCGCCGGCATGCCCGCCGCATTTTTCGGTCATGAATTCACAGGAAATTTTCAGCGGCCGGCAATGTTGGCGATTCCGCCAACTATTGGAATCCAATGGACTGATAACCGTTGCCTGCGTAGACAAGGCTGCTAAAGCCGCTCCGATGCGATGTCCCTTCAATACCGTCATAGATCAGCAACACGCTGGTACTTCCCCTTCGCTCGCCTGTGCGCGGCTCGGAATGGTCTGCCTCTACGCTACGTCGCATTTTGACCCGGAGCGGACTGACTACCGCATCGCATACTTCGCCTGGATCGTGCTGTGCCAAGACACTCAGCACGATCCCGAAGGGGAACGATAGTCGTTGGAGAGAGCTGAACCCTCCTCCTACTCAGCTCTTACGACCGGACCTGAATGATCGTCTTGCCCTGGCGTCGCTCGGTCGAGTTGAAGGTGCCGACAGCATCGTCGAGGGACGAGACCTTTCCGATGTTCGTCCGCAGCCTGCCGTCCCGCACCCTCTGGACGATCTCGTTCAATTGACCGCGATCTGCCTCCACGACGAAGTCGATAGCCAAACCGTCGAGCGGTCGAGCCTCCACCGGGCCGACGACACTCACCAGCGTCCCCCCGGCCCTCACGAGCGCTGCAGACTGCTTCTGGATGTCGCCGCCGATGACGTCGAATGCGAGATCGACGCCACCTACATCCTTGAGCGCATCGTTCTCCAGGTTGACGAATTCGTTAGCGCCGAAGCCGAGCGCTTTCTGCCGGTCGGCCGCGCGTCCTGTTCCGATGACATAGGCGCCAGCCTCTCGTGCGAGTTGAACGACCATAGAGCCGACGGCGCCGGCCGCACCATGCGCAAGCACGCTCTGGCCCGCCTGAAGTCGGCCGTGCTGGAAAAGCCCTTGCCACGCGGTCAAGCCGGAGATCGGCAGGCTCGCGCCTACCTTGAAATCGACGTCACCCGGCAGGGGCGCGAGATTCCGCGCCTCGATAGCGATGTACTCGGCAAGGGTGCCGTCCCGATACCAGTCGGCAAGGCCGAACACGCGCTGTCCCGCCGACAGTCCTGTAGCGCCATACCCAACAGCCCTGACAATGCCGGCAAATTCGTGCCCGGGGACCGAGGGAGTTCGGTCCTGCTCGCGACGATCGGTCCACGTCGATGGCCACTCCAGTTCCGTCGGAACGAAGCCCGATGCGTGAACCTCCACGACGACGTCGTTTATCGCCGGGCGAGGTTCGGGCCGTTCCACCGGCTTCATGCCGGCAAGTCCGGCAGCCTGGTCCGTCACAATGATCGCTTTCATCTTGAATTCTCCTTCATGTGCTTAGTTTTTCTGAATCAGGAACGTCTGTCTGCTCAGATCGAGCCGGCGGGTGCCACCGCGGGGAAGTCCTGGTCGGGATGGAAGACGTTGTTGAAGAAGTTCGTCAGCGAGTACATGGCCACGAGCGCGACGATCTCCATGATGTTCGCGTCCGTGTAGCCCGCATCGCGGACGGCTTGCAGATCGGCGTCTGTGACATGGCCGCGGCTTTCGATAATCTTGCGTGCAAACTGGACGGCGGCATCCCGCTTCGGGTCGGTTGCGTGACCCTTTCGGGCGAGGATGATGTCCTCGGCCGGCAGCTTGGCCATGCGTTCCGCCGTGAAGCTGTGCACCGTCAGGCAGTAGTTGCAGCCGTTCACCTCGGAGACCGCAAGGCCAATGCTGTCGCGCGTCTTGACGTCGAGCGCCTTGCTCAACGAGCCGAGCAGAGCGGCCCATGCGTTGAACGCGATCGGGCTTTGCGCGAAGGTCGCCATCATGTTAGGCGTGAACCCGATGTTCTTGGTGAACGCATCGAGGGTCGGTTTCGAAGTAGCCGGCACGTGTTCCGGCTTCAGAGCGGCAGCTCTGGCCATGGTTTTTCTCCTCGGATAATTGGTTTCAGGGTTGGTTATGCGAAGTGCAGCACGTCGGCCACGGGTAGGCGCGGCTTCTGCGGCCAGTTGCCAGACCGCTCCGGCCCGACGGTCAGCAGCATGACCGGGATTTCGTCTTCGGCCAGGCCAAATTCTCTGTGCACCGCCTCTGCATCGAAACCGATCATCGGTGTCGACCCCAGGCCTAGCGAGCGGGCCGCATAGACGATAGCCGCGGCGCCGAAGGTAGCGGAGCGTACGGCCTCGTCCCGCTGGCGCTGCGGATGATTGTCGTACAGGCCGCGAGCAGGCCCCTCCCATTCCGGCACCAGATGTGCCGGCATGATGCCAGCTTCCACGACCGATGCCAGGCGCTCAGGGACGGTGCTGGCATCGGCCAACCGGCCGACGATGATGAAGGTGACGGCCGCTTCCGTGATTGCCGGCTGATTCCAGGCGATCGGACGCAGCCGCGCCTTTGCGTCAGGTGAACGCACGGCGATGAAGCGCCAGTTTTGCAGATGGAAGGACGTCGGCGCTGACGTGCCGATCCGCACGAGGTCACGGATCTGATCGTCGCTGAGGACGGCGGTCGGGTCGTAGTACTTCGCAGCACTGCGGGCCAGAATGGTTTCGATCACGGCGTTTGCCGGCAGCGGCCGCGCAAGCGAACGGGAGGTTTCGGGATTGGCAGCGATAGCCTTCGTAGCGGTGGTGTTCATTGGGTGGCTCCTTCATCAGGTAATGACGGAACCCAAACCTACTGATGGAATTGATTACTTCGAGCCTCCATTGGCTCAAAATGATGCTCAAAAAGATCATTCTGACGTCAGGCGGTCGCTCCCCGATGGCTCGACGTTGTGCGCCTGCCGGCGCCATTCCCCCGGTGTCATCCCCATCTTCACCGCAAATACGCGCCGGAATGCCGCAACGGATTGATACCCGACCGTCTCAGCCACAGCTTCCGTGCTGATCCTTGGGTTCTTGAGTTCGTTGGCGGCCATGCTCGTGCGAAGATCGGTCAACAGGTCGAGAGCGGAGCGACCCAGCTTGTCCTGAAAGTGGCGCATGAATGTCGCACGTGACATGCCACATAAGTCGGCTAGATCGGGAAGCTTCCAAGGTCGCGCCGGATCAGCGAACATTGCCGCAATAGCAGGTGCCAATCTCGGATGGCCGGCAAGGGCCAGCAAGCCTTCAGTTGATTTTTCGGCTTCAGCCGCGGCACGCAGAACCAGAGTGAATAAGACCGCAGACAGCGCGTTGAGAATGGCGCGTCCTCCCGCTCTGTCGCCTGCGGACTCCATTCGCATCAGGCCGACCAGTCCAGAAAGTTGACGAGATGCGGACGAAATGTCCTCTTCTCCATGTTTTTCCCTGGCGCGCACCACCAGATTTGGCGGCAGGTAGTTGCGAACGAGCCGATCATGGGGTGGCACGACGAAAAACCGTCCACACAGCAGATCGAGTTGCTCACCCCCTCCATCGTTTTCGCTCAACATCCACCCGGCGGAGCCCGTGCTTTCGTGCGTGCTGATAGGCGTTTCGCCGCTGCCGTCGTGCAGCATATGGGCTGAACCGTGCGGGAGCAGCACGATATCCCCGCCTCCAAGCTCGTGCACCGTTCTCGAATCTGGGTCCTCGAAAATTGCCCGGCCCTTGACGATGACATGGTAGGGAATCTCGTTCGCCGCTGCCCTGGGCCAGATAATACGCCATGGTGCGCCGTACGCGCAGCGGACCTCGAGTTGGCCGGTAACGATTATAATTTGCAGGAGATGACTCAACCAGTCGGCCTGAGACATGGGACCTCGAGAGCGTGAATCGCCAGCGCAGGATATCAATGTAGCCACGAATTCGGCGAAAGGCTTGGCGTTCCGTCCTCAATGATCGCGGCGACGTGGACCAGGACGTTCGCTTGCTCATTGTCTCCATATCGGCGGTGAGCTCCGTCAGCATCAATACCAACTTTCAGTGTGGATCCTCAGGACCACGCAGGAGGCCCGACGGCGGGCTGTGACGACCGGGTTCCTTCCCAAGGGCAGCAACTTCCCCTGCCGATGTTCAAGCTATTTGAACTGCCTCGAGACCGTTCGGGGCTGTTGATGTATGGTAAGCTGGCACGGCCTTTTGTGGGCCTGTCGCTACCCTGCCAGACACCGTCATAGCCAATCGACCTGAGTATCGATGCTCCGGCATGGGGGCAAGAGCTGCCTCGACTCCTGCGCCCGGCACGTTGGAAAGACACTCAACCCGAATACCGGCCACGGGAGGGGTCGCCGTCTTGGATCGAGCCCCCCTTCTCGGCTTCTCCCCCGCGCGAAGCTGTGCCGGGCAGCGGTCAGCCGGGCGGCGGTTGCCGTCGATTCTGTCGGCGCCCGAGCCGGGAGCTGCGATCTGCAACCTTGCTGCGCTCCAGCAACGACCTTCAGTTCGGCCATGCCGAGGCGAGGATGATCGAGCAGAAGTTTCCGCGCACATAGTTCATGTCCTTCAGCGCCAGTACATCGGCCTTGACGTTTCCGAATGTCGTAAGAGGCTTCTTGATGATGCCGTTGGCGAAGTGATCGATGATGTTCTCCTTGAAGTTGGCCTCCCGCGGATGATGGGCACAGACATGGTCCCGCTGCTCGTGCGTGAAGTCGTGGTAGGCGATACCGAGCACGTCCATTTCCACGCCGGCGGTCACCAGCGCGATCGTGGGACGCATGTGCTCGGGGATGCCGGGCGTCGTGTGCAGCGCGATGGCGGTCCAGACATCCTCGACGTCACGCTCCGGCACGCCGTATCTCTTCATGAAGTCGCGTGCGGCATTGGCTCCGTCCACCTCGAAGCGCAGGTCGGGGCTCGAATACTTGTCGGTCAACCCCATGTCGTGGAACATCGCGCCGAGGTAGAGCAGTTCCGGATCGTATTTCAGGCCGCGGCGCTCACCTGTGAGCGCTCCCCAGAAGAACACGCGGCGGCTGTGGTTGTAGAGCAGGTCGTCTTCGGTGTCGCGCACGAGCTGCGTCGCCGCGCGGGCGATGGCGCTGTCCGGCACACGGATACCGGCAATAATCTCGGACATAAATAGTCTCCTTGGTGGGATCAGAATCGGGCGGCGTAAATCGCCGGGCGATGGGTACGGATCGTGGACGGGCTGTCGCTATTCGGCGGCTACCTCTATCAGTGCGAGACCCAGCGCTTGCGCCACGCCGGCCCCATAGGCTGGGTCCGCCTTCATGCAATTTGCAATGTGGCGCTGCTTGACCTCGAGCCGTGCATCGCCCATCGCTCGCGCCGTGTTCTCGAACAACGCCTGGCGCTGCACCGATGTCATTTTGCGGAAAAGATTGCCGGGCTGCTCGTAGTGATCCTCGTCGACGCGATGGTCCCAGCGCGCGGCCGCGCCGGACCATTCGAGCGGCGGTTCAGCGAGGCTCGGGTCGTGATCAATCCATGCGCCTTTGCTGTTCGGCCAATAGGTCGGTGTCGCGCCCAGGTTGCCGTCGGTACGCATCGCGCCGTCGCGGTGATAGCTATGGAACGGGCACTTCGGCGCGTTCACCGGGATATGATTAAAGTTGACGCCCAACCGGTAGCGCTGGGTATCACCGTAGGAGAACAGGCGCGCTTGCAGCATCTTGTCGGGCGAGAAGCCAATGCCCGGCACGATATTGGCCGGCGAGAAGGCGGCCTGCTCAACCTCTGCAAAATAATTGTCGGGCCAGCGATTGAGCTCGATCACGCCGACTTCGATCAGCGGATAGTCTGGCTTCGACCAAACCTTGGTGAGATCGAAGGGATTATGCTTATGCACCTTCGCCTGCTGGTCGGTCATGACCTGGATGAACATCGTCCAGCGCGGGAAGTCGCCGCGTTCGATCGCGTTGAGCAGATCGCGGCCGTCGCTCTCGCGATCGTTGGCGACGAGTGCGGCTGCCTCGGAATCGGTGAGGTTTTGGATGCCCTGCTGGGTGCGGAAATGGAACTTGACCCAAACGCGTTCGTTGGCGGCGTTGATCATCGAAAAGGTGTGACTGCCGAAACCGTGCATATGCCGGAAGCTCTTCGGGATGCCCCGGTCGGACATGACGATCGTCACCTGGTGCAGCGCTTCGGGCAGCAGCGACCAGAAATCCCAGTTGTTGTCGGCCGAGCGCAAGCCGGTGCGCGGATCGCGCTTGATGGCGTGGTTGAGATCCGGAAAACGCAGCGGGTCGCGGAAGAAGAAGACGGGCGTGTTGTTGCCGACGATGTCCCAGTTGCCTTCCTCCGTGTAGAACTTCAGCGCAAAGCCGCGGATGTCGCGTTCCGCGTCGGCCGCGCCCCGCTCGCCGGCAACCGTCGAGAAGCGTGCGAACATCGGCGTCGTCTTGCCGACCTGCGCGAATATCTTCGCCTTGGTATAGCGGCTGATGTCGTGCGTGACCGTGAAGGTGCCGTAGGCGCCCCACCCTTTCGCGTGCATCCGCCGCTCCGGGATGACCTCGCGGTCGAAATGCGCCATCTTCTCGATAAGCCAGACGTCCTGGAGCAGCGCGGGGCCGCGCGGCCCTGCAGTCATGATGTTGAGATTGTCGGCCACCGGCGCCCCGGTAGCGTGTGTCATGGGTGGACGGTAATCTGTCATGATCTGCCTCCTGTTTTCTCGACGGGATGAAACTGCTCCCGGCCTCGACACCGGGTGCTCATCCTGTGCGCATATTTGCGAAGGAGGCGCGCAACCGACAACAGACACCATCCTGCGGATCAGGACAGCCGCACGTTGTTTCCTGCCAACAAGTCTTGGACCGTTTCGCAGCGGCAGCGCGCTGCGTCGGAGAGGTCACGCCTATTCCGTCTCTGTCCGGCGGAAGCTGGCGCGATATTGCATAGGGGTGATGCCAAGACGGGAGCTGAACACGATCCTCATCCGATCCGCCGACCCGAAGCCGCAATCGAAGGCGACCGCTTTCAGCGGCCGGTCGCTTCCTTCCAGCATCATGCGAGCCGCATCGACGCGAGCGCGCTCGATGAAATCGTGCGGTGTAATACCGGTCGTCTGCACGAAATGCCGGGACAGATTCCGAGGACTCATGCCGACCACCGCGGCGAGCGACTCCAGCGTATGACGATCTCCGATCCTGGCCATAACATGGTCCTGGATGCGTGCGATCGGCGATTCCGGATCGGCAGGCGCCGTGAGATAGGGGCTGAACTGCGACTGTCCGCCCTGGCGCTGGGCAACCACGACAAGCCGTTTAGCGACCTTGAGCGCCGTCTCCGCGCCGTGCCGCTGCAAGACGAGCGCCAAGCCCAGATCTATCCCGGCAGTCACACCGGCCGCGGTAATCAACCGTCCGTCCCGCACATAGATCAAGTCAGGCTCGACCCTTGCCTTCGGGAATCTCGCCGCCAGCGCCTGCGCATCCTGCCAGTGGGTTGTGACACGCCGATCATCGAGCAGGCCGGCATAGCCAAGCACGAATGCGCCGGTGCAGATCGAGCCATACACGCTCGAGCGCCACGGCAACTGCTTGACCCACTCGATTAGGGAGGGCTCTGGTTCCGCTTCCGGCGGGATCGGCGCACCCGCCACGAGTATAATGTCGAAACCGCCTGTCGCTTCTTCAAAGGTCAGGTCCGCCATTAAACGCAGACCGTTCGAGGCCCGTAACGGCTTGCGGTGAGCCGCGATCAACACTGATTCATAGCGATCAGCATTGTCGATAAACGTGTTCGCCTCGCTGAACACATCAAGAGGGCCGGCCACATCCAAAGCCTGGACCCCCTCGTAGACGACGATCGCAACAGCTTGTACCGGCACTCCTTACTGCCTCTCCAGTCTGGCCGCCTCATTTATGCATGTCGTCCGGACCTTGCAAAGGGTCTGGCGCGATCCGGGGCAAGCCCGCTTGAGGCGCTTTTTTGCGGTCCTGGCGGATAACTCACAAGGACCCAAACCAATCTCTTTCCTTCGAGATTTGGCAGTGCGCGCTCGAAGACAACCTTCACTTGCTCTTGGTCCTGAGCGATCGCGGGAGAGACTGCCAGAGCGATCGCTGATGCAAGCAACGGAGCGGCGGCCACTAGCAGTGCGGGCCAGCCGCCTGGTGATCTTGAAACCCTTTGTGTCGATAGAAAACGCGCTCAGAGTTAGCCAGCGAAGACAGGCGAGTCCCTCGCCGCTGGCAATTCGCCCATACGCGGATATGAATCTGGAAGCATGGCACTTTCTCTTAATGATGTTGAAAGTCGTCATGGAGAATCCGGCAAGGGAGATGCAGCAATCAGATCGCAAGCGTTCGGGCTCTTGAACCCCGGGATGAAACGCTCGCAGACGGCGGCATTGACCGTGCCGTACGTGGTCGCCGGCTTATGCGCAAAACCCGCGAAATACTCCTGAATAAAGCCGTTTTTGAAGTTCGTTCGCGGGTACCTGGCGATGATTTCTTGTAGGGCATCCGCGGGAAACTGATCGAATCCCACCCCGATCACATCGAGAAGAACACCTGAGTTGAGGAGCGCGACTTCCGGGCGCATATACTTCGGGATGCCGGGCGTGGTGTGCAGCGCGATTGCCTCCCAGACGGTCTGCACCTGATCTTCAGGGATATTGTGGGTGCTAAGGAACTGACGGGCGGCATTTGCGCCATCAATTTCGAAGCGCTCGTCCGGGCTTGAGAATTTCTTGATGAGGCCGAGATCGTGAAATGCTGCGGCGACGTAAAGGAGCTCAGGGTCAAAGCGGAGCTTTCTTTGATGCCCCTGCTCAGCCGCGAACAGGTAGACGCGGATAGAGTGATTGAACAGCAGATCGGTTGAATTCTCGCGTAGGACGTCTGTCGCCTCTTTCGCGAGAAAGGAATCGGGAATGAGGGGAGCACCGGTGAGATTTCGCGTGGTCATTTGATGTTTCCTTTCAAGAGCGGCCGAAGCGCAGGTGACACACAATGGCTCGCGAGCCCAACGCCTGTGATCAACTCGAAGTAGCCGCGAGCACGATTTTTCCTTTCGGCTGAGACCGCCTGATCTCCCACGCGCAGATCGGAAGCGCCTGGGCCAACGCCTCGAATTCACCTGAAAGGTCGGAGCCCAACGTGAGAGGGAGCGGTTGCGGCAAAGCGCTCTTTCCGGCCCTGATCCAGCCGTCCCACGGTCCGACCCCAGCGGCTTCAAACTTGACCAGGACCTCGCCAGGGCCGGATTCCGGCCGCGGGACGCGCTCGAACGTCATGACCTCAGGTGGGCCAAACTCATGGGCACGCCAGGCCATTATTGCGGAGCGAGGTCGTTCGCGACTAGCTTCAGGAATGACGCTGCTGGAGAGCATCTCACCTGCTTCTTTTGGCTCGCCATAGCTGCCGCTTACGATCGTCGCCTTGGTGATATGCTCGTAGTGGCGGAGTATGGGTGCTTTCACCAACAGAATTGTTGGATGGCTCTGTCCCATATTTCGCAATCGAGCCTGCCTTGGACAACAAACACCATCCTTTGGATCAGGACAGGCGTACGTCGTTTCCTGCCAGGACGATCGATCGCTTCGGCTCCGACCGATGAGCCCCGGCCGCTTTCGGGCACCGGCCGGCTAGAATTGGCTCGAGCGGCGTCGGACGCCGCTCCCAGAGATGAACGTGGCATCCATAGACATCCCCTGGCAGATCTCGGGAACGTATTCGGCACCCCGTCTGTCCTTTGTCGAACAGATGGCAGCGCACGATGGCTCCGCGGTCAGGCCGGAGCCTTGAAATCGTACGAGATGCGTCCGGCTGGCAGATAGAACAGAGCGATGACAGCGCCACCCCTCACCTCCGGATAGTGCCGGCTGCCAGGATCGGGCGCCGTCCAGCCCGGTCCTTGCCAACCCTGCAGTCCCTTCAACTCTGCGCCTTTGTTCAGGGGCACCACGAGATTGAGCTCGCCATAGGGGTGGCCGTGATACTGGCCGCGTAGAACGTCGCCATCATCCTCGTCCTTGAAGCGACGCGGATCGGCGCTATTCATGTACACGGCGGTGATGCTGAACTGGAACGTCTCGGGGGTTGGCTCCAGGATACGGCTTCGCCGGTAGTTCGGACCGTCGACCTCCTGGTTCGCCGCCCAACCCTCCTCAACTCCGATTTTAATGAGGCGGCTCAGATCCTGGTAGAGCGAGCTTTGCTCGCCATATTTCTCGTTGAGCCAGCGCTCCATCTCGGCGCCGGGCGTCATATCCTTGACTTCCCGCAAGAACGGAATACTGCGTTGAATTAGCTCTTCCCGGCTTCCCATGGTCCTGTCCTCCTTCTCGATTGGATCTCACGTTTCAAAGCCCGCGAACGTGGCAAACTCGTCGACGTCCGCTCGCGGCATCAATCTTTCCGCCGCTCCAACCCTGGCACGGCCGATCGAAACGCCACACACCACCATTTGCTCTGCCGGGATCGACAGCAGCGGACGGAGGATCCGGTGATATTTCGCGAACGTCTCCTGGGGACAGGACTGAAGTCCGCGCCCTGCCGCTGCCAGCATCACGTTCTGCACGAACATTCCGAGGTCCAGCCAGCTCCCGACTTCCAGACGGCGGTCGATGGTTACGATCAGTCCGACCGGCGCGCCAAAGAACGTATAGTTTTTCGCAGTCTGCTGTGCCCGGCCCTCGGAATCAGTCTGCGCGATCCCGAGCGCGCGATAGAACAATTGACCGAACTGCTGTCGCCGCCTGAGGTACGGCTCAGGCAAGTCGCTGGCGTAATATTTGTATTCCGACACGTGCTTGTCGCGCGACGTCTGGTGCGCCTCCAGAAGAGCCGCCGACACCCTATCCTTGACCGCGCCCGCGAGCACATAGACGTACCAGGGCTGGATGTTCGCTCCACTTGGTGCGAACCGCGCTGCCCTGAGAATCTGCTCGACGGTCCGTCGCGGAACCGGATCGCCGCAGAATTCGCGGCACGCGGTTCGGCCCATCATGATCTCGTCGATGCCTCTATGTGCAAGCGGCACTACGCTTTCGCCGGTCACGGCTTCTTCAGGAGCGGACATCCTCCTTCCTCCATCGGCCTGAACGCTTCCTCCCCAGGAATGGTCGCGAGTAACTCGTAGTAGTCGAATCTGTATTTCGACTCTTCCGGCGACTTGACGCGGAAAAGATACATGTCGCGGATCAGCCGTCCGTCCTCCCGAATGCGGCCGTTCCTCGTCATGAAATCGTCCACCGGCATTTCGCGCATCTTGGCGGCCACCGTCGGTCCATGCAGCGTGTCTGCCGCTTCGACTGCCCGCAGATAGTGCATCACCGCACCATAGGTCCCGGCGTGGATCATGGTCGGGACCTTCTGCGTCTTCTCCATGAAACGCTTCGACCACGCCCGCGTCCCATCGTTGAGATCCCAATAGAATGCCGAACTGAGCATCAGGCCCTTGGCAGTCTGCAATCCAAGGCTATGGATGTCGGCAATGAAGACGATCAGGCCGGCAAGCTTTTGTTGACGCGTGATTCCAAACTCTCCGGCCTGCTTGACCGCGTTGATGAAATCACCCCCAGCATCGGCGAGTGCGATCACGTCCGCTTTTGAAGACTGCGCCTGCAGCAGGAAGGAAGAGAAATCAGGCGTGTTGACCGGATGCTTGACTGCGCCGACGACCTTGCCGCCGGTCGCCTCGATAACCTTGCGGCTGTCGGCCTCGAGCTGCGCGCCGAGCGAATAGTCTGCCGAGAGAAAGAACCAGCTCTTTGCGCCAAGACGTGTGATCGCCTTGGCCGTGCCCTGAGAGAGGGCAAAGGTGTCGTAGGTCCAGTGAATACCCGTCAGCGAGCATTCGTCACCAGTCAGGCGCGATGTTGCAGCGCCTGTGGCGAGAAACAGCTTTTTCTTGTCACGCGCAATGCCTTGGACCGCGAGCGCAACAGCGGAATTCGGCACGTCAAGGACCGCCTCGACGCCCTCGTTGTCAAACCAGCGCCGTGCGATTGCCGCACCGACGTCCGCCTTGTTCTGGTGGTCGCTGGCGACAATCTCGATAGATCGCCCGAGCACCTTGGCCCCAAAATCGTCAACAGCCATCTGCGCCGCGAACACCGAGCCCTGCCCGCCGTTGTCGGCGTAAAGGGAGGACATATCGGTCAGGACGCCGAGCTTGAGAGGAGCATCCTGCGCAACCGCCGATGATGTCCCAACTAGCGCCGACGCCACCATAGCAACGACCATCTTGCGTTTGACACCCGGCATCTCGCTGGATCGCATTGCGAACCCTCCTTCAGACAGGCAAGCGGAATAATGACGGGATCGAACGGCGACGGAAGTGAAACCTTCGCAGATCTGTCCTGAACCTCCTTCAGATTGGTCGCGCCGGCGGCAGCATGTCTCCGCTAGCTCCGCGGTTGCGTCCAGCGCGCGCCTGGCTTTAACTGGATTCCACCGCGGCATGTGCGCAGCGGCTGGCTGCAAACAGGATCCTCGCCGTGTCCGTTTCCTTCAAGACATTGGACTTGAACCTGCTCAAGGTGTTCGACGCCGTGATGGAGGAACGCAGCGTGCTGCGCGCCAGCCAGAAAGTTGCGCTGAGCCAGTCCGCCGTCAGTCATTCACTTGCCCGGCTTCGCGAGATGCTGGAGGACGATCTGTTCGTGCGCACGGCCACGGGCATGCAACCCACGACGCGCGCGCTGACGATGGCGCCCCAGGTTCGAGAGGCGCTGCGAACCCTCGAGGCGGCGGTCGAGCTGCCGAATTTCGTTCCGGCGACGTCAACCAAGCAGTTCACGCTCGCCGCAAACGACTTCACGACGATGGTCCTGGCGTCCCCGCTCCTGAAACTACTAAGCCGGGAGGCTCCATCCATCGACCTGACGATCAAGCCGGTGACCCGGATCGACCTTGCCGAGCAGATCGATCTCGGTCGCATCGACGTCGCTATCGGGGTCTTCTCGGCTCCGCCGAGCCGCTTCCGCACGTCGCTGTTATTCGAATATGACGACGTGCTGATCGTCGGCGGAAAGCGTAAACTCGGCCAGCTGGACAAAGCAAAGCTTGCGCGCCTGTCGCTGGTCGTCGTCTCCTTTGGTGGCGAGCAGGAGGGCGCGATCGACGGCTTCATTTCGGAGAGAGGTCTCGCCCGGCGCTCTGAGATGTATGACCGAACGGCGCTCGAGCGGGCGCTCTCCGAAAGCGACCGGCCGCCGCGGATCGCGGTTTCATTGCCGCATTTTCTTGCCCTGCCCGCGCTGCTCCAGGATTCCGAATTGGCGGCCATCGTCCCGCGTCCGCTAGCAAGGGCGCTCGCGCAACATCATGCGATTGCGACCTACGAGCTGCCCTATACCACTACGGCGGTCGAAGTCCGCCTGTTATGGCATGAACGTGTCGAGGGCGAACCATCGCATCACTGGCTTCATGAGATCCTCCGACGCGCGGCCGAGGACCTCAGACGCGGGCGCTAGGGGGATTGGGATTTCTCCTATCGAGCGGCCATCGTACCTGACATCGGAACCCAGCGCTCACCGTGGAAACGTTGCGGGCTGCAGCGCCTTGATCAGGCGATAGTCGTCGGGGCTTTGAGCTGACGGTGATGCCGGGAAGCAGGCCCGGAAGCATCACATGAAGTTGAGCTGGTCCGACAGCGACCAGCAGCAGGGCCAACCTGAAATCCCCTTACCGCCACACGACCTTTGATACGGGTTTCAGCAAGTCTGAAAGACCCACACGATGCAGCATCTCTGCCCGAAGACGATCGAGCACGGCGAATCCGACATCGGCCCCGTCCTGCGTTGGATCGTAGTGGACCCGGAAGGGGCGCTTGCCGGATGGCGCGTTGACCACCTCCACGATCTTGTCGGCGACGGGCTCCGGATCGGCGTCATCGGGCACGATCTCTGCGAAGGCCTTCTTCACCTGCTTGCCGAACCCGGCGCAGGGGCCGGCTTCATACTCGGCCATGCGTGCCTCGTCGGCAGGACGTCCCGAATGGGCGAAATGGTTGGTGCCCCGGGTGAAGGCACCTGGCACGATGATCGAGGTTTCGATACCCCAGCGCGCCAGCTCGCGGGAGTACTGCACGGCAAGTGAATCCATTGCCGCCTTGGCCGCGAAATAGGGCGAGAGATAAGGTGGCGTGCCACCGGCCGAGCTCGAACTCGATATCCAGATTAGCAGTCCTTCGCGCGGCGCGCGCATATGCGGCAACACCCCGCGATTGACGCGCTGAGCGCCGAGCACGTTGACGTCATATTGCTGGGTGAACCGCTCGGGCGTGAACGCCTTGGCCGGGCCGAACATCATGTGTCCGGCATTGTGGACGATGACGTCGATCCGACCGCTCTCGGCGATGATCTTATCGACGGCGGCATCGACTGACGGTTCCGACTGCACATCGAGCTCGATCGGCCGCAGGTCGCTCCCGGCGATCGCCGACAGCCCGGCGGCATTTTCAGCCGTCGCGACCCGCAACGTCGCGCATCGAGGCGTAGACGGTGTGTCCGGCGCGGCCCAACGCTTCAGCGGTCATCCGGCCGAAGCCACTGGAGGAGCCGGTGACGAGGACGATCTTCTTGCTCATGACGAGGTCCCTTTCTGTGTCCACATCAGGGCGGACGCAATGAGTTGGTGGGCTGATTAGATGATGCCGCCATTGGCGCGGATGACCTGGCCGTTGATCCAGCTGCCGTCCGGCCCGGCAAGGAAGGCGACGGCATTGGCCACGTCATCCGGTCGACCGAGGCGCTCCAACGGGGCGAGCTTGGTGAGGCTATTGATCACGCCCTGCGGCTTGCCGTCCAGGAACAAAGCGGTGGCGGTCGGTCCCGGCGCAATAGCGTTGACCGTGATGTTGCGGCCGCGCAGTTCCTTCGCGAGCACATGGGTCATGGCCTCAACGCCGGCCTTGGTGGCGGCGTAGACGCCGTAGGTCGGCTGGTAGAGTCCGACGACGCTGGACGAGAGGTTGATGATGCGACCGCCTTCTCGCAGTCGCGTGGCGGCCAGCTTCATGGTGTTGCGCGGTCCCTTGAGGTTGACTGCGATGTGGGTGTCGAACAACGCGTCGTCCCCATCGGCGGTTGTCGCGAGCTTCATGACGCCAGCATTGTTCACCAGTACGTCGATTCCGCCGAAGGCAGCCTCGGCGGCGTCCCACATGCGGGCAACGGCGGCTGGGTCCGAAACATCCGCCTGCGCGGTCAGGGCTTGGCCGCCCGATTTCTCGATGTCTGCAGCCAGCTTCTCGGCCTCTACCACATTGCCCACGTAGTTGATGACAACGGTGAACCCGTCCTTTGCGAGGCGCGTGGCGATGGCCGCGCCGATGCCACGCGATGCGCCCGTTACGAGCGCGACCTTCGGGTTATTCTGATTGTTCATTGCCTATCTCCTTCTCTGCCCATCAGGGCGACGACAGGCATATGCATCCTGGCCATGCAAAGATAATCAGGGTAAATTCGCCATGACTGTTCAGATTATGATAACAATGGATCGCGATGGATCGGCTCGACGCAATGCGCTTATTCACTCGGATCGTGGAGCGGCGCAGCTTCACCGAAGGGGCGAATGACCTGAACATTCCGCGCTCTACGGCCACGACAGTGATCAGGGCCATGGAGGATCGATTGGGCGTCCGGCTTCTCCAGCGCACAACCCGGACGGTTCGGCCAACGCTCGACGGTGAGGCCTGGTATCGCCGCTGCCTGGCGATCCTCGAAGATCTGGAGGATGCCGAAGGCGCATTCGCCGGTGCGGAGCCCAAGGGCATGCTCCGCGTCGAGGTGCAGGGCACGCTGGCGCGCCATTTCCTGATGCCGGGCCTGCCGGATTTCTTCGCCCGTTTTCCCGGTATCCAGCTGTCGATGAGCGAGCGCGATCGCTGGGTCGATCTGGTGCAGGAAGGGGTCGATTGCGCACTGCGCTATGGCTCGCTGCCCGACAGCGATCTGGCCGTGCGGCAGGTGGCGTTGCTGGATCGTGTGACCTGCGCCAGCCCTGCCTATATCGCTCGCTTTGGCGCACCCGAACGGCTGGAGGATCTGGCCCATCATCGCTTGGTCGGAATCCGGCGCTTGAGCACAGGAGCGCTGACGCCGGTCGTGTTTCAGACGAGAGACGGCCCGCAGACCGTGGAGATGGCCGCGCCCTTTTCGGTCACCGGACCGGAAAGCTATCTGCTCGGGGTGCAGCTTGGACTGGGCCTGGCTCAGCTTCCTCGTTTCCACGTCGAGAACGATCTCGCCAGTGGTGGATTGGTGGAGCTGTTGAAGGATACACCGCCACGGCCGGAGCCCGTGTCACTGCTTTATCCACGCAGCCGCCAGTTGTCGCCGCGTGTGCGCGTCTTCCTCGATTGGGCGGCGCGGCGGTTCAGCGACAGGGATCGGGCTTCCCAGCCTAGCGGCTGACTAGAGCGGGATGGATCTAGTCTGAATTGAGGTGGGATTCCCAAAGCCTCTCTCTTCCTGACTAAATACTCGCCGGACCTGAACCCGATCGAACAGGTCATAGCCAAGCTCAGGCACCTGCTTCGCAAAGTTGCCGCGCGAGCCGTCGACGCGGTCTGTGCCGCAATCGACTTACGCCTGAGGCGTGCGCCAACTACCTCAAAAATCCGGCTATCGAACTTAATACCGTCACGCTTTTAATTCGCGGAAACGCAGCCTGCGTTCTGCGGCCAGAGGGCGGTTCGTTCCCTGAAGCAGCGCCGGATGGCATTCGCGGTCGCTCGGAACGAAGGCGCAGCGCGCCATTTGGTCGGAAGCGTTTGCGAGGTCGGCCAAATGTGCACGGTTCAGAGGCACCGACAGCGAGCACGCGGTCGTCGAAATATCGGCGGCAACGTTTCTGATCGCAGTCGCCCTCGGTTCTCGTGTTGGTGTGCGCCACGTCCCGCGGAGCGGCACCTGGATGATGGCATGACCGGGCGTCGGCGTCTTCGATCACCATCGCATGCTCGTCGATGAGAATGACGTCCTTGCTATAGTGCTCGTCGACATAGCGAGCGATACCGTCCCGAACCCAGCCGCCGCCGGTCTTGATACCCAACTGTTTGGCCGCCTCGATCAGCGCGTTGCGGTCGTTGGGGGCGCCCGTGTCAATGAGAAGCTGACGGGTGGAAATTGGTGTGCGAGCTGAACCTTGCAGGGAGGCGATCGGCCAAAGATGATTTCCCGACGCCTTGGAACCTAGTGCCTTCCCAGGGCAAGAGAGCGCGGCCTACCCGGAGAGCGAACATCTCCAATTTAGAAACGATGAGTTTGCATTGTTTCTATTTAAGCCTCGCAAGAACTTGAGCATGTTGTGTGTTGAAGACACCAGGAGGCTCTAATGAAACGGGTGCACTCTTTGACACGTATCGCCGCAGTAGGCTTCCTTGCAATTCTGTTGTCGGTCGGCTTCTCTAGTGCGATGCGATATGAGGCTGTGAAGAAGCTCGAGCCTCAAACCCACAGCCTGATCGAAGGCGCCAACACAGATGACGGCGAGAGCAATCAGCTCGCTCTTATCGTTGACGATTCGAACTATCCGGACGCGGAGGCTCCGCTAGACCAAACAGCGCATGACGCGACGGGTTTGGCAGCCGCCCTCAACGCGAAGGGCTTCTCGGTCGACTTGCTCGCAAACGGCACGCGCGCGCAGACGTTCGCCGCCACCGAGCGGCTGAAAGCGAAGGTGCGCCCTGGTTCAACCGTCCTGGTCTGTCAATCGGCGTTCGACTGGGACCCCCTATCGGCATCCAAAAGGGACCCCTTTGATCGGCGTGCTCTGCTGGGAGCGCTCGGGTCGTCGGAGCTGGTC
>NZ_JADPKL010000063.1:0-997 GCF_023073935.1 Bradyrhizobium sp. 147 | reverse complement strand
TTCTGATTCACCATGCTGGCTGGGCGGGAGGCCAGCATGGATGGGCAAGCCTTATTCTCTGGATCTTCGCCAGCGTGTCGTGGCCGCGATTGAGGGCGGGATGTCCCGCAATCGGGCAGCCAAGCAGTTTGGGGTCGCGATCAGCACCGCAATTGGCTGGATGAAGCGGGTCGATGAGACCGGGAGCGTTGCTCCGGGCCAGATGGGCGGTCATAAGCCGAAGGCGGTTTCGGGAGAGCATGCGGTCTGGCTGTCGCAACGGATCAAGGAGGGCGATTTCACGATACGCGGGCTCGTTGCCGAGCTTGCCGGACGCGGCCTGAAGGTCGACTACCATTCGGTGTGGGACTTCGTGCATGCCGAGAAGCTCAGCTTCAAAAAAAAGCGTGGCGGCTGGCGAACGGGATCGACCCGAGGTCGCGCGGCGGCGAGCCCAGTGGACAAAATATCAAAGTCGCGTCGAAGCTGAGCGGCTGGTCTTCATCGACGAGACCTGGACCAGGACCGATATGGCGCCCTTGCGGGGATGGGCGCCGCGCGGGTGCAGACTTCACGCCAAGGTTCCCCACGGCCGCTGGAAGACCATGACCTTCCTGGCGGCCCTGCGCCATGATCGGATCGATGCACCATGGTTCATCGAGGGGCCGATCGATGGCGTGAGCTTTCGCACCTATGTCGCGAAGGTTCTCCTGCCGGTCCTTCGACCCGGCGATATCGTCGTCTTGGATAATCTCGGCAGCCACAGGAGCAAAGCAGTTCGCCAGCTCATCCGTTCGGCCGGCGCCAAACTGTTCTTCCTGCCAAAGTACTCGCCCGACCTGAACCCGATCGAACAGGTATTTGCCAAGCTCAAGCATCTGCTCCGCAAAGCTGCCGCCCGAACCGTCGATGCGGTCTGCGCCGCAATCGGCCACGCACTCGATGCCTTCACCGCCGACGAATGCGCCAATTACCTCAAAAATTCAGGCTATCGAACTTAATGCCATCACGCTTTAGC
>NZ_JADPKL010000099.1:0-132007 GCF_023073935.1 Bradyrhizobium sp. 147 | reverse complement strand
TCTCATCCCGACACCGCCTCGATTCGACGCAAAATCAAGCGCGCGGGCTGGGATGATGCCTTCCTCCTCAGTATGCTTCGCCATATGCGATAGCCCTGCTGAAGATGGGGAGGCAGAACGGATAAGCCTCCCAGTCCTCGACCCGCGAGCGATCGAGCCAGACACGCCTGAGATAGGCGCACGCAGTGTGGTCTGTCGACGTCGTGTCCGGCTCATGCTCCCCCTCCGTCCCCGCCGAAATCTTCAAGGAACATATCAGGAACACAAACTGCATGGAAGTGGCATCTGCGGGTCGCAAGCTTCGGTCGTGCCTTAGCCCAATTAGCCCATCGGCTCCAGCACCAGCTCCATGGTCATCAGCACGGGATTGTCGCCGCGGACCAAGCGGCCCTCGGCGAGGCCGCCGGTGTAGTCGATCAGGGCGACATCGAGGGCGGCTTCGAGCGCGCCGGACGAACCGGCCTCGATGGCGCCGCAGGTTATCGCCAGCTCAGTGGCAAACGGCTCGGTAACGCCGCCATGGGTGAAGCGCGCGCCGATGGTCGAGCCGACGCCACCGTGAATTTTCGCACGCACAATGCCGTGCGCGCGACAGAATGCTTCGAGGCCGCCGGCCAAATCCTGGTTAGGCCGCAGCCGCAGCGCGAAGGCGCGGCTCTTGGCCTGCGCACCGGTGCTCTCAGCCGCCACCGGCCCGAACAGCTTGAAATTCGTTTCTGGATCGGACTCGGCCGTGAACATCGCACCATCGAGACCGAAGGCTTCGACGGCGAACGGTTCGGCGACAACAGTCTCGTCGGGCAACATGTGGCCGCCGCTGGCGCGGCCATCGGCCTCCGTCCACAGCCCGTGGCAATGAAAGAACGGCGCGCCCTCCCGCACACCCAGCGTCATCCTGCCGAGCTTCGTGCGCGTCACGCCCTTGGGCCGAAACGCATCGCTGTAGAACGCTGCATTGTCGCCCGTCTTCGACAGTGCCGGCATTACATAGCCGAACGGCCCAAGCGCGCCAGCACCAAAATTGAGCACGCCGCCGGCAAAACCCTCCGCGGCAAAACCGCGGCGCGCGGCTTCCAGCAGCGGCAGACCGGCTTGAAGCGTGAAGGCGAAGGCGCGTCCCCTCGCCTCCACCCATTGGATGCGTTCTGCGTGAGGTGCGCCCGGCTGCTTGATGCTGCGCATGACGCCCGCTCAGCTGGCCTTCGTTTTGTCGAGATCGAGCAGGCCTCGCGCCTCGAGCTCGTCGCGTACCATGCGTTTTGGAATCTTGCCGTAGCCGGATTTCGGCAGCGCTTCCCAGAAGAAGAACCGCTTCGGCATCTTGTAGCGCGGCACCATCGGCGAGAGAAATGCCGCCATCTCCGCTTCGCTCACCGGCTTCTCGCCTTCGCGCGCGACGCAGACGGCAACGCCGACCTCTCCCCAGGTCGGATCGGGCACGCCGAGCACGGCGACCTCGCCGACGGCCGGATGCGTCAAAATCTTCTCCTCGATCTCGCGTGGATAGATGTTGGAGCCGCCGGAGATGTACATGTCGGAAGCCCGTCCCGTGATGTAGACAAAACCCTCCTCGTCCATGTGACCGAGATCGCCGGTGCGGAACCAGCCGTTGCGGAACGCTTTCGCATTGGCTTCGGGATTATCGTAGTAGCCGGCGAACACCGCGGGGCCGATCACGCAGATCTCGCCGCTCTGGTTGGCTCCGAGCTCGCGGCCCTCATCGTCCTGGATCGAGACCTGCATGCCGGTGCGCTCGAAGCCACAGGTGCCGATCTTCGCATGCGGGCCGTCCTCGGAATCGTGCAACGCGGCCGGCAGCACGGTAATGTTGCCGGTGACCTCGCCAAGGCCAAAATACTGCACGATCACCTTGCCGAGCTTCTTCAGCGCTGCCTTCTGATCCTCGCGATACATCGGCGCGCCGGCATAGATCACGTGACGAAGCGAGGAATGGTCGTATTTGTCGGCCGCGCGGTGCTCGACCATCATCTTCAAAATGGTCGGCACCGTGAACAGATTGCTGACGCGCTGCGCCTCGATGAGGCGAAACGCCTCGTTGATGTCGAATTTCTCGGTCGGCAGCAGCACGGTACGCGCGCCGCGTGCGGTCTGCATCAACTGATGCACGCCTGCACCGTGCGACAATGGCGCCACCACCAGCGAGGCATCCTCTTCCGTCACACCGGGTGTCAGATCGGCCAGATGGTTGGTGACGACAAAGCCCATCTGGCCGTGGGTCAGCACCGCCGCCTTGGAGCGCCCGGTGGTGCCGGAGGTGAAGAAGAACCAGCAGGGATCGTCATGCTCGACTGCGACATTGTCCACGGCAGCGCCCGTATGCGAGGCGATGGCGTCCGCCACCGAGCGCTCGCCGAACGCGGCCTTGCCGTCGATGCTCCAGGTGAATTCCAGTGCGCCGCTCTTCACTGCCGCCGCGTGTTCGGGAAAATCGACATGGCACAAGAACGCCTTCGCCCCGGAGGCCTGAGCGAGATAGCTGACCTCATCCGGCATCAGGCGGAAATTGGTCGGGACCCAGACTGCACCGAGCCGGAACGCGGCGAACATCGAAAAGAACATCTCGTCGCCATTCGTGGAATGGACGAGGATGCGGTCGCCCTTCGCAATACCGCGCGCGGCGAGCGCTGCCGCCAGCGCCGAGACCTGCGCATCGATCTGGCGCCAGGTCCAGCACTTGTCACCCCAGACAAAGCCAGGTCGCGATCCATGCCGCCGCGCATTCTGGGTCAGCATGTAAGCGAGATTCATGACACGGCGGGACATGCGCAGGGGCTGCATCGGGCTTCCTCTTCGAGTGCGGACAGCAGGTTATCTGCCCGCTCATCGCAGCCCATTTATCGCGATCGAACGCGCCCCCGCAAGGCCGCCTGCCGCGCGCCTGCCCTACGGCTTCCTGAACGCAAACTAAGGTCACGGCGCCGCCGTCCTGGCTGTCGCAGTCCTCATTGGCGCAGCGCAGCGCCTTCTGCACGCCCGGCGGATAATCGGCCGGATCAAGCGGCTTTGCATCGTCGGTGCGCGCGGCGGCGGCGAACACAGCCAGCAGGAGGATCAGATAACGCATGCGCGTTGTCGCCGGCGCAGCCGCAGCCGCAGCCGTTCAGGGAATTTTAAACATGATCAGCGCAACCTCGCTCAGGTCTCGCGTAAAGAGTATCGCATTATGGTCAAAGCGCCCGCCTTCCTCCTGCTCACGCTGGCGCTTGCCGGATGTGCCGCGGCCCCGCAAGCGCATCTGGCCTCAGATCCCGCCTTCAAGCCCGCGCGCTATGCCTGGGATGGCGCCGGCGAGGATCCCAACCGGCCGCACGCAGCGTCCGGACCGACGCGCACCGCAGTCCGATCCCAGCACGACCGATCGCATGCCGGACTTCAGCCCTATTCGAAGGAATGGTGGCAGGCGCAGGAGGGCAGCGACGCCGAGCAGGACGCCAGGGTCAACCGCTCCCTGGTCATCTGCCGAGGTTGCCTCCGCTCGCAGCCGCAGCCCGAAGAGTCCAGGCTCGCCAAAGCCACGGATTGAATCAAACCGCTCTCATCGTTCGAGAGGCGCTCGGATTATTCAGATATCGTCACGAGCTGAGGGCAGAGGCCCGCCGTCCGTAACCGGCGGGCCTGACGATATCTAAGAGCTATTGTCCGTGCTTGAGCATGTCCCGGTCATTCAGATCCCAGTCCTGCCACAGCTGGAGTATGCCGAGCAGCACCACCACCGCACCCAGGCTCGTGTGATAGATGCGGAGAAAGCCTTCTCCGGAATAGCCGATGACGTAAGGCGAGGCGATGAGCCACAGTCCGACCAGGATCGTCATCACCTCTTGCCAGCGCTGCAAGGCGACATATTCGAGCTGGCTGAGGCCAAACACGACCAGACCGATTGCGACCGTATTCAGGATCATCGTCTGGTGTCCGGCGATCGCTTGATCCTGGATCGGAAACCACGGCGAAGCCACGATCACCGCGCCGAGCAGCATCCCGCACCAGTCTTCCCACGTTCGATGAGTATTGAAGAAACCAAAGTCCGACATCGTACCCTCCTACAACGAGGCATACGTCTGCGGCTGGCAATCACGACACTCCGAATGTCTCGCGACCCTGCCGGCCGCATTCGGGCGTATGTCCTCCAAAGGACGTGGGAACCGCCGCGGACCTTGCAAGAGCAATATCGAGGATTATTTGCGGCCGCTTATCATGCTCGCAGAGCGAGACGTCGATGCTGCAATGCGGCCGCAGGGACGCGCATTGCAGATATCTCCCCTGCCGCAATCTTCCTTGGTCTCACCTGGCAAGGGCGGGGTCAGCCTCCTAAATCGGGACGCAATCTGCACTATGGAAGGGTCCCACATGGCGGCTTCGGTACGCGACAACAAGGACAAGAACCGCTTCGAGCTCGATGTCGGCGGCGCCATCGCCTTCGCCAATTACCGGCTGACGCCGTCGGCCGTGATCATCACCCATACCGAAACGCCGCGCGCCCTCCGTGGCCGAGGTATTGGGTCCGAGCTGGTCAAGGGCGCGCTGGACTTGATCCGCCGCGACGGGAGGAAGGTGATCGCCGGCTGCGGCTTCGTGGTCGACTATCTCGACAGGCATCCGGAAGATGCGGATCTCCTCGCCTGAACCCAAAAGGGCCCCGCGAGATCGCGGGCCCTTGCGGTACGACCGAGCGATCGGTCAGTGCTTGATCTCCGGCGGCAGCTTGCCGCCATTGGCGGCGAGCTTGGACATCACCTGCTTGTGCAGCCAGACGTTCATGCTCGCGGAGTCGTTCATGTCGCCGGTGTAGCCCAGCTCCTTGGCGAGATCCTTGCGCGCAGCGAGGCTGGAATCGATGTCGAGCGCCTTCATGAGGTCGACGATGGAGGTGCGCCATTCCAGCTTCTCGCCCTTGTGCGCAGCCACCGCCTTGTCGACGACCGCGGCGACGTCGACAGCCGCCATGGGCGTGGCAGCCGGCGCGGATGTTCCCGGCGCGGCCCCTGCGGGCGCGCTGCCGGCGGGCGCGGCAGCAGCCGGATGGCTGCCGAAGATCGCGCTCATGATTTTCCCGAAAATGCTCATGTCTGCTCCCCGAAAAGGATCCGTTGGAAGGGCGTTGAGTGGCACTTATAGACGATGTTCCTGCGTTGCGCCCGCGACGTTGTGCGAACCAACACGCAGCATCAGCTTATCTGCGGCGAAATGACGGCCGAATGACATCGGCGAGGTTTGCACTGCGTCATCGAATTTCACTCAAGCGTGAGGGACAGGACTCGCAATTGGGAGTACGCTTACCGTTCAGCTCGCGATGCCATCCGGAATTCGCGTCTGGTCGGAATCGCGATCGTTCAAGCAAGCGGCCGCGTGCACCGTTGCCGGCGCGAGATCGGCCGTATGGCAAGGGAGCTAGCGACCATGGCCACACTCTACCAGGGCAATGTCCCCGGCACCGCCCGGACCGCGGAAGCGGCTGGACCGGTGATCCGAACCATCCAATTGTCCGACCTGCACGACGCGCTGAAGCGCGGCTGGGAGGATTTCAAGGCCATTCCGAGCCACGCCATCATCCTCTGCGTGATCTATCCGGTGCTCGGCCTCGTGCTCGCCCGTGTGGTGATGGGCTACTCGGTGCTGCCGCTGCTGTTTCCCCTGGCTGCGGGTTTCGCATTGATCGGCCCCTTCGCGGCGCTCGGTCTCTACGAGCTCTCCAGCCGGCGCGAACGCCATGAGGAGGCCACCGCCTGGGATGCCATGGAGGTGCTGCGCTCGCCGTCGTTCGGTGCGATGCTCGGCCTCGGCACGTTGCTGCTCGCTCTGTTCGTGACCTGGGTCGCGACCGCGCAGGCGATCTACGTTGCGGCATTCGGCTATGAGGGCGTGACCGGTATCTCGGATTTCCTGACGCGCGTTCTGACGACGCGGCAGGGCTGGTGGCTGATCGTGGTCGGCTGCGGCACGGGCTTCCTATTCGCGCTCGCCGCGCTCTGCATCAGTGCCGTCTCGTTCCCCTTGATGCTCGACCGCCATGCCGGAGCATTCGAGGCAATGAGCACCTCGCTGCTCGTCGTTGCGAAGAACCCGGTGCCGATGGCAGCCTGGGGCTTAATCGTGGCGGTGTTGCTGGCGCTCGGAACGATCCCGGCGTTCCTCGGCCTCGCCGTGGTGATCCCGGTGCTCGGCCATGCCACCTGGCATCTCTACCGCAAGGTGATCGTGTCCGATCCAGGCGCTCGTCCCGTGCCGCCTCCGCCGCATCGTCCGCGCAAGCCCGCCGCCGATTTCCCCGCCAACCTCTTCCCCTGGCGGAATAGGACGGACGCCTGACGACATCGTGACGTGCGATCCTGCCCGGCCCGGGCAGGATCGCGCGCCGTCACACGCCTTGCTTTGGCCGCGGTTGCAACCGAGATTATGCGCGCCGGTCTGATCACTCACGGAATCCATTTCATCTGATGACCACGACGATTTCTCGTCTGGCTCTCGCAGCCCTCGCCCTCTCCGCGTCCATCCTGTCAGCCCAGCCAGTGCTCGCCGCTGTTGCCTGCGGCTCCGGCAATTTCGACGCCTGGCTTGCGGACTTCAAAACCGATGCTGCGGCCAAGGGCATCTCGCAACAGGCCATTGCATCGGGACTTGCGGGCGTGACGCTCGATCAGGGCGTCCTCAATCGCGACCGTTCGCAAAAGGTCTTCAGCCAGACCTTTGAGGAGTTTTCCGGCCGCATGGTGCCGCCCCGCATGCAGCGCGGCTCCAACATGATGAAGCAATACGGCTCGGTGCTCTCGCGCATCGAGCAGGCTTACGGCGTCCCGGGCGAGGTGCTGGTCGCGATCTGGGGCCTTGAGACCGATTTCGGCGTCAACACCGGCAAGTTCGCCACGATCCGCTCGCTGGCGACGCTGGCGTATGATTGCCGGCGCTCCGAGCAGTTTCGCGCCGAGCTGATGGATGCTCTGCGCATCGTCGAGCGCGGCGATCTCGCTCCTGCCGAGATGAAGGGCGCCTGGGCCGGCGAGCTCGGCCAGACCCAGTTCATGCCGTCGTCCTGGGTGAAGTACGCCGTTGATTTCGACGGGAACGGCAAGCGCGACCTCTTGCACAACGTGCCCGACGTGCTCGCCTCCACCGCCAATTATCTCGCCGGCTATGGCTGGCAGCGCGGCAAGGATTGGCAGCCGGGCAGTCCGAACTTCGCGGTGCTCCAGCAGTGGAACAAGAGCGAGGTCTATTCCAAGACGGTGGCTTATTTCGCCACCCAGCTCGCGCGCGCTCCGTAAGCCCCGCGATGGAACGCGGAAGGCCGATCGGTCGGCGACTGGCCTTCTCTGGATGCCCTCCTCGCGGCGTGCATCACCTTTTCGCATGCACCCGCCCGTCCAGTCCTCTCCGCAACGGAACGAATCGCAGCGCAGTCGGAAAACGTGAATGTTTATTCACTCCTATATTCCTAAAGGGATGCGAATAGCGCATGCCGAGCTTGAGTCTAGACGCTGCAGACCTGCTAGCGGATCGGTGGGCGGAAACATATTTCCGCAATGCATTAAACTGCGCATTCCGTAGTACTCCGTGAAATAACGGGCATTACCTCACCGGAATCTGCCTCACGACAGGATTGAGCGCGAAAGCCCGCAGGTTAATCGTCAGTTATTATTGCTATGCATTCATCGCCTAGCTGCATCGCAACATCGGAACTTTCGCACTGCACTACCCTCACCTATATTCATTTCAACGACGCAGCCCCGGGCAAGGGCTGAATCGAACTACAGGAGACTACCAATGCTGCTCTCGCTCATCCGCATGATCCAGGCATTCCGGGACTATCAGCGCAATGTTGCCGAGCTGTCCCAGCTCAGCGATCGCGAACTGGCCGACATCGGCCTCGATCGCTCGGATATCCCGCGCGTTGCCGCCGGCCAGTATCAGGGCTGATATCGTTCAGCCGTTCACCGGACGAACCGATAGCGCCCGCCTCGTGGGGGCGTTATCGCTTCTGATGGCAGAAAATTCGATCTCGGCGATTCCACTGGCCGCCGAAAAGCGCTACCTGTCCGCCCCATGACAGGATCCCGATCGAACATCGTGCACGTGATCGGCGCCGGCCTTGCCGGTTCCGAAGCCGCCTGGCAAGTGGCCAAATCCGGCGTGCCCGTGGTGCTGCACGAAATGCGGCCGACCCGCATGACCGAGGCGCACCGCACCGACGGGCTCGCCGAGCTTGTCTGCTCCAATTCGTTCCGCTCGGATGATGCCGCCAACAACGCGGTCGGCCTGCTGCATGCGGAGATGCGCCGGCTCGACTCGCTGATCATGCGCGCGGCCGATGCCAACCAGGTGCCCGCGGGCGGCGCCCTGGCCGTGGACCGCGACGGCTTCTCTGCGGCGGTCACCGCGGCCCTGAACGACCACCCCAAAATCGAGATCGCCCGCGGCGAGGTCGCAGGCCTGCCGCCGTCCGACTGGAGCAACGTCATCGTTGCGACCGGCCCCCTCACCTCTGCGCCGCTGGCCCATGCCATCCGCGAACTGACCGACGAAAATGCGCTCGCCTTCTTCGACGCCATCGCGCCGATCGTGCACCGCGAGTCCATCGACATGTCGGTGGCCTGGTTCCAGTCGCGCTACGACAAGGTCGGTCCTGGCGGCAACGGCGCCGATTACATCAACTGCCCGATGACCAAAGAGCAGTATGACGGCTTCGTCGCAGCGCTGATCGCCGGCGAGAAGACCGAGTTCAAGGAGTGGGAGACCAACACGCCCTATTTCGACGGCTGCCTGCCGATCGAGGTCATGGCGGAGCGCGGTCCCGAGACGCTGCGCCACGGCCCGATGAAGCCGGTTGGCCTGACCAATCCGAACGATCCGAGCACGAAGCCTTACGCAATCGTGCAACTGCGCCAGGACAACAAGCTCGGCACGCTCTACAACATCGTCGGCTTCCAGACGAAGCTGAAATATGGCGAGCAGCAGCGCATCTTCCGCACCATACCGGGACTGGAGAAGGCTGAATTCGCCCGCCTCGGCGGCCTGCATCGCAACACCTTCCTCAATTCGCCAAAGCTGCTCGACGGCCAGTTGCGCCTGCGCGCGCAGCCGCGGCTGCGCTTTGCCGGCCAGATGACGGGCTGCGAGGGCTATGTGGAATCCGCCAGCGTCGGCCTCATCGCCGGTCTCTATGCGGCCGCCGACGCGCGCGGCGAGACGCTGGCGAGCCCGCCCAGCACGACGGCGCTGGGATCGCTGCTTGGCCACATCACCGGCGGTCATATCGAAACCATCGAGGCCGGCACGCGCTCGTTCCAGCCGATGAACATCAATTTCGGCCTGTTCCCGCCGCTCGCGACCGCGCCGACAAAAAAGCCAGACGGCACGCGGCTGCGCGGCAACGAGAAGACGGTGGCCAAGAAGCAGGCGCTGAGCGCACGCGCGCTCGCCGATCTCGATCGCTGGATCGCCGACCACTTGCGCATTGCCGCCGCCGCGTGAGTTTTCGATGAGCCTCCCCCAAGACGACGCCGCGGAGCTGTCGGCGCGCTGGACCGAGGGCGTGCTGCTCAAGCGCGACGTGTTCTCGACCGTCGAGCGCGGCCGCTTCCGCAGCGAGAACGGCGAGGTCGACGCGGTGCTGCGCCGTCTCGACGAGGTGCCGTGGTGGTCGTTCCTCTTGGCACGCCACCTGTTCGCGCGCGAGAAGCATGCGCTCGCGCGCGCCAAAGGCCTCAACGTCGGTCCGGAGCTGCTATGGGCCGGACGCCGCGCGCTGGTGCGCGGCTTCGTTGATGGCGTCGCGCTGCATCTGGCCAAGCCGCATGGCGACCTCGCCTATTTCCGCTCGGCCAAGGCCGCGCTGCGGCGGCTTCGCCGCGCCGGCATCTGCCACAACGATCTCGCCAAGGAGCAGAACTGGCTGGTCGGTCGCGACGGCCGCGCCTATGTCACCGACTTCCAGCTCGCCGCCTGCTTTGCGCGGCGCGGCCGGTTCTACCGCATCCTGGCCTATGAAGATCTCCGGCACCTGCTCAAACACAAGCGCTCCTACGCGCCCGAGGCGTTGACGCCGCGCGAGCGAAAGATCCTTGCGAAGAAGTCATTCGCCGCGAGCCTGTGGCTCGCCACCGGCAAGAAGGTCTATCGCGCCATCACACGTGGCCTATTCAATTTCACCGATCGCGAGGGTGGTGGCCGCCGCCTCGTCAACGACGCGCCGGTACTGTTGGAGCTGATCCGCAAGAATCCGGCCGTGCGCGACACCGCCATCGTCGCCTTCGCCGACCGCCGCTCCGGCGTCGGGCTCTATGCCTTCGTCGAAGCCGACCAGGCCGCGCTCGAAGGCGAGCTCCGCAACGAGATTGCGGCCGCCAAGGGCCCCAAGCCGCCGGAACACATCCAGGTCGTGCACGCCCTGCCCCGCGACAGCAGCGGCAAGCCGCGCACCGAGGTCCTGCAACTGGTCGCCATGAACCAGCTCGACCTGATCGAGCCGATGATGAAGAACGACCAGGACCGTGCCTTCCTCAAGGACATCCTGGAGCAGCGTAAGAACCTGCGCGACCGCTTCAATTTCGAGGCGGACCTGCCGACGAGCTAAGGTCCCGCGCGCCTTGAAGCGTCCACAATGGCGATAGAGAAGCGGTCGGGCAAAGGCAGACTTGGTGGGGTCATGGGTGCTTGGGGAACGATGATGCATCGTGTGGTTGGCGGGGTGATCGCGGGACTTATGTTGCTGACAAGCGCGCCCGCAATGGCGGAATCCCCGGCCGAGCTGATCTCGAGCTTCCGCCTTAAGCACGGAGAGGTCCGCGTCGTGCGCGACGCCACGCTCGATCGCATCGCCATGGATCAGGCCCGCGCGATGGCGGCCAAGGACGACCTCAGCCATGACGCACTCGGCCCGTTCAACCGCCGCGTCGCTCCGGCCGGTGCGGGCCGCGCCGCCGAGAACATCGCCTATGGCTACGACAATTTCGAGAAAACCCTGGGACAGTGGATCGACTCCTCCGGGCACCGCAAGAACCTGCTGCTGCACAACGCCTCGCGCGTCGGCATCGCGAGCGCCAAGAACGCCAGCGGCAAGCGCACCTATTGGGCGATGGTGATCGCCGGCGATTACGAGCCGAAGGGCAAGAGAAAGAAAGACAAGGAGCCGCTGGTTGCCGTGAAGCGCGAGGCCGCGCCCGCAGGCAAGCCCAAATCCAGCGGCTGCCACATCAAGCTACTCAGCCTCTGCATCTGAGGCCGGGGGCAATTTCAGCCGCGGCGCGTTGCCTCGATGGCGGCGACGTCGATTTTCGTCATCCCCATCATCGCGTCGAAGCTGCGCTTGGCCTCAGGGCCGCCGGCCGCCAGCGCTTCGATCAATACACGCGGCGTGATCTGCCAGGAAACGCCCCATCTGTCCTTGCACCAGCCGCACGCACTCTCCTGCCCGCCATTGCCGACAATGGCGTTCCAGTAGCGATCTGTCTCCTCCTGATCGTCAGTGGCGATCTGGAACGAGAAGGCTTCGTTGTGCTTGAACACGGGACCGCCATTGAGGCCGAGACAAGCAACGCCAGCCACGGTGAATTCGACGGTCAAAACATCGCCCGCCTTGCCGGACGGGTAATCGCTGGGCGCGCGGTGAACGGCACTCACGGCGCTGTCTGGAAAGGTCTTAGCATAAAAGCTTGCAGCAGCCTCGGCGTCTTTGTCGTACCAGAGGCAGATCGTGTTCTTCGCCATCGCGCTTCCTTTCAGTTTCCCAAACGCCATCACGCTCTGTCAGCATAGGCATCTGGATCGGCGTGCTCCAGCCGCACCTTCCTTTGCCCGTCTTGCGCGCGTGCGTCATTGTGTCTTAGCTTCAGGACCCCAAATTGGCAGGCTCTCACTTGATCGATATCGACCAGATACGTTCCGACACGCCGGCCGCCTCCCGGCTCGCGTATCTCCACAACGCCGGCGCGGCACTTATGCCGGCGGCCGTCGTCGCGGCGATGAAGCAGCACATCGATCTGGAGAGCGATATCGGCGGCTATGCCGCCGCCGATCAGGAAGCGCGCCGCCTTGAAGCGGTCTACGGCTCGGTGGCGCGGCTGATCAATGCCGCACCGGATGAGATCGCCCTCGTGGAGAACGCAACCGTTGCCTGGCAGATGGCGTTCTATGCTCTTCAGTTTCGCAAGGGCGATCGCATCCTGACCGCAGAGGCGGAATATGCCGCCAATTATGTTGCGTTCCTTCAAGTCGCCAAACGTACAGGCGCGGTCATCGAAGTCGTGCCCAGCGATGCCAGCGGCGAGCTTGATGTTCACGCGCTCGAACGCATGCTCGACGAGCGCGTGAAGCTGATCGCCATCACCTGGGTTCCAACAAATGGCGGGCTGGTCAATCCCGCGGCGGCCGTCGGCAGGATCGCGCGGGCATACGGCATTCCCTATCTGCTCGACGCCTGCCAGGCGATCGGTCAGATGGAGGTCGATGTCGAAGCCATCGGCTGTGACATGCTGTCGGCCACGGGGCGCAAATTCCTGCGCGGCCCGCGCGGCACCGGCTTTCTCTATGTCCGCCGAGCGATGCTGCAAGGGCTCGAGCCGCCGATGATCGACCATTTCGCCGCGCCCTGGGTCTCGCGCGATGAATATCGACTCCGCGATGATGCGCGCCGTTTCGAAACCTGGGAAAACAACTACGCGGCGCGGCTCGGCCTGGGAGCTGCCGCCGATTATGCTCTCGCGATCGGCCTTGGTCCGATCGAACAGCGCTGCCGCTTGCTTGCAGACCGCCTTCGCAGTGGCCTCGCCTGCATTCGCGGCATCAAAATACGCGACCTCGGCCGCGCGCCGGGCGCCATCGTCAGCTTCACGATGGATGGGCATGAAGCGGATGCCATCGTCAGCAGCGCTGCTGCGGCCGGGATTACGATCGGCGCCTCGGATCCGTCGAGCACCCGCATCGACGCAGAAATCCGCGCGCTGCCGCCGGTCGTGCGCGCTTCTCCGCACTACTACAACACGGAAGCCGAGATCGACGGACTGATCGGGCACCTCGCGGGTTTAGCACCGCGATAGCCGGGCGCGCCGCTCACGTGCAGCGCGCGCTCAACCCGGACGCGCTGAGCCTTGCCATCACCTCGTCGAGATGGGCGCTGTCGCGGGTCTCGATGACCAGTTGTAGCAGCGTCGCCTTGGCCGGCAGGTCTGAGAACGTCCGCTGATGCGAGACCTCGATGATGTTGGCACCGGCTTCAGCGAGCAGCGCGGCCACCGCGGCCAATTGCCCGGGCCGGTCAGGAATATCGAGCGAAAGCTGGGTCAGTCGCCCCTCGCGCGCGAGTTCACGGGTCAGAACCGAGGCGATTAGCCTCGTATCGATGTTGCCGCCACTCAGCACCAGGCCCACTTTCTGGCCGGCGAAGCGGGATGGATCGGACATCAGCGCGGCAAGGCCGGCGGCACCGGCACCCTCGACCACCGTCTTCTCGATTGAGATCAGGGTCGCCACAGCGCGCTCGAGCTCCGCTTCGTTCACGAGGGCAATGTCGTCGACGAGGCGCCGGACGATCTCGGTGGTGATCTTGCCGGGCGATTTGACCGCGATGCCTTCGGCGAGCGTGTCGCCGCGCGCCGGCAGATTCCCATCATGGATGGCGTTGTACATCGAAGGATAGAGCCAGGCCTCGACGCCCAGGATTCGTAGCGACGGTTTGATGGACTTGGCGGCAATGGCGATGCCGCTGATTAGCCCGCCGCCGCCGATCGGGACGACCATCGTATCGAGTTCCGGCACTGCCTTCATCATCTCCAGCCCGACGGTGCCCTGCCCGGCGATCACCAGCGGATCGTCGTAGGGATGGACGAAGATCATGCCGCGCGCCTCACCGTGGTTCCGCGCGAACGCGGCCGCCTCCTCCAGGGTCGCGCCGGTGACCACCACCTCCGCGCCGTTGTGCTTCGTGTTTTCGATCTTCACCATGGGCGTGCCGATCGGCATGACGATGGTGGCGGGAATGTTGAGCCTTCTCGCGTGATAGGCGACGCCCTGTGCGTGGTTACCTGCCGACATCGCGATGACGCCGCGCGCACGCTCCTCCGGCGTCAGCGCGGCGAGCCGGTTGAGGGCGCCGCGCTCCTTAAACGAGGAGGTGAATTGAAGGTTCTCGAATTTGAGCCAGATGTCGCAGCCGCAGATGTTGCTCAGGGTTCGGCTGTAGCTACAGGGCGTTTCAACGACGGCACCCCGGATGGTCTCGGCGGCCGCATGGATGTCGCTTGGTGCAACCGGAAAGTCGCCGAGATCGGAGGTCAAGCTTTGGGACAAGTCAGCCATAGGACAGCATAGAGCATTTGGCCGCCTCAGGCGATAAGCCGGCTCCTATTTGGTAAATTCCCTGGAGCGCGAAGCCCGCCACAGCGTCCACAGCGTCCGCAGCCGCGAGGCCGGCGGCGGCGCGAACGGATTGCGCCCAGGTAGGGACAGGCGCTTGAGATCGGCCCGGACCTGGCTCAGCAGCAGAAACGCAGGCCGCACGGACGGCGGTACCTGCGGCAGCAGCGACGAGGCCGTGGTCAGATGCTGCCGCGCCTCGCCTGCGAGTTGATCCAGCACGGCGCGCAGACCCGGCGTCGCCTTGCCGGCGAACACATCCTCCATGTTGCAGTTGTGGCTCGCCAGAATCTGCTGTGGCAGGAACAATCGCCGGTGCGCCGCATCACGCGGCAGTTTGGCAATGACATCGACGATACCCTGGGCCAGCCCGGCATGACGGGCGAGGTGCTCGACTGACTCCGAGGGCGGCGCCATGATCCGGGCTGCGAGAGCAAACAGTGCCGATGAGGTCGCCGCCAGATAGCCCTCCAGTGCCGCCATGGTCGGCATCGGATCGTTGTAGAGATCGAACTGGTGCTCGTCGGCGAGCAGCGACAGCGGCTCGACCGGCAGGTCGTAATCGCGGATCGCGCGGAGCAACTCCGCCGCCACCGGGTTGCCCTCGGCGCTGCCATGGACATGGCCTGACAGCATGTCGGTCCACCATTGCAGGCGAATCTCGCCGGGCAAGGGTTGGCTCACCTGGTCGCGAACGCGCACGATCTCGGCATTGAACGCATAGAGCGCCAGCAGCGCGCGGCGCTCTGCGGCGGGAACGAACAGCGTCGCAACATAACGCGGAAAGTCATGGCTACGCACGAGATCGGCGCAGAAGGCAACCGAGTCGGGCGACGCCGCGGTGCTGCTCATGGCACCGCGATCAGCGCGGCCGCGACGCGGCGCCGCTCGCCGATCATGATGTTGTAGGTGCGCACAGCGGGACCGGTCTGCATCGTGTCCAGCACCACCCTCACCGCCTTCAAGGCCTGCCGCAGTTCCGGCGGCGGCAGCCAAACCCCCGTTCCGGTGCCGACCAGAAGCGTGTCGATGCTGTTGGCCGCCGCGAACACGCGATCCAGCGAATAGCGGTCAATCCTGGTGGGATCCGTCACGTCCCAGGCCCATATCGCGTCCGGCAGGCACAGCAGCGATCCCCGATGTGACATGCCGGCGAAAGCGAAGCCGCCCTTGCCATAGGCCTCAATTGGCGCCGAGCGCGGGAAGTGGGGTGCGTTGGGGTCGCCGGCCATGAGCTCCGCCCGAATTGGCTTACTACCCCCGCAAACGCGTGCGAGCGTGCGCGGTTCGGATCATGCCTTGTTTTTCTTCGCCGGCGTAGCCGTATCGGGCGCATCCTCGCGATGCTCGCCGACGCCGAGATAGATCAGAATCGGGGCCGCGATGAAGATCGAGGTGTAGGTGCCGACCAGCACCACGCCGAACATCATCACCGCGGTGAAGCTGTGGATGGCATGACCGCCGAACAGCAATAGCGCGAGCAGTGCCAGCGTCACCGTGACGTGGGTGATGATGGAGCGCGACAGCGTGGAGTTGATGGACTCGTTGAGCAGCTGCGGCATCGGCATCTTCTTGTAGCGCCGCAGCATTTCGCGGATGCGGTCGTAGATGACGACGGTGTCGTTGAGCGAATAGCCGAGAATGGTCAGCAGCGCGGCGATACTGGTCAGATCGAAATCGACCTGGCTGATCGACATGAAGCCGATGGTGAGCACGATGTCGTGCACGTTGGCGATCATCGCGCCCAGCGCAAACTGCCATTCGAATCGGAACCAGAGATAGATCAGGATCGCGATGATCGCGAGCATCAGGCCGAGCATGCCGTAGGCCAGGAGCTCACCAGACACGCGCGGGCCGACGACCTCGACCCGGCGGTATTCGACGGAATCGCCGAGCGCAGTGCGGACCTTCTGCACGGCCTCTTGCTGAGCAGCGTCGCCGCCGGGCTGCTCCGCAACGCGGATCAGAACATCCGCGGGACCACCGAATTGCTGCAGCTGGACTTCGCCGAGACGCAGGCCGTCGAGCGTCGTGCGCATCGCCGCGATGTCGGCGGTACCGGACTTGGCCTGCACCTCGAGCAAGGTACCACCGCGGAAGTCGATGCCGAAATTCAGGCCGTGGGTGAAGAACAGCGTGATCGCGACGATCGACAGCGCCGCCGAGATCGGGAAGCTGATGCGGCGGAAGCGCGTGAAGTCGAAATGCGTATCGTCCGGGACGATGCGCAGCGACGGCAAGAGGCCGAGGGCCGCGACCACGGTGAGAATGGCAATGAGGACGCCGAGCCCGATGAGAACGGTGTGAGTCACGATCAGGCTCCTAGATCGGCACGCTCTGCGGCCGCTTCCACCGCACCCACCAGGCGACGATCAGCCGGGTCAGGGTGAAGGCGGTGAACACCGTGGTGATGATGCCGATGCCGAGCGTCACGGCAAAGCCGCGCACCGGGCCGGTGCCGATGTAGAACAGCACGGCGGCAGCAATGAAGGTAGTGATGTTGGAATCGAGGATGGTCGCCAGCGCCCGCTTGAAGCCGGCGTCGATCGCCGAGATTGCGTTGCGGCCGGCGCGCAGCTCCTCGCGAATGCGCTCGTAGATCAGCACGTTGGAGTCGACGGCGATGCCGACGGTAAGCACGATGCCGGCGATGCCGGGCAGCGTCAGCGTGGCGTTGAGCAGCGACAGCAGGCCGAAGATCATCGCGACGTTGATCGCCACCGCGACATTCGCGAACACGCCGAACAGCCGGTAGGTCACAAGCATGAACACGATGACGAGGATCGACCCGACGTAGGCCGCAAGCTCACCCTTCTCGATCGAGTCCTGGCCGAGACCCGGACCGACAGTGCGTTCCTCGACCACCGTGAGCGGCGCCGGCAGCGCGCCGGCGCGCAAGAGGATCGCGAGATCGTTGGCCGATTGCACGGTGAAATTGCCGGAGATCTGGCCCTGGCCGCCGGTGATCGGCTCGCGGATGACGGGCGCCGAGATCACCTTATTGTCGAGCACGATCGCGAACGGCAGTCCCACATTCTCTTGGGTCGCCTGAGAGAATTTGCGCGCGCCCGACGTATTGAACTTGAAGCTGACGACCGGCTCACCCGTGCGCTGGTCGAAGCTTGCCTGGGCGTCGGTCAGGTCGCCGCCGGCGACCAGCACCTGCTTCTTGACCACGTAAGGTGTCGGCGGCGGGGACGCGCTCATCAACAGTTCGGATTCCGGCGGCAGCCTGCCCTGCTGCGCCTGATCCGGCGGCACGGAGGTGTCAACCATGCGGAATTCCATCTTCGCGGTCTTGCCCAGCAATTCCTTCAGGCGGGTTGGGTCCTGGAGGCCGGGGACCTGCACCAGGATGCGGTCGTTGCCCTGGCGCTGGATCACGGGTTCGACGGTGCCGAGCTCGTTGACGCGGCGTTCGACGATCTGGATCGACTGCTCGATGGTCTTGCGCATGCGATCGAGCATCGCGGCCTGCGGGATGCTCAGGCGGATCACGCCGCCACCGGCATCGGTAACCTCAAGGTCGCGCTGACCGCTCGATCCCATGAGGCCGCCCAGCGGCTGGGACAACTCCCGCAGCTTGGCGAGTGCGGCCTGCGCATCGGATTCCTTGGTGATACGAACCTCGACGGCGTCGTTGCGCACGGTAACGCCGCCGGTGAAGCCGATCTTGGCATCGCGCAGCGTCCGGCGAACGTCGTCGCGGACCTGATCGAGCCTCTCTTTCTTCACATAAGCGGAGTCGACCTCGAGCAGCAGATAGGAGCCGCCCTGGAGGTCGAGGCCGAGCACGAGCCGGCGCTGGGCCCAGGCGGGCCAGGTCTTGACCTGCGCCTCAGGAAAAAAGTTGGGGACCGCGCAGAGGCACACGATCAGCGCCGTCAGGATAATCCCGAGCGCCCTCCACCGCGTGAAATACAACATCGACTAGACCTGTCAGATCAGGAGACTTGCAGGAGACCTATAAAGATAAAGACTCGCGGGAAGCACTCACTTCGCCGTGCTGTCGTCCTTGACGCTTTCCTTGGCGGATTCTTTGGCCGGCTCGCCCTTGGCGCGCACGCCTGAGATCATCTGGCGCATCTGCCGCACGCGCACGCCGTCGGAGATTTCGAACTCGATCTGGTCGTCGTCGACGACCTTGGTGACCTTGCCGACGAGGCCGCCCGAGGTCACCACCGTGTCGCCGCGGCGGATATTCTTCACGAGATCTGCGTGGTCGCGGACCTTCTTCTGCTGCGGACGCAGAATCAGGAAGTACATGATCACGAAGATCAGGGCGAACGGCAGCAGCGACATCAACATGCTGTTGGTGTCGCCGGCGCCCGCAGCCTGGGCATACGCAGGGGTAATCAGCATTCGGACGATCCTCGTGAGAACGGGGGGAAAGCCGGTCATGCCCTCAAGGCGACCGGTTTGGTCAAATTCGCGCGGACTATAGCGGCCATTGCCCCAATTGCAACGCTGCCAGACCGCCCTTTTGGCCACCTTGCGGCGGGTCCTCAGGCCCGATAAGGCTGCGTTCTCAGGAACTTCGGACATGCCCAAAAAACCAAGCAAAAGCCCGGCGGGCAAAGGCCCCCGTACCCCTGCCAGGCCGCCTTCCGGCGTCGCGGCAAAACGTCCCAAGGCGGCCTCGAACGCGGCCTCCAAGGCAACTCTCAAGGCAATTCTTAAGTCTGCCCCAGACCTCTCGCAGGAGCGCATCGTCCGCGCGCTGGAGAGCATTGCGGCTCACCTCGCGGCCCAGGGCAGCCCAACCCTCGAACCCGAGTCGTTCGAGCGGGCGGATGCCTATGTCTGGCACCCCGACGGCCGCCTTGCAGCAGTGCCGCGGGTCAGCCGCGTCGAGCTGTTCCTGCTGAAGGGCGTCGACCGGATGCGCGACATCCTAATGGAGAACACCGAGCGCTTCGCCAATGGCCTGCCCGCCAACAACGCCCTGCTCTGGGGCGCCCGCGGCATGGGCAAGTCATCGCTGGTGAAGGCGGCGCATGCCAGCATCAACGCGGAGCGCAAACCGGCCGACAAGCTGAAGCTGATCGAGATCCATCGCGAGGACATCGAAAGCCTGCCCGCACTGATGGAGTGCTTGCGCGCCTCCTCGTTTCGCTTCATCGTGTTCTGCGACGATCTCTCCTTCGATGGCAATGATGCGTCCTACAAGTCGCTCAAGGCCGTGCTCGAAGGCGGCATCGAAGGCCGGCCCGAGAACGTCATCCTCTACGCGACCTCCAACCGCCGCCATCTGCTGGCGCGCGAGATGATCGAGAACGAGCGTTCGACCGCGATCAATCCCGGCGAAGCGGTCGAGGAGAAGGTCTCGCTGTCGGATCGCTTCGGCCTCTGGCTGGGTTTCCACCGTTGCAGCCAGGACGAATATCTCGCCATGGTGCGCGGCTATTGCAGCCATTTCGGCATCAAGGTCGACGACGAGGCGCTGGAGCGCGAGGCGCTCGAATGGTCGACCACGCGCGGCTCGCGCTCAGGCCGCGTTGCCTGGCAGTTCGTGCAGGAGCTGGCGGGCCGGCTCGGCGTGAAGCTGACCGTGAACTGAGCAAGTCGCCACATTCTCAATTGTCATCGCCCGCGAAATGTTTAGACCGGAGACATAGCTGACGCCTGTTCGGACACATCACTGACAGTTTGGTCTTTGGTCAAGTCGATTGATGCGACCTGCCAGCTGGCAAAGAAGATTCCGTAACGACCGTCTCGGTCGAGTGGCCTGACGGCCAGTTGCTCGCCGCAGAAGGCTTGAGGAACTTTCCACATTCGCCCTTTGAAGGCGATGTAGCTCCGCGTCGAGGAGACGGTGCGAACGATCTCCCCTGCGTCGTATTGGACCTTTGGCACACGTTCCGGCATGGCGCGAGAACTCGGCCGGTAGCGATCGGCGGGGATACCCATGCCGAGGCTGTCATGTGGCCGCTCCAGATTGTAGATCGTGCGCCAATTGTCGAGGGCGCGCTGAACTTCAGCCAAGGTGCGGAACGTGCGCAGGGCGAACACTTGCGCTTTCAAGCTGCGATGGAAGCGTTCGTTCTTGCCTCTGCCCTGCGGATGACGCGGCCTGGCATGGACCACCCTGACGCCGAGCTTGAGCAGCCACACCTTCAGCGCGGTCCAGCGAGCACCGGAGGTGTCGCCCCAGGGGGAGCCGTTATCGAGGTAGAAGGCCTCCGGCAGCCCATAGCATCGGAAGGTGTCAGTCAGATGCTTCTGCACGTCAGGACGCTGCTCGTTGGCGCATGCCTTAAGGCACAAGGCATAGCGCGAATGGTCATCGACCATGGTGAGCGGATGGCAACGCCTCCCGTCGGTAAGCGGCGTGTGGCCCTTGAAATCCATCTGCCAGAGCTGATTGGGTGCGTCCTTTTCGAACCGGTGGCCTGAAGGGCTCGGCGCGGCCTTTTGGCTCGGCTTGATCCGCTCGTTCCGGCACAGGATCTGATGCACCGTGGAGGGCACCGGCACGGTCGGGCCTTCGCGCTTCAGGCAATGGGCAATCTTGCGCGCTCCCCAGGCCGGATGCTTGTCACGCATGGCAAGAACCCGCGCCTCGATCTCAGGCACGCTCCGCTTGGGCATCCTCTGAGGCCGGCGGGACTGATCCGCCAGTTTCATGGTCTCCAGCCTGCCAACGCTTCAGCCATTTGTAACCCACATCAGGACTGATCCCGAACCGCCGACACAACTCCCGCCGGTTCGCTCCTTCCTGCAAAGCAGTCGCACAAACTCGCGTCGCTGATCCATTACCGACACCTCGTTCCAGGGCATGGACGGCCTCCCGAATCGACCACTCCAGCCATTTTGATGTGTCAGCTATGTCTCCGAACACCTGTCAGTGATCTGTCCGGTCTAAACAGAAAGCGGGCGATCCAGTATTCCAGAGACCTTTGTGATCGACCGAGAGGCCGCAGCATACTGGGTGTCGGGCGACAACCCCCTTATTGCGGCGGCTATTTAGGCCTCACGCCCCGTTCAGGAATTGAAGAGGATCAACCGGGCTCGATCCCTTGCGGATCTCGAAGTGGAGCTGCGGCGACGCCACCTCCCCGGATTGACCCGACTTGGCAATGATCTGACCGCGCTTGATGGTATCGCCGCGCTTCACCAGCAGCTCACTCGCATGGGCATATGCCGTGACGTAGCCGTTGGAGTGCCGAACGAGGACGAGATTGCCGTAACCTTTCAGCTCATTGCCGGAATAGGCGACGACGCCGTCTTCAGCCGCCTTCACCGGCGTCCCCTCGGGCACCGCAAGGTTGATGCCGTCATTGGACTTGCCATTGGTTTTGGCACCATAGCTCGTGACCACTTTGCCGCGCACCGGCCAGCGGAAGGTCGGCAGCGAGCCGGTGGCCTCCGCAGCCTTCGCCGGCGTCTCGGCGGCCTTCTCTTCGACATTGGCCGTGGCTTGGGCGAGGCGCGCACTCTGCACGGGCGCGGCGGCAGCGGTCATCTTGGTGGCGGGCGCCGGAGCGGCCGCGACGGGCTGGAGCGCTCCTGCAACCGGGGCGGCCGCGACTGGAGTCGCAGCAGCCGGCGCCGCGACGGCGGCGGCCTTGGCACCGGGCACGGTCAGCTTGGTGCCGAGCTTGAGCTTGGCCGAGGGCTCGAGACCATTGGCGCGCGCCAGCTCGGCCGCGGAGATGTGGTTCTTGCGGGCGATGCTGGCGAGCGTGTCGCCGCGATTGACGAAGTGCGTGCTCGGCGGCGCAGCGACAACGGCAACCGGCTTCGTCGCAGGCGCCGCCGCGACGGGAGCCATCGCGGGCGCAGCGGCCGTGCCCGCATGCGGAATGATCAGCTGCTGGCCGGGCGAGAGCGTACGCGGTCCCTTGTAGCCGTTGGCGGCGAGGATCGCCTGCGGGGTGACATGATAGCGCTTGGCGAGCACGTCGAGCGTGTCGCTGGTGCCGACGATGATCTTGGTGCCGCCAGCCGGTTGGGCCGCTGCAACGGAGCGCGGCGGCACGGTCGCCGTCGTCTCGAGATGCGGCTGCGCCGGCGCCGCAAAGGAGCCGACGCCGCGCCCGCCGCCGGACACTCCGCCGCCAGAGGCGACGGGATAGGATTGCGGGGCGGACACCGCCGGCGGCGGCAGGGGTTGGGACTGGTTGGAGCCAGGCTGCGTCTGCGGCCGCGCATATTGCGGCAGCTCACGTTGCGGCGGTGGCGCCTGCTGCACCGAGCCAGTGGATTCCGAGGCGAAAGGATTGGAGAAATTCGATTGGGACAGCCGCGACGACATGTCGGCGCTGCACCCCGCAAAACTGATGGAGATCAGCGCCAGCACCGCGACCTGCGGCACGCGGCGCGAGTAAAGCAACTCGGCGACAGCGGACATGGTTACTCACTCGTACGCAACAGAACTGGTGTTTTAAGTAAACACGCGCCGAGTAAATAACGGCTTAACCCTCCCAATAAGATGTTGGTGGCGCAGCCAATCCGGAGTTCTACAGCTCCCGCGCCACGCCAGGCAGCGCCGGTACGAAGCGGACCTCAACGAGTTCCTTGCGCTCGATCCCCGCCTCGGTCCGGCTGAGGCGAGTCAGCGTCTGCACCCCCTGATGCGGTCCGACCGGTGCGATCAGGATGCCTCCGACATCCAGCCGCTCGATCAGGTTCTCTGGAATTTGCTCCATCGCGGCGGTGACGATGATGCGGTCGAACGGGCCGATATTGGCCGGCAAATTGAGGCCGTCGCCCAGCATCACCTCGACATTGTGGCAGCCGAGCTCTTCGAGCCTGGTGCGTGCGGTGTCCGCGAGCTTGCGGTAGCGCTCGACCGTGAGTACCTGCCCTGCGAGCCGCGACAGCACGGCGGCCTGATAACCGGAGCCGGTGCCGATCTCGAGCACGCGGTGCCGCTTCTGGAGCTGGAGCTGTTCGGTCATGTAGGCGACGACGAAGGGCTGGCTGATGGTCTGCCCGCAGGCGATCGGCAGCGCACTGTCGCGATAGGCGCCGTCGCGGTCGGCGTCGTCGACGAACAGCTCGCGGGGCACCTCCTCCATAGTCCGCAGCACGGCTTGATTGCTGATGCCCCGGCGCCTCAGCGTGAGCTGAAACATCATCTTTTCCGGCGGAGGTTGATGGCTGGTCATCGTTGCCAGTGCTGTCTTGTCAGGCCCGTTCGGGCCAACCCGGGCGCGAGAATCTTGTTCCTTGGCCGGGAACTCATGCTACCATTCGGCTGGATATTTGATCGCGGATTGGCGTGCAACAACCAGTCGTGATCGCCATCTTCAGGCGCCCGTTCGTCAAAACGCGCATTGCGTCGATTCATGTTATCTGCGAACGTTTTTGGCAATGGGCAAGGACTCAATCATGACCGCGACGGGGCTTTCCGGCCGCTCTGTATTCCTCGTCGAGGACGAGGTGATGATCAGGATGATGGTTGCGGACATGCTCGAAGAGCTCGGCTACAAGGTCGCAGCCGAAGCCGGCGATATCACCGAGGCCATGCGGCTCGCCCAGGCGACCGAGTTCGACATCGCCATTCTCGACGTCAACGTCAACGGCAAGGTCATTTCTCCGGTTGCCGACGTGATCAAGGCGAAAGGCTGCCCGTTCATCTTCGCCACCGGCTACGGCTCCTCCGGCCTGCCCGAACAGTACCGCGATCGGCCGGCGCTCCAGAAGCCGTTCCAGCTCGACGCGCTCGGCAAGACCATCGAAGCCGCGCTTCGCGGCGGCTAGGCGCTACTTCAGCGTCGCGCTCAATTCTTCTGAAAACGCTTCGTTGGTGCGATCGAGCCTGAGCGGCGTGACCGAGACGTAGCGCTCGCGAAGTGCTGCGAGATCGGTGCCGTCTGCGGGCGTGTCCATCATCGCCGTGCGCTCGAAGCCGATCCAGAAATAGGGATTGCCGCGGCCGTCCCTGCGCTCGTCGATCCTGAGGAAGCCGAGATTGCGCTTGCCCTGACGCGTGACGCGGATGCCGAGCACATCCTCCGGCGCACACGACGGGAAGTTGACGTTGATCACCGTGTCCTTCGGAATGCCGGCGGCGATCACCTTGCGCAGGATGTCGGGCCCGAACTTGAGGGCGGTGTCCCACGGCGGCCGCTCGCGGGTTTCGACGCTGAATTCCTGCGACAGCGCGAATGAAGGCAGCCCCAGGATGGTGCCCTCCAGCGCGCCGGCGATGGTGCCGGAATAGACCACGTCCTCGGCGACGTTACGCCCCTTGTTGACGCCCGAGAGCACGACGTCCGGCAATTTTGGCCCGAGGATGTGGCGCGCGCCCATGATGACGCAGTCGGTCGGCGTGCCGCGCACGGCGAAGTGCCGCGGCCCGACCTCGCGCAGGCGCAGCGGATCGTTCAGCGACAGGGAATGCGATACGCCGGACTGGTCGAGCTCCGGTGCCACGACCCAGACGTCGTCCGACAAGGCGCGCGCGATCTCCTCCACGACCTTGAGCCCGGGGGCGTGGATGCCGTCGTCATTGGTGCAGAGAATACGCATGCGAAAGGTCGATTCCAGAAAGCGGGTCTGAGCCGTCTTATCCGGCTATGCCCAATCAGGCAAACCGGCCGGTTGGGCCCGGCGGCCAGGTTCCGGCTTCATTCTGCTACCGGCGGATGCGCCATTGCGGCAGAAAACGCGCCAGCCGGCCCTCGGTACGCAGCTGCATCGCCGGCACAACGGGGCTCACGGCGGGAGTCTCGATGACGCCGAGCGCCACCAGCTGCGCGACGAACGGCTCGGACGCCGGCGCCTGCGGGAAGCGTTCGCGCGCCACGGCCAGCGCCTTGTCGAAATCCGCAGTATTGACTCCAGGCTTGGCCCGCCGGCTACCCACGAGATCGTCGTCCCAGAGCCGCGCGATCTCGATGTCGAGCGCGCCGCGCAAGCGCTGATCGACGGCCTGGATGCCGGCACCCGTCACCGCCCATTGTCGGCCGACCCAGAAGATGTCGCGGTGCAAGGCCATGAAGGGTAGGTTCGCGTTGCGGGGCCGGCAGGATAGCCGGCCGGGCGACCTTCGCAACCCTAGTCGCGCGCGATCACCTTCAGCCCGCCCATATAGGGCTGGAGCACACTGGGAATCGCGATCGAGCCGTCCTCCTGCTGATAGGTCTCCATCACCGCGATCAGCGCGCGGCCGACCGCGGTGCCGGAGCCGTTCAGCGTGTGCACGAAGCGCGGCTTGCCGTCCGGCCCGCGCGAGCGCGCATCCATGCGCCGCGCCTGAAAGTCGCCGCAGACCGAGCAGCTCGAGATCTCGCGGAACATGCCGCCGTCGCCCTGCCCGGGCATCCAGACCTCGATGTCATAGGTTTTCTGCGACGAAAATCCCATATCTCCTGCGCAGAGCGTCATCACGCGATAATGCAGGTCGAGCTTCTGCAACACCTGCTCGGCGCAGGACAGCATCCGCTCCAGCTCGTCCTTGCTGGTCTCGGGCGTCGTGATCGAGACCAGCTCGACCTTGGTGAACTGATGCTGGCGGATCATGCCGCGGGTGTCGCGCCCGGCGGCGCCCGCCTCGGCGCGGAAGCACGGCGTGAGCGCGGTGAGGCGCATCGGTAATTGCTTTTCGTCGAGAATGGATTCGCGCGCGAGGTTGGTGAGCGACACTTCTGCGGTCGGGATCAGACCGAGGCGCTCGGTCTTCAGCCGCTCATGGTCGGGCGCAGCCAGCAGTTCGCCCTTGATCGCCCAGAACTGATCGTCCTCGAATTTCGGCAGCTGCCCGGTGCCGAACATCACCTCGTTGCGCACCAGAAGCGGCGGATTGATTTCGGTGTAGCCGTGCTCGGTGGTGTGCAGGTCGAGCATGAACTGGCCGATGGCGCGTTCGAGTCGCGCCAGCCCCTTCTTCAGCACGACGAAACGCGCCCCGGAGAGTTTTGCCGCCGCCTCGAAATCCATGTAGCCGAGCGCGGTGCCGAGATCGTCATGCAGCTTCGGGGCAAATGCGTAGTTGCGCTTGTTGCCGAATACGTGGTGCTGCACGTTGCCGCGCTCGTCGACACCGTCGGGCACGTCATCGAACGGAATGTTCGGAATCGCCGACAGCTCTTTCGTCAGCTCCTCGTCGGCAGCCTTGGCCGCGGCTTCGAGCTGCGGCATCGTCGTCTTGAGCTCGGCCACTTCAGCCATCAGCTTGGCAGCGCGCGCCTCGTCCTTGGCTTTCTTGGCATCGCCAATTTCTTTCGAGGCCGCGTTGCGTCGTGCCTGCGCCTGCTCCGACGCCAGGATCGCCGCGCGCCGCTTCTCGTCAATCGCGAGCAGCGAGGCCGACATCGGCTTCAGGCCGCGCCGTGCGAGGCCGGCGTCGAAGGCTTGCGGATTGTCGCGGATCGATTTGATGTCGTGCATGGCTGTCTTCCCGTCATGGCCGGTTTATCCCGGCCATCCACGTATCTGCAGCCTTAGATCAAGTCGTGGATGCCCGGGTCAAGCCCGGGCATGACGAATCATGGGCTAAGCGACGCTATGATAAAGCGAAAGTGCCCCTACTCCGCCGGCTTGGCCGGCGTCGACACGTCGGTGCCCGTGGCGGCCTGCGAGGCCGCCGCTTTCTTCTCCACCATCGCCACCGCGATGATCGAGCCCTCGTAGAGCGCCAGCAAGGGGATCGCCAGCGAGCACTGACTTAGCACGTCAGGCGGCGTCAGCACGGCCGCGATGACGAAGGCGATGACGATGAAATAGCGGCGCTTCTCGCGCAGCATCTTCGAGGTGACGATCCCGATCCGCCCGAGCAGCGTCAGGATCACCGGAAGCTGGAAGGCGATGCCGAAGGCGAAGATCAGCGACATCATCAGCGAGAGATATTCGCCGACTTTGGGCAAGAGCTGGATCTGCGCGGTCTCGTCGCTGCCGGCCTGCTGCATGCCGAGCGAGAAGCGGACCAGCATCGGCAGGACGACGAAATAGACCAGCGCTGCACCCAGCACGAAGAAGAACGGGGTTGCGACCAGATACGGCAGGAAGGCCTGCTTCTCGTGCTTGTAGAGACCGGGCGCCACGAACTTGTAGATCTGCGTCGCGACGATCGGGAACGAAATGAAGCCGGCGCCGAACAGCGCGAGCTTGAGCTGAGTGATGAAATATTCCAGCAGCGCCGTGTAGATGAATTTGGAATTCTCGGGACCCGCGACCCACACGAACGGCCAGACCAGCACGTTGTAGATCTGCTTGGCGAAGAAGAAGCAGAAGATGAAGGCAACGCCGAATCCGAGCAGCGCCTTGATCAGCCGCGACCGCAGCTCGATCAGATGGTCCATCAAAGGGGCTTTGCTGGCCTCGATATCGGCGTCGGTCATGACGCTTTGACGTCCTTGATCGCCTCGGATGGCAAGGTGTCTTGCACGACCTGGGCCTGCTTGACCTCACGGGTGATCGCAAGCGGCTCGTTCGCTGCTGCATGCGCCTCGGCTTCCATGAAGGTCGCGGGCGTCGGCGCTTCCGGTGTCGTTGGCGTTACCGGCGCTTCACTCGACGTCGCCGGCGCTTCACTTGAAGTCGCCGCCGGTTCGACGGCGCCACTGGCTGGCGTCTCGGCCGGCTTGTCGAGCGCATCGACGCGTAGCGCGTCGCTGACATCCTTCTGAAGCGAAGTCAGAGGATTGAAGCCGGTCGCGGCTTCCTTGACCTCGTCGAAACTCTTCTTGAGGTCGGCCATCTCGGCCTCGCGCATCGCTTCCTGGAACTGGCCCTGGAATTCGGCGGCCATCTTGCGGGCCTTGCCCATCCACTGCCCAACCATGCGCAGCACGCCCGGCAGCTCCTTCGGGCCGATGGCGATCAGGGCCACGACCCCGATGAGGACCAGTTCACTCCAGCCGATGTCGAACATGAGGTCTTCCGTTCACGCCAGCCGCAACCGGCCCAATCCATTGCGCGCAGGATCGGGGCCGCTACCCGCGTTCTCGCGTGCTCTCCGGCTCAGACGGCCTTGCTGCCGACGTCGGACCGTGCCGCGTTCGGTGCGGCATTGTTGTGCTCGATGGACTTGGCCGGCTCGGGCTTGTCGGCGGGCTTGTCGTCGTCCTGCATGCCCTTCTTGAACGCCTTGATGCCCTGCGCCACGTCGCCCATCAGATCCGAAATCTTACCGCGGCCGAACAGCAGCAGGACCACTGCGATCACCAAGATCCAGTGCCAAATGCTGAGTGAACCCATCCTGCAACCCTCCAACGCGCATGTGCCGGGGACCCGGCCGATCTTTACCGAAACCTAGGCTTGGCGGGTGTCAAAAACAAGGACCAAGGCAGCGCCAATTCGCTGTCGGCGCTACGTAAATTTGCTAGTGTTAACCGGTCGCAGGGCCCGTACACGGACGGGCATCACTCCTGGCCGCCAGCTTGGCTGCCACCCTCATCGCCGCTTTCCGGCGTCTCCGGCTCGACCGCGGGCGCCAGCGCCAGATCGAGGTGCTCGCCCGGTTCCAACGGATCCTCGTCCTCACGCAGCGTCGGGTCGTCCGACGGCGTCGGCACGCTGAATCCGGTCGGCAGGCGCGAATCCAGCAGGCCAGTGCCCTTGAGCTCTTCGAGGCCCGGCAGGTCGCCGAGCTGTTCCAAAGTAAACTGCGACAGGAACTCCTCGGTGGTGCCGAAGGTCAGCGGGCGACCGGGCGTCTTGCGCCGGCCGCGCGGCTTGATCCAGCCGGTCTCCAGCAGCACATCCAACGTGCCCTTCGAGGTGACGACGCCGCGGATCTCCTCGATCTCGGCGCGCGTCACCGGCTGGTGATAGGCGATGATCGCCAGCACCTCGATCGCCGCACGCGACAGACGCCGGGTCTCGGTGCTCTCCCGCGTCATCAGCCAGGCGAGATCGCCGGCGGTGCGGAAGGTCCATTTGTTGGCGACGCGTACGAGGTTCACGCCACGCGACGCATAGTCGGCCTGCAGCTGCTCAAGCGCGGCCTTGACGTCCACACCGTCTGGCATCCGCTTGGCCAGCGTCGCGGTATCCAGCGGTTCACTCGAGGCAAACAGGAGCGCTTCCAGCAGCCGCAATTCCTCCGGCCGTGCCTGGGATTCGTTCTCCATCGGCTCGGCCTCTTCTACCCGCGCTTCAGCCAGGCTTGCCATGGCAGATCCTCCTTCTTGCACTTAACCGACCGGCGCATCGGGCGCAGGAGCTGCGTCCGGAACCGGTTTAGGACGCCCCTTCCGGAAATAGATGGGCGCAAACGCCTCTTTCTGGTTCAGCTCGAGCTGACCTTCGCGCACCAGTTCGAGCGCGGCGGCGAAGCTCGAAGCGAACACCGTCGCGCGCTGCGTCGGATCGGCGACATGCCGGATCAGGAAGTCGTCGAGAACGCCCCAATCATCCTGTTCGCTGATGCTGCCGACCAGCCGTTCCAGCGTGGCGCGCGCTTCGGCGAGCGACCACACCGTACGCTTGGCCAGATGCACGCTCGCCAGCACGCGCGATTGGCGCTGCGCGGCATAGGCGGTGAGCAGGTCGTACAGCGTCGCCGTGTATTTCGGATGCTTGATCTCGGCGATGTGCTCGGGCTCGCCGCGCGGAAAGATGTCGCGCTGCAATTGCGGCCTGTTCATCAGCCGATTGGCGGCTTCGCGAATGGCTTCCAGCCGGCGCAGGCGGTTGGCGAGCGCAGTCGCCATCTGCTCCGCGCTCGGGCCTTCCGCACTCGGCGGCTCCGGCAGCAGCAGGCGCGACTTTAGGAAGGCGAGCCAGGCCGCCATCACGAGATAGTCAGCAGCGAGCTCCAGCCGGATTTTCCGCGCAGCCTCGATGAAGTGGAGGTACTGGTCGGCCAGCGCCAGAATCGAAATCTTGGCGAGGTCGACCTTCTGCTGCCGCGCCAGTGCGAGCAACAGGTCGAGCGGGCCCTCATAACCTTCGACGTCCACGACCAACGCCGGCTCACCCTCGGCAAGCTCTGCGGGCCGCCCGGTTTCGAAGGATAGGATTTCTGCGGTCATGCGGATGCCGTGTTTGCCCGTGCGATCAATGCGTCCAGTTCTGCGCGTGCGGCCGCCCGGTCCAGCGGCTGCGGCGGCTTGCGTGCGGCGAGCGCGGCTTTCGCCCGCTCCAGTGCTCTGCCGGACAGTTCGGGTGTCTGGCGGGCGACGTCGCGCATCTCCTCGATGTTGCCGTTGCAATGCAGGGCCACGTCGCAGCCAGCCGCGAAGATGGCGCGGGTCCGCTCGGCGATATTCCCCGACAGCGCGTTCATCGACACGTCATCACTCATTAACAAACCCTGGAACCCGATTGTGCCGCGAATCACGTCAGCAATCATTGTCGCAGATGTCGTCGCCGGTTGGGCGGCGTCGATCGCGCTAAACACAACATGTGCAGTCATGGCCATCGGCAGGTCCGACAGCGGCTTGAACGCGGCGAAATCGGAACGTTCCAGCTCGTCCCGCGGCGTGTCGACCGTCGGCAGCTTGAAATGGGTGTCGGCAGTGGCGCGGCCATGACCGGGAATGTGCTTGAGAACCGGCAGCACGCCGCCCTGCTCCAGCCCCTCGGTGACCGCGCGCGCAATCGCGGCAACCTTGCCCGGCTCCGTGCCATAAGCCCGGTTGCCGATAACGGCATCCGCACCCGGCACCGGCACGTCAGCGAGCGGCAGGCAATCCACGGTAATGTCGAGATCGGCGAGATCGGCCGCGATCAGGCGGGCGCTCAGGCGCGCCGCAGTGAGCCCGAGCGCCGAATCAGTGTCGTACAGATTCGCGAATACGGCTCCCGGCGGATAGAGCGGCCAGTGCGGCGGCCCTAGCCGCTGCACCCGTCCGCCCTCCTGATCGATCAGGACGGGCGCGTCGGCAGCACCCGCCACCGCCCGCAATTCCGCAACCAATGCAGCAACTTGAGCCGGTGTCGCGATATTGCGCTTGAAGAGGATGAAGCCCCATGGACGTTCGGCACGGATAAACTCCCGCTCGGCGGCGGTCAGTTCCGTTCCGGTTACGCCGGTAATGAAGGCCCGCGTGCTCATAACGGCCGATTAACCTTGCCCCGCGAGGGGGTCAAGGAAACGGCCGTTAATTCCTCTGGACGAAGCAGGCGGACAGGCCTGCGGACTTGAGGCTGTTGCATGCCTGCGTCGCCTCCTCGGCCGAGCCATAGGGACCGGCGAAGGCGCGGTAGACGATGCCTTTGCCCTTGTCGGTGAGATCGACGCGCTTGATCACCGGCGAACGGGACCCGAGCACACTGCCGTACTTGCTCTGAAGCACCCGATAGGACGCGGCGGCGCTGTCCTCGCTCTGCTGCGAGGAGACCTGCACGATGTAGCCGCCACCGCTGCTGGCGGGCGCAATTTGCGTCGGGTTGGTCGCAGCCATCCGCTGCGGAGGCTCGGCGGTCGGTCCCGCTTGCGGCGCGAGCGACAAAGGCTGGTTGGCGCTGGCATTGGCCGACGTCGGCGGATTGCGCGCCGCGATTGGCGCAGGCGGCGCGGCAACAGGTTTTGGCGCACTTGCCGGCTTGGCTGCTGCAGCCGATTGCGGCGTAGCGCTATCGGTCTGATCACCCTTCACAACCACCGTCCTGATCGAGCGCGGCGAATTGTTCGGCAGCGTGCCGTTGCTCGGGGCCGCCCCCGCGCTCGGCGGCGGCACCATCGACGGCGACACGCTCGCCACCGACGGAGGATTCGCATTCTGGTTCAGCGGCGGGAACACCACGCGGGGACCAGCCGCTCGGGCGTTGACGTCGACAGGCGCTTCCTCCCGCGGCACGATCTTCTCGGTGCCGTCACCGCTCACCATGCGATCCGGCACCTTGGCGGAGGAGTCCGTCGGCGCCGGCACGATCTTGGTCGGTGTGTTGTCGGCCTTGATGATCGGCGGCTCGCCGCTGCGGGGCGAGCCCGCATAGGTCTTGTAGGCGAAGGCAGCACCAGTGCCGACCACGGCAAGCGCTAGGATCGCCGCGACTGTCATCATGCCGCCGCGCTGCTTCTTCGGCTCGTCAAGTTCGGCCTCAGGATAGTCGCTCTGGTAGGCGTAAGGATCGTCGGGGTAGGCCGGATCGCGCTGGTAGTCCTGCTCGCCTGTCTCGAGCCGGCCATAGAGCGCATCATCATAGCGCGACGGATCGGGCTGCGCGTACGGCTCCTGATAGGCCTGATCCTGATAGGCCCGATCCTGATAAGCCTGAGCGTGCTGCTGGTGGGCCTGATCCTGATAGGCTTGAGCTTGATAAGCGTGATCCTGAGGGGCGTGCGATTGATGAAAGTTCGGCTCAGGCGCAGCTGCAGTCGGCTGGGCCGAATAGCGATGCAGCGGATGAACCGGGTTTACGGAGACGGAATAGTCAGGCTCCGGCGCGGGTGTCGGCTGCGGCTGTACATTGGCGCGCCGCATCCATGAGGGCGGCCCGGGCGGCGGCGAGGCCTGCTCGGCATAATCCTGGCGATCATCGTCCTGGCGATAATCGTCTTCTCGATAACTCTGGGCGGGCGCTGCCGTCGGGCGTGCGGTCGGCGGCGACTGCGCTGCGAACGGATCGGTCTGTCCGATCAGACGGGCGAGCTCGGCCAAGGGATCATTTTCCGCCTTCCCATGCTGCTCGCTACCGCGACCATAGTGATCGGAGGGAAACGGTCTGTCCTGATATCGTTCGGCCATCGTGATGATGCGTCCCTTCGGGAAAGCCGCGCACCCCTCGACCAAGGCACGGCTTTCGACCCACAAGGCTTTTAACCAAGTCTAAGCGATCCGGCTTCTGCCGGTTACCCCCGAATTCCTCTTAAGTAGTTCGCCCCAAACTACCGCATCTCATCCGGGGCATGGACGCCGAGGATGGCGAGGCCCGATGCCAGGACTGAGACGACGCCCTGGACCATGGCCAGCCGCGCCTTCGTAAGATCTGCATCATTATTGATAATGAAGCGTAAATAGGGCAAATCGCGCCCCTTCGTCCAAAGTGCATGAAATTCGCTGGCTAAATCATAGAGATAAAAGGCAATTCGGTGCGGTTCGTGGGCCGCGGCGGCAGCTTCCAGCATCCGCGGAAAAATTGCGAGGCGCTTGAGAAGATCGAGTTCGACCGGGTCCGACAATCGTTCCACGGCCGACTCACTGAGCCAAGCGATCCGCGCGCCGGTATCCTCCGGCAGTTCCGGGAATACCTCAGCCCGCGCATTGCGGAAGATCGAATGGCCGCGGGCGTGACCGTACTGGACGTAGAACACCGGGTTGTCGCGCGACTGTTCCATGACCTTGGCGAGATCGAAGTCGAGCACGGCATCGTTCTTGCGGTAGAGCATCATGAAACGGACGGCATCCTGGCCGACCTCATCTACCACCTCACGCAAGGTGACGAAGTCTCCGCTCCGCTTCGACATTTTCACCGGCTCGCCGCTGCGCAGCAACTTCACGAGTTGCACGATCTTGACATCGAGCGCGCCCTTGCCGGAGGTCGTCGCCTTTACCGCCGCCTGCATCCGTTTGATGTAGCCGCCATGGTCGGCGCCCCAGACGTCGATCATCTCTGCAAAACCACGGTCGAACTTGTTCTTGTGGTAGGCGATGTCGGAGGCGAAGTAGGTGTAGGAATTGTCCGACTTGATCAGCGGCCGATCGACGTCGTCGCCGTAGGCAGTCGCCTTGAACAGCAACTGCTCGCGGTCTTCCCAATCCTCGACCGGCGCGCCCTTCGGCGGCGGCAGCCGTCCCTCGTAGATGTCGCCCTTGGCGCGCAGGAAATCGATGGTTTTGGCAACCTGGTTGTTGCCGTTCTCGATCAGCGAGCGCTCCGAGAAGAACACGTCGTGGCGGATGTTGAGCGCGGCGAGATCGTCCTTGATCTCCTCCATCATCATCGCGATCGCCTTGGCGCGCACCGTCGGCAGCCACTCGGCCTCGCTCATTCCGCGGAGCTTATCGCCATGCTCCTTCGCCAGCGCCGCGCCGACCGGCTTCAGATAGTCACCGGGATAGAGTCCTTCCGGAATCGCGCCGATGTCCTCACCGAGCGCCTCGCGATATCGCAGGAACGCGGAGCGTGCGAGCACGTCGACCTGGGCGCCGGCGTCGTTGATGTAATATTCGCGCGTGACGTCGTGGCCTGCGAACTGAAGCAGGCTCGCCAGGGCGTCACCGAACACGGCGCCGCGGCAATGGCCGACATGCATCGGTCCGGTCGGATTGGCCGAGACATATTCGACGTTGACCTTGGAGCCGCCGCGGACGCGGCCGTAATCGGCGCCCTCGCGCAGCACCGTGCGCAGCGCCTCGGCCCAGGCGGCAGGCTTCAGCGTCAGGTTGATGAAACCAGGGCCAGCGACGTCGGCCTTGGCGATCAGCGCATCGGCGCGCAGCCGCTCGGCGATCTGCTCGGCGAGATCGCGCGGCTTTGCCTTTGCCTCTTTCGCCAGCACCATCGCGGCGTTGGTCGCCATGTCGCCGTGGGAGGCATCGCGGGGCGGCTCAACCACCACGCGCGAGAAATCGATGCCCTCAGGCCAGTTGGCGTCCACGGCCAGCGTACGGCAGGCGGCGTGCACGCGCGCGAGCACGTCGGCGAACAGGTGCAGGGATGAGGACGCGTCGGGCATGGCCGCCGCCTAACGCAAATCCGGGGTCGAGTCAAAGAGCCGCTGGTGCTCGGTCAGGGCGAAACGGTCGGTCATTCCGGCAATGAAATTGCCGATCCGGCGGGCGCGGTCGCCCTCATTGTCTGCCTCCGCCCCCAACAGCCATTCCGGCGGCAGCTCGGCCGGCACCTTCAGGTACCTTGCAAACAGGTCGAACAGGATCTGCTCCGCCTCCGCCATCACCCGCATCACCCGCTTGTGGCGGTACATGTGCTGGTAGAGGAAGGCCTTGATGGCGGCCTCCTCCTCGGCGACCTCGGCGGGGAACGCGATCAGCGCCCGGCTCTGCTGGCGCACGTCCTGCGCCGATTGCGGCTTGACCGCCACAAGGTTCTTCTGCGCCTCGGCGAACACCGCACCGATCAGGTGCGAGATCAGTTCGCGCACCAGCTCGGCGCCGCGCCTGACATCTTCGAGATCGGGATAATGCGCCGAGGTCTCGGCGATGATCTCCGCCGTCAGCGGCATCAGCTTGAGATCGTCGAGCTGGAACAGGCCGGCTCGCAGACCGTCATCGATGTCGTGAGCGTCATAGGCAATGTCGTCGGCGATCGCGGCGACCTGCGCCTCGAGCGAGGCGAAGCTCCATAATTCGAGATCATGCGTCTTGATATAGTCGGCGATGCCGACGGGAACGCCGTGCTCGCGATAGCGTCCAATTGGCGCGCCGCTGCGATCGGTCAACGGGCCGTTGTGCTTGACGATGCCCTCCAGTGCTTCCCAGGTCAGGTTCAGCCCATCGAACTCGGGATAGCGGTGCTCCAGCGCAGCGACGACGCGGAGCGTCTGGGCGTTGTGATCGAAGCCGCCAAACTCCTTCAGGCAGGCGTCCAGCGCCCGCTCGCCGGCATGGCCGAACGGCGGATGGCCAAGATCATGGGCAAGCGCCAGGGTTTCGGTGAGATCCTCGTCCAGCCCGAGCTGCCGGGCCAGCGCACGGGCGATCTGGGCCACCTCGAGCGAATGGGTCAGCCGGGTGCGGTAGTGGTCGCCCTCGTGGAACACGAACACCTGGGTCTTGTACTTCAGGCGTCGGAACGCGGTGGAATGGATCACGCGGTCGCAATCGCGTCGGAACGGGCTGCGGGTCCGGCTCGGGGGCTCCGCGACCAGCCGGCCGCGGCTGCGCTCGGGGTCGCAAGCAAAGGGCGCGCGGGGGGCAGCCATTCCGACGGACACGGCGAATTTAGTCCCTATCCATTTGATTCTGCGTATGGTGGCACTTAACTATGTCGGGCGTGGGATACCAAATGAATTGGGCAATGAACTTGGTATGACCGTGGGACTATTGGAGACGAACGATGACGACTGCCGTGACCATCAGCGACCGGGCCGCACGCCGGATTGGGGAAATCCTCAAGGGCGAAGGGTCAGGCGCGATGCTGCGCATCTCCGTCGAGGGCGGCGGCTGCTCGGGTTTCCAGTACAAGTTCGACATCGACCGTGCCCGCACCGATGACGATCTCGTGATCGAGCAGGACAATGCCGTGGTGCTGGTCGATTCGGCCTCGCAGCCGTTCCTGGCGGGATCGCAGGTCGATTTCGTCGACGATCTGATCGGCGCCTCGTTCCGAGTCAACAATCCGAACGCGACTGCCTCGTGCGGCTGCGGCACCAGCTTCTCGATCTGAGCGCCTACGCGCCGGTGATCTGCCTTTCCTCGTCCGTCCACTCCACCTCGATCGGCATCAGCTCCGGCTGAAGCGGCGCATCCTCCGACATGACGTGGCCGTCCAGCGCACGTAGCAGGGCCGCGACCAGCGCAGGCTTGCGCAGCGGCTTGGGCAGAAAGTCCGACATGCCGGCCTCGCGGCAGATCCTGACGTCCTCGGGGAAGGCGTTGGCGGTGAGCGCGATGATTGGCAGGGCTTCGAAGCGCCCACCTTGCGCACGGATCGCGCGGGTTGCGGCAAGTCCGTCCATGTCGGGCATGCGCACGTCCATCAGCACGACATCGTAGTCGCCTTCAGAGGCTGCCGCGACGGCGTCGACGCCGTCAGTGACGACGCGCAGCTCAACATCGAATCCGCCGAGCATCTTGCTCACGACCATGCGGTTGACGGCGTCGTCCTCGGCGACCAGCACCTTCAGCGGCCGGTCGAGCCCGGCGATGCGAGCCTTGAGCTCGTCGGCGTCGTCGCGGCCGGCATCGTGGTCGGACGCCTCCGCCTGGCTCCAGGGCAACACCAGGGTGAAGCGGAAAGTCGAGCCCTCGCCCGGCATCGAGGTGACGCCGATCGTGCCGCCCATCTGTTCGATGATGCGCCGGGAAATCGCAAGGCCAAGGCCGGTGCCGCCGAAACGGCGGCTGATCGAGGCGTCCGCCTGGGCGAAGTCGCTGAAGAGCTGCCCGAGCTTATCGGGGGCGATGCCGATGCCGCTATCGGTCACCGCCCATTCGACGGTCGCCAGCAGATCGCGCCGCGCCTGGCAGGTGACCGAAACCCTCACCTCGCCTTCGTCGGTGAACTTCACCGCATTGGATACGAGGTTGAGCAGCACCTGGCGGATGCGCGCGGCGTCGCCGCGCAGCGTCGTCGGCAGGTTCGGATCGAGTTCGACCTTGACTGAAAGCCCCTTGCTCTTGGCGGCCGCGCGCGCCACGGACGCGGCGGTCTCGACCAGCGCCCGCGGCGCAAAGTCGATCGCTTCCAACGCGAAGCGGCCGGCCTCGAGCTTGGACAGATCGAGGATGTCATTGAGGATGCGCTGGAGATTGTCGCCGGACTCGCGGATCGTGGTGACGGCCTCGTGCTGCTCCGGATCGAGCTTTGTCTCCAGCAGCATGCTGGCAAGCCCGAGCACGCCGTTCATGGGCGTGCGGATCTCGTGGCTCATCACCGCCAGGAAGTCGGACTTGGCGCGGCTCTCGGCTTCGGCCTTCTCCGCGCGCCAGCGTTCGGTCACGTCGCGGCCGAAGCCGCGATAGCCGAGGAACTGGCCATCGCGGTCGTGGGCCGGCTTCGCCGTCAGCGACCACAGCCGCGCCTCGCCGCCGACGACGACCTTGATATTCATCTCATGCAGCGGCTCGGCCTCCTCCATCAGGCCGATGATGTTGTAGGCCGCGCTCTTGTCCTCGGGGCAGAGCATGTCGAGCACGTCGGCGAAGTGCGATCCCTTCAGGAGCGGAAGCGGCAGCTGCGCCACGTCAACGAAGCGCTGGGGCACGTCGACGAGATGCCCTTCGGCATCGGTCTGCCACAGCCAGTCGCTGGCGTTCTCCTGAAAGTCCTTCAGCAGCAGCGAAATGATCTCGGTCTGCCGCTCAAGCTCGAGCTGGGCCTTGAGATTGCCGAGGAAGAGGTTGCCGTGGGAGACGATGTTGCGCGCCATGAAGAATGCGAACAGCAGCAGGAACACCGCCGTCACAAGATACGGCCCGTCACCGCACAGCAGCATCGCACCGGCGCAGGCGATCGTCATAGTGGCGAGATAGATGAGGCCGGCACGGGGGAAGGTCGATAGCGTGAACGCGCCGCCCGACATCATGCCGACCATCAGGCAGGCCAGGATGAGCTGGCTGGTTGGCTCGATGCGGCTGAACAGCGCCAGCGGCAGCATGCCCCAGATCGCGGCGAGGAAGAACGCCTGCCGCAGCATCTGCCGCGCGGCACGCGGCGAGGCCTCCCGCGGATTTCGATGCGACCGCCGCCACGAACGGACCGCGAGCGAGGCGGTGGCGGCGAGCGTCATACCCCAGATCGCGAGGAAGTCGTTCCAGCCCCTGCCCCAGAACAGGATCAGCACGATGGCGACGCTGAGCATGGTGACGGCCATCGTCACCGGGATCAGCCGCGTCACCGCCTCGATCTGCTTGGCGCGGATGCGCCGCAGCTCGCGCTCGCTGAGATCGGCGGTCAGACCATCCTCGATCTCGAAGCCGCCGAGCCAATACAGCAACGCGCCGATCACGCCGTCGCGCGGCTCAGTTCGCGTCATGGATTTGTCCGGCCATCCCATCCGAGGCACCTTTTCGGCATCAATGACCCGTCGCGCGCTTAAGCCGGGTTAATTTTGTGGGAGATTCTGCGGCCGCCTTGACGGGCGCGTTTGCATTTTGTTCTAACGGTGGCCCCCGCCTGGAGCCCCTCCCAATGCCCATCAGAGTAGCCACCTGGAACGTGAACTCGGTCCGGCAGCGGATCGACCTGCTGCTGACCTGGCTGAAGGAGTGCCAGCCGGACATCGTCTGCCTCCAGGAGATCAAGTGCGTCGATGAGGCCTTCCCCCGGCTGGAGATCGAGGCGCTCGGCTACAACGTGGTCACGCACGGGCAGAAGACCTTCAATGGCGTCGCCCTGCTCTCCAAGCTCCGGTTCGACGAGACCAAATCGGGACTCGCCGGCGATGACGAGGATGCGCATGCCCGCTTTCTCGAAGGCGTGGTAACGCTCAAGCAGGGGGTCTTGCGCATCGCCTGCCTCTATCTGCCCAACGGCAATCCGGTCGGCACCGACAAATATCCCTATAAGCTCAAATGGATGTCGCGGCTTCTTGAATATTCGAAGGAACGCCTCAAGGAGGAGGTCCCGCTGATCCTCGCGGGCGATTTCAACGTCATCCCGCATGCCCGCGACGTCCACAACCCCGCCGCCTGGACCGAGGATGCCCTGTTCAAGACCGAGACGCGGGAGAGCTTTCAGTCCCTGCTCGGGCTCGGTCTGACCGATGCCTTGCGGGCGGTCACGGATGAGCCCGGGCTTTACACCTTCTGGGACTACCAGGCCGGGGCCTGGCAGAAGAACCAGGGCCTGCGCATCGACCATCTCCTGCTGTCGCCGCAGGCCAGCGACCGGCTCGCCAATGTCGGCATCGACAGCTATGTGCGCGGTTGGGAGAAGCCGTCGGACCACGTGCCAGTGTGGGCGGATCTCGATCTCGAGGCGGCTTAAGGCCGCCTCTGCAGATCATTCCCGGCGGCCCTGCACCCATTGCTCCAGCATTTGCAGGCACATGGCACGGTCGTCGTCGGAGGCCTTGGCGAAGGCGCGGTTGTAGCTTTCCTTGATCCAGGTCTCCTCGGCCCCGGCGCTGTCACGCGCCAGCGTCAGCCACATCAGGCCGCGCGCGGCCTGCCGCGGCAGGCGGTCGCCGTTGAACAGCATCTGGCCAAGCAGGGCCTGGGCCTGATGCTGGCCCTTTTGTGCGGCGAGGCCGAGCCAGCGCGCGCCGTAGCGGAAATCCTCGCGCGAGGCGTCCGGCGTCTTCAGGTACAAGCGGGCCAGATCATACTGCGCGTCCGCGTTGCCGAAATAAGACGCGGCATAAGAGAACATCTCCCGCGCCCGCTCCGGATCCGACTTGATCTTCGAGTTCGGGATACCGCTGAGATAGTAGCGGCCGAGCGCGACGAAGGCGTTGGCCACGATCTGCGCCTGAGGCGCCGACGGGCTGTCCTCGGCATGCGCATTGGCGATGCGGCTGAAATATTCGAAGGCGCGCAGATCGTCCTGGGCGACGCCGTCGCCATTGGCGTACATGCGGCCGAGCTTCCACTGCGCGATGGGGTGGCCACCCTCGGCGGCATATTGCAGGGCGCTGAGCGAGGTTTCCTGGGTTACGACCGCCGGCGGAATTCTGGTGCGAACCGTATTCGCAGCGCCCGGCAAGGTGGTCACGACCGGGATGGTCGCGTCCTTGTTCACCGGCGCACCGTCGAAGGCGAGCGCCGGCGCGGCCAGCGCTATAGCCCCCAACACAAACGCAACTATGGCACGCCTAGATGTCCGCATAGCACTGTTTCTCGTGCGCGCCGCCCGGATGGGTCACCGCCCCCCCGAGCGCTGGTCCAACCTGCTGAGCGTACTTCCAGAGCGCACCCGACGTGTGGTTAGTCGCGCGAGGTGCCCATTTGGTCTTGCGCTGGGCGAGCTCCTGGTCGCTCAATTTTACGTTAAGGGTACCGGCGACGGCGTCGATCTCGATGATGTCGCCGTCCTCGAGCAGCCCGATCGGGCCGCCAATCGCGGCCTCGGGCCCGACATGACCAATGCAGAAGCCACGGGTCGCGCCGGAGAAGCGGCCGTCGGTGATGAGCGCGATCTTGCCGCCCATGCCCTGGCCGGTCAGCGCTGCGGTGGTCTGGAGCATTTCCCGCATGCCGGGACCGCCCTTCGGCCCCTCGTAGCGGATCACGATGACTTCGCCTTCGCGATAGGTGCGCTTCTGGACCGCCTCGAAAGCATCCTCCTCACGGTCGAAGCACCTGGCCGGACCGGTGAACCTGAGGTTGGACATTCCCGCGACTTTCACGATCGCACCTTCTGGCGCCAAATTGCCCTTCAGACCGACCACACCGCCCGTGACGGTGATGGGTTTGTCTGCCGGGTGCACCACGTCCTGGTGCGGATTCCATTTCACGCTCTTGAGGTTTTCGGCGATCGTTCGACCGGTGACGGTGAGGCAATCACCGTGAAGAAATCCGTTGTCGAGCAGCGTCTTCATCAGAAGCGGGATGCCACCAACTTCAAACATGTCTTTGGCGACATAACGGCCGCCCGGCTTCAAATCCGCGACATATGGTGTCTTTTTGAAGATTTCGGCGACGTCGAACAAGTCGAACTTGATGCCCGCCTCGTGCGCGATCGCCGGTAGGTGCAGCGCAGCATTGGTAGAGCCGCCGGACGCGGCGACCACGGCGGCCGCATTCTCCAGCGCCTTGCGGGTGACGATGTCGCGCGGCCGGATGTTGGAGGCGATCAGGTCCATCACCTTCTCGCCCGCGGTCATGCAGAAAGCGTCGCGGATTTCATAAGGTGCCGGCGCACCGGCCGAGTATGGCAGCGCAAGGCCGATCGCCTCGGAGACGGTCGCCATGGTGTTCGCGGTGAACTGCGCGCCGCAGGCACCCGCCGAGGGACAGGCCACGCGCTCGATCTCGTCAAGGTCCTCGTCCGACATGGCGCCGACCGAATGCTTGCCGACCGCTTCGAACATGTCCTGCACCGTGACCTGCTGGCCGCGGAAATTGCCGGGCAGGATCGAGCCGCCGTAAATGAAAATCGACGGCACGTTGAGGCGGACCATGGCCATCATCATGCCCGGCAGCGACTTGTCGCAGCCGGCGAGGCCGACGAGCGCATCATAGGCGTGACCGCGAACCGTCAACTCGACCGAGTCGGCGATGCATTCGCGCGACGGCAGCGAGGAGCGCATGCCGTCATGGCCCATGGCGATGCCGTCGGTGACGGTGATGGTGCAGAATTCGCGCGGAGTGCCGCCGGCGGATGCGACCCCTTTCTTCACCGCCTGTGCCTGACGCATCAAAGCGATGTTGCAGGGCGCAGCCTCGTTCCAGCACGAGGCGACGCCGACGAAAGGCTGGTGGATCTGCTCGGTAGTCAGACCCATCGCGTAGAAGTAGGAGCGATGAGGCGCGCGCGCAGGGCCTTCCGTCACATGACGGCTCGGCAGCTTCTGCTTGTCGATCTTCGCGCGCATTGCAAACCAGTTTCCCCGGTCAACCTTTTCAGACCCGAAAAATCAGAGCCAAGATTTGAATCGACCTTGGGATTTCCCGTCGCCGTCGAAGACTGCCCGCTACCCTTAAAACATTAGAGTGATTTTATTCATGTTCGGGTGTGGCTAAAAAGCGGCGACGACGCGAACGGCCGGTGATCAAAGTTAAATCCGGGGGAGTGTTGCGTGGATAGCACAATCGTGGCTCGGAAGACACGGATAAGCCTACAGTGATACCTCGCGGCCATGCCCGATCTACAGCTTAAGCGGCGAAGAAGCCGCGCCCAGATTGGGCTCGTCACATGGCGCGCGGCTGCACTGAGTCGAGGACCCGCTTTGCCTGATCACGTCGGCGCACACCGCCGTCGCCGCATCGCAATGATGGATCAAGAGGCGATATCGTAACTCTCCGATGTGCTTTTCAACGCGCAGACACGCCTTCGCGTCCTCGCGGCGCGTTTCGCCCGAGCTTTGCTTGATCTCTCCACCCTCAAAGCCGAGAGGGCGCAGGGAAGGCCGGATGCTGACCTGGCACCCACGGTCCGCTGTGCGAAAGGCACACGCAGGAAAAACTGCACAGCGGCATACAGGTGAAGCCCAACACACGGCCTTCCCTGCGCAGTGGTTTGACGGCTTATGCCGTGCTCTCCTGGGAGCCGAATTCGTTCTGGCCTCCCTCACTCCAGCGAAAGTCGCGGACACCGCGCCGGTTGGCGCCAATGCCGCATCCGCAAGAGCTTGACCGTAGCAACGACGGCCAGGACCACACGGTTTTGCCGTACGCGCGGCTCGCCTGCGCCACAGGGTTCGACGGCGTTGTGCACCTTGCCATCGACATGCTGGCGAGACCTTTCAGCGCCGTCCGTCTGCGCGAAGCTTAAGGGCTCACGGAGAGCAATCCGCCCTGCCCCTGACTTATCGCGCCCGACGCTGCCGCGTCCACCGCAAGCCCAGCTCCGCGATCATCACGACACATGATCGCCCCTCTCGGATGAGCCGGGATGGGCGATACATATGTCATTTCCGAATTTCGGTAAAGCGGAATATTTTTGAACGCGCCGCTTGACACCAGGCAGGCCGAAATTGCCAGGTGTTTTGCCCGTCGGGATGTGCTCAGGCATTCCGCAGCGGGCGGATTAACGGATCGACCAGACGGACGATCTCGCAGGCGGCGACGAGGCCGGCGAGCCACACGGCACTGGTGAGCCCAATGCGCGTCACGATGGCAGCGGTGAAGGCGCCCTCTCCGCCGAGGACCGGCGTCGCGGCGAGCAGCGCGAGCTCATAGGCCGCATAGGCGGCAACAAGCGTGACGGCTAGCGCCAGCGGCGTGCGGCCCTGCGGCAGCGTACGCAGCACGGCGGACGAAACGGCGGTCGCCAGCAGCGCAGCCGCGCCGGTCGCAAAACCCCAGGCGATGGCACTGCCGTCGATGGGGTAATGCAGCGCGCCGAAGCCGACGGCCTGGTTCACGAGCCAGACGCCGGTGACGACGAGCAGTGCCGGCCGCAGCGGCAGCATCGCGGCCGCGACAACCGCGAAGGCCGCAAACGGCGTGGCGCAGGCGAGCGCGAAGCTTGCGAGCGCGCCTGACACCGTCAACAGCGCAAAACAGAACATCCGCGCAAGGCGCGGCGCGACGGGGTGAAGCCGGAAACGGTCGTTATGAGATGGCAGGATGAGAGCCATGGTGATCTCCAGACGGTCGTCTTACCACGTCTGGCGATGATTTACGATTTACGCAAGCCAGCACGATCAGGCTGGCGTTCTCTCGGAGCCGGTCCGGACCACGGCCCGTTCGCCGGCGTCGACGAGCTGGCCGATTCCGGTTCGGCCCATAAGCGCGCACCGGACGATGTTTTCAGCGACCGACCTCCGGAAGCCATAGTCCTCGCCATCGGGCCGACCGCGGCAGATCCGGTCCAACGCCAATTTCATGTTGATCCGTGTGCGGGTGTCGAAGTGCTCGCTGATCATTCGCCCGGCCTCGATGGGTTGATAATGGCCCAGAAACGCCCCGGCGGTGGGCCCGGTTCCAAATCGGAGATCAAGCTGCGAGTGCGTGGCGACTTACGTCCGCCCGCGCGGGCGCTGGGCTTGCGCCCACGCAACGGCGACGTCGCGTGACGGAACATCGATGCGCTTGATCGGCGTCAGTTCGCCGGAGGCGGAGACGATCGCGGTCTCCTCGCGGCGGCAGCGCGGGCACACGAAGCGGACTTCGTGGGGGGACGTCGACCAGCTTGAACGTTTGACGTTGGCAGCCATCGGCCAGGCGTCGCAATGCGAGCACGACACCAGGAACCGGCCGGGATCGAGCATACCCATTCCATCGAACTCCGCGTCCTGCCCGCTTCCTCAATGATTAATCCATGTGAATCGTTCCGGTGCCTAGGCACCGCCGGCCTTGGCGCGTCAGCGACTTTGGATCAGTGCGCCCCCTTAAGGGTGCAGGAGGTCGTGCAGGTCACCGTCGTGCCGCGATCGCATGCTTTGCAGGCGCTGACGCACTGGTTCATGTCGCGCGGATTGTAGCTGCTGTAGTTTCGCATCGGGCAGGTCGAGGCCGAGCCGGTGATATCCTGCTCCTGATTGCAGGCTGCCATCATGAGCGCGACTATGATCACTGCAACGAGGCGCATGGGATTGCCCGTCGAACATGGCAAGTGACACTCGCGGGGCACGCTGCATTGCAACGGATCCCGGCCTTCCCACCACGAACCGTCGCCGATCAGCGACGTCCGCATGCTGCGAGAATGCGCGCCAAATCTTAAGAACGGATTGCAGCCGGCCTCAGGCCGCGGCCCTGGTCGCGATCGCCTGCCGCGTATCCACCGCCAGCTGGCGGTACTGTTCTCCGAGATTCAGATAGAACTCGCGCTTGGCGCTGTCGGTCGCGAGCTTGGCGATCAGCTCGCATTCGGCGGTGAGCGTCTCGAACCGTTCGAGCCTGTCCTCAAGATGTGTCATCGGCGTGTCCCCATCAGACGCCTCAAGGACATCAAGCCTAAGCCCGGGAAATAGGTCACGGCGAACATCGTTATGAACTAGAATCGTTTTTTCCAGTCCGTGGCGAAGGACGGCAGGCACGCCTATTTCTGCTCCAGCCGCCAGGCGCCATCCCAACCGCCGTCGGGCGGGTTGACCTCGAACTGCGCGATGCGGCCGAGCAGCGTGTGCGAGGGACCGTCGCCCGGGACCGCTTCGAGCGCGGCGTTGAAGGCGGCGCGGGCGTCGTCGAAGCGCCGGGCGCGATAGGCGGAGAGACCTTCGGCATAGTGCGTGCGCAGGCTCGCTTGCGCATCGGTGAGTGCGCTGGCCCTGCCCATCACCTCGAAAACGGCTTGCGGTGCGCTCTGGCCCGCCACCGCGAGACGATCGATCTCGCGCAGCTCGAGGCGCGCGCCGATCGCCTCTGCCGTTGCTTGCGAGATCAGGATGCGGGTCCCATACGTCTTGTTGGCGGCCTCCAGCCGCGAGGCGAGGTTCACGGCGTCGCCCATCACGGTAAAGCTCATCATCAGCTCGGAGCCGATGCTGCCGGTCAGGACCTCGCCCGTGGCGATGCCGATGCGCAGATCGCAGGGCGCCGGCATGGCGCGGATGCCGAGCAGATCCGGCAGCTGCTTCTGGAGCGCGGGCACCTGATCGGCCATCTCGATGGCGGCAAGGCCGGCGAGCATCGCCTGCTCGTCCTCCTCGATGAAGGGCGGCCCCCAATAGGACATGATGGCGTCGCCGATATATTTGTCGATGATGCCGCGATTGCTGCGGATGTGGCCCGACATCACCGTGAAATAGTGGTTCATCACCTTGACGAGACCGCGCGGCGTCATGCCTTCGCTCATCGAGGTGAAGCCGCTCATGTCGCAGAACATGATGGTCATGACCCGACGCTGGCCCTCGATGGCGACCTCCGGCCGGTCAATCAGGCCCTGCACCACCTTGGGGTCGATATAGCGCCCGAAGGTCTCGCGGATGCGTTCGTTGTGGCGCAACTGCTCGATCATGCGGTTGAAGGCCGCGGCAAGCTCGCCGATCTCGTCCTGCGTGGAGACGGCGATCGGCTTGTCGAACCGACCCGCCTCGACCTCCCGGGTGCCAGCGAGCAGCAGTCGCACCGGGCGCGTGATGCCGCTACTCACGAGCAGCGCAAAGGCAAATCCGACGATCGCTGCGAGTAACGTCACGACGCCCGACACGATGATCGCCTGGTGCTGGCGGCTGATCACCTGCGACGTGCTGAAGAAAACCTGCGCCAGCATGTCGGTGCGGATCGCATCGATCTTCTGGTTGAACTGGTCGCGCAGCGCATCGATGTGCTCCAGCGTGCCGCGGGCCTCCGCCATCTGCCTGGCATCGACCTGCTTGACCAGCTTTCCGTGGTCCTCGTCAAGATCGCGGCGCAGCTCAGTGACGGCGGTCTCGATGCGGAGCTCGATCCGCGCCAGCGCGGCATAGTCGGACGGGGTCCTGGGATCGTCGATGATGGCGTTGATGAGCTTGCGTGCGCTCTCGGCTTCCTCCTCGATCTTGCGGTCGGTTTGATCGAACTCGCGCAGGCGCGCCGCATAGGCCTCCTCGTCCGAGGGAGACTGCATCTTGGTCATGACCATGCGCCGCAGTGCCAACGCCCGTTCCAGCGAACGGACGTTGGCGCGCGCCAGATGCCCATAGGCCGGGATGTAACGGTTGGTCAGCTCGTCCAAGAGGACGCCGACCTGGCTCGACATCACCATCGACAGGATCGAGGTGATCAACATGAGAACGATCAATCCGAGGGCGACCCCGACGATCTTGCGGCGGATCGACTGGTTGAAAATCGGCATAGGTGCAGGGCAAAGGCTGAAAGGATGAACGATGGAACTCAATATACCGGAATTGGTCGTAGGGACACGCACAATCTGGCGGGCCTGACGTCCTGAACCTGCACAACCCTTGCACGGCCCACTAACAAAGGTTTAGCGGCGCTGTCCCACCACCATTTCGGAAGTTCCCGAGTTCCCATCCGTATTTCGCCGCATTGTTGCGGGAGCGTGAGAAATGCGAAACGATGTCATGACATCGTTTTGGTGTTGTTTTTTGATTCTCAAACCGCATGTCGTCGCGGACCTTGGTTTGTAGTGGTTTCGCAGGGGGGCCATCGAATGAACCAGTGCCTACGCTCGCTCGCGTGTGTCGTTGCCGTAGCCGCGATCGCTCTTCTTCCTACCGCGTTGGCGGCGAAGAGCAGTCATAAATCATCTGCGCCGAAGAAGACGAATGAGGCGAAGGCCGGCAAGCAGCGCCATGCCTCGGCCGCCAAAGCGCGGCACGGTAAGCACGCCGAAGCCAAGCGCAAGTCGAAGAAGACGGTCGAGGTACCCTCGGACAAGCCGGCGCCGCCGCCGCTGACCGGCGATCTCGCCGCGCTGAGGGATGCGATCGACCTCGCGCGCAAGGGCAAGACCGACGATGCGGGCGCCGCACGCGACCGCATCACTGACCCCGCCGGACAGAAGCTTGTGGACTGGTTCATGCTGCGCCATTCCGAGAGCACGGCGAATTTCAAGCGCTACGCCGCCTTCCTCGCCGCTAATCCGGACTGGCCCAGCAGCGCTCTGCTGCGCCGGCGCGCCGAGGCGCGGCTGTGGCAGGAGAAGAGCGAGGCGGCCATCGTGCACAAATTCACCATGGACCGGCCAACCAGCGCCAAGGGCAGGTTCGCGCTGGCCCGCGTGCTGCTCACTGAAGGCGAGACCGACAGGGCCGCGCGTCTCGTGCGCGAGGCCTGGCGCACGGATGAATTGTCCGAGCGGAGCGAAGAAGACTCCTACGCGGCGTTCCACGACCTTCTATCCGCCGACGATCACCGCGCGCGCATGGACAAGCGTCTCGGCACCAAGGACTACGCAGGCTCAAGACGCGCAGCCAAACGTCTCGGCGAGGATGCGCTCGCGATCGTAAAGGCCTGCGCCGCCGTCACCGGCAAGGCGAGCAAGGCCAAGGACTATCTCGAGGACGTCTCGACCGAGGCGCGGCGCGATCTCGGCTATGTACTGTGCCGCGCCCAGTGGCATCTTCAGAACGACCGCATCGACGACGCAGCCGAGGTGATCCTCGCCGCCCTGCCCGACACGATGGCGGCGCAGGACACCGATGCCTGGTGGCGCGAGCGCCGCCTGCTGGCACGCAAGCTGCTCGACCAGGGCAAGTTCAAGACCGCCTACGACGTGGTGCGCACGGCCGCGGTGCCGGAAAAGGAGGTCTACCGCGTCGACTACCATTTCATGTGCGGCTGGATCGCGCTGCGCTATCTCGACGATCCCAAGACGGCGATGGTGCACTTCGCCGCGATCGACGAAGGCTCGGCCAATCCCATTGCGCTGTCGCGCGCCCATTACTGGCGCGGCCGCGCCGCCGAAGCGATGGGCGCCACCGTCGACGCCCGCATGAGCTACAAGGCGGCGGCGCGCTATCAGACCGCCTATTACGGCCAGCTCGCCCGCGCAAAGCTTGGCCTCGACCGGATCGAGCTACGTGCGCCCTCCCCGGTGCTGCCCGCTGCCGACACGCAATTGGCGGACGAACGCGTGCGCGCCGCCAACATGCTCTACGATATCGGCGAGCGCGACGTGGTGTTCTATTATGCCGAGGATTTTGCCAAGGAGAGCACCGACGTCGCGGCGCTCGAAGCCCTCGCTGAGCTCGCGGGCCGGCGCAACGATGCGCGCGTGATGCTGGAGATCGGCAAATCGGCGCTGGCACGCGGGCTTGCGCTCGACCACTATGCCTTCCCCACCATCGGCATTCCCGAGCACAAGCAGGTCGCGCCCGCGATCGAGACCAGCGTGATCTATTCGGTGGCGCGCACCGAAAGCTCGTTCGACCAGCGCGACAAGTCGCCGGCCAATGCAGTCGGGCTGATGCAGGTGACGCCGGAAGCGGGCCGCGACACCGCCAAACGCTTCGGCCTGACCTATGACTGGAACAGGATGGTCACCGATCCCGTCTACAACACGCAGATGGGCGCGGCCGAGCTCAGCGCGCTGTTCTCGGAATATCGCGGCAACCAGATCATGACCTTCGCCGGCTACAATGCCGGCCGCGGTCGCGTGCGCGAATGGGTGCAGGCGCGTGGCGATCCCAGAGACCCCAAGGTCGATCCGGTCGACTGGGTCGAGCGCATTCCGCTGTCGGAGACGCGCAACTACGTCCAGCGCGTGATCGAGAACGTGCTGGTCTACCGCGCACGGTTCGAAGACAGCGGCATGATCGCCGGCAAGAGCGACCAGCGCGTCGTCACGCACGAGGCTGGCGCAACGGCACCCGTGGCGGCCGCAGCACCTGCTCCCTAGTCAACGCCGCCCGGGGCTGAACGCGGCGCCTGCAAGGTTCCGGTGCTGCGGCTTCCACGCGCGTGCAGTCGCGCAGCTAGGTGTCACCTCCTTCCATCGTGATCAGATCGCGACCGTCCAAATATGCGCCGGTCAAGGCTCTTGCGAAGGTCCAGGCGTGTATCGTGCAGCTCCAGCACGAGACGGCACTCAGGACCGCCAACGTCTCGATCATGTTTCCAGCGAACTCGACGTTCTCGGCGGCCGGTTCTGTCCACCCGGGCATCGGCCATCGCATGAACAACGTGACGAGTTCGCCGCGGCGGTAGCAATCGTAGTCACAGTAACGGCGCTGCGTCCGCACATGCCGGACATAGCCGGAGCGGATTGACCGCGAGCATGTGCTGCACGTGACGGTGGGCAATGGGGGATCGTGATTGACCACCACGAATTTCATGAAGCCGCCCTCACGCGATCTTTGGCGAGCGCCTCGCAGAACAGAGCGTAGCACTGATAGTCGCAGTAAGGCAGACCTGTCCGAATCTCGCGGAGATAGCTGCTGCTGATCGGCTCGCAGCACTGCATGCACCAGGTCTTCCGGAACGGAGTCCGGCCGTTCACCAATACGAACGCGAATCTCACGTGGCACCTCCCAAAGCGAAGCAGTAAACGCTGTCCAACGGAGAAAGTGCGGGCGGTGGAGCGCAAAGATGGTTTCGGCCGTCCGGATTATCCCTGTTTCGCTCCACTTTTTGCGGGGGGATCAGAATGAATCTCCCGTCCTCCCTGCGCCGTGCATAGAGCCGGCCGTCGATGTACTTGATATCAGTCGGATAGCAATCGGCGCTGCTGCAGCAACTGAGGCTCGGATTATCCGGCATGTGCCAGGTCGAATAGAATTTTTCGTGCAGCGCCTGGTCCTGGACCGGATGCTGGCGATGAACGGCACCGTCTCTTGTCTCCTGCGCCTGGACCGTCGCAGCGGAGCCGAGGAGAACGATCGAGCACAGAAGCTTGCATGAGCGGTTCAACGCACGAGCTCCTGGATTAGAAGTCAGCTCTCCAGTTCAGCGCTCACGCGACCTGAGCCCGGAACAGCCACCGGCGGTCGCGTTCGCGGCGTGTGCGGAAACGATCAACGCACTTCTTGGAGCAGAGCGCTGTGCGCCAGGAATAGTAGCGGATCAGGCCAAACTTGCCGCCACACACCGCACAGCCCTTGATTGAAGAGCAACGTTCGGACTCGGATAAGCGAGGCTCAGGAAGTTGCGACGTATTGCACATTTGATCTCTCCCTTGTTGCTTGGTTCCCTTCGACCTCACGCGGGTCGTGAATTGCCGCAACGCGGCTGGGTGTCGAGAAATGCGGCGGCCTCGTCCTTGGTCGTGAGGCCTCGGCCGTACGCTTGAGACCCGATCTCGCCCGACCGATGCGATTGGCTGGTCGACACTCCCGATGGTCATGAGGCTAGTCCGCCAGGCATCAGGCGCTCAATTGTACGGAGGTAAATGGTCGCCATGACTAGGAATGGACGAGCTATACCTAGGTTTGTCCCGTACTCGCCCGGGGGCTCTCGCGCGGGCTCGCGTTCAACGAGACCACGCACGATGCGCGGGTTGCACGGCGAGCGCGAAAAATCGGCGCTGAGGTGACCAGGATGGCGAGCAGCCAATTCCAAGCCCAACGTCGTAACCGGCATCCGACTTTGGCCGGAATTGCTCCTCCGGCGCCAACGTGCTCTACTTATGTTCACGCAGAGAGCGCCGGGAGCGTCTGCGATGAAGCCGGGCCGGGCAGGAACGTTCGGGAAGTCAGCCGCGCAATTGCTCGTCGGCTGCGTCAGGCAAGTTGTCACCCCCAAACCGCGCAGCGAGCCCAGCGACGCCGGTCTGCTGGAGGCGGTCAAGCAATGGCAGCAAGTCTTCGAGCACAACCCGGTCATGTATTTCATGGTCGATCCGAGCGGAACCGTGATCAACGTGAACACGTTCGGCGCGGCGCAACTGGGCTATACCGCCGCGGAGTTGATCGGCCGATCGGTGCTGGATGTGTTCTTCGAGGAAGATCGCGACTTCGTACGCGCGTGTGTCGCGCTATGCCTCGAGACCGTTGATCAGTCACACACTTGGGAAATCCGGAAGGTTCGCAAGGACGGCTCGGTGCTATGGGTGCGCGAGAATGCCAAGACCATGCTGCGGGCCAATGGCGGGCCGATCGTGCTGGTCGCCTGCGAGAACATCACCGAGCGCAAGGAAGCGGAGAATGCGCTGCGACAGAGCGAAGCTTACCTCGCCCAGGCACAGGAATTGAGCCACACCGGCAGTTTCGGCTGGAGGGCTGCAACCGGCGAGATCACATGGTCCAAGGAGACCTATCGCATCTTCCAATGCGACGAGGGGACTAAGCCAGAGATACCCTTCATGCTCCAGCGGATCCATCCGGAGGACCGGCTCGCAGTGCAGCGGACCACGGGCCGGGCGGCGCGCGAGGGGAAAGATTACGATCACGAATACCGGCTGGTGATGCCCGACGGTTCCGTCAAGTACGTCCGAGCGGTCGCCCGGGCGACGCGAGATGCGAGCGGTCACGTCGAGTTCGTGGGGTCGGTGACTGACATCACGGCGACCAAGGAGGCAGAACGCAGACTTCGTGACAGCGAGCAGCGCTTTCGCGACTATGCCGAAACCGCCTCCGACTGGTTCTGGGAGACGGGGCCAGACCATCGCGTCACTCACATATCGGAACACTCTGATACCGTCACCGCCCCCGCGGGCCTGATCGGGCTCACGCGTTGGGACATTGCTCCCGACGCCGATCTCGAGCCGGAAAAATGGCGACAACATCGGGCGGCGCTCGATGCTCACGTCCCGTTCCGCGATCTGGTTTACCGCAGCAAGGACCGCAACGGACAGCCGATCTATGTCCGCACGAGCGGCAAGCCGTTCTTCGACGCCAACGGCACCTTTCTGGGTTATCGGGGCGTCTGCACCGACGTGACCGCGGCCATCCGGGCCGATCACGCCGAAGAGGCGCTGCGCAAGGCGCAAGCCGAGCTCGCTCATGTGACGCGCGTCACGATGCTGGGCGAGCTGACCGCTTCAATTGCCCACGAAATCAACCAGCCCCTCGCCGCCGTGATCGCAAACGCCGACGCCTGCCTGGCCTGGCTGCAGCGCAGTCCGCCCGATCTCAAGGCGGCGCGCCGCTCCGTGGAATGGATCATCGAGGACGGCAAGCGTGCCAGCGACGTCATCCGTCACGTTCGGGCGCTCGCCAAGCGATCCGATATCGAGATGGCTCCGCTCGAAGTCAGCGTGGTCGTGCGCGAGGCTGTCGCGCTCGTTCAGCGCGAGATGGCGAGCCATGCCGTGTCGGTTCGAATGGAACTGTCGTCGGCACTGCCCAGGATCTTTGGCGATCGAATTCAATTGCAGCAGGTCCTCATCAACCTGATCAAGAACGGCATCGAGGCCATGGAAGGCATCGATGACCGCCCGCGCGAGCTGGCGATCCGTTCAGCGGTTGACGACGATGGCGCGGTGCTGGTGAGCGTCTCCGACTGCGGCGTCGGCATCTGCGAACAGGCAATGGACCGCCTGTTCATGCCGTTCTTTACCACCAAGTCCAGCGGCATGGGCATGGGCCTGTCGATCTGTCGCTCCATTATCGAGGCCCACGGCGGACGACTTTCCGCCATACCGAACGAGGAGCGCGGCGCGACTTTTCAGATCACCCTGCCACTCCATCGAGAGGAAGCATCGTGAACGAGCGCGCGGGGCCTTCGCCCAAGGAGGACGGCGATCAGCCAATCGTCTTCATCGTCGACGACGACGCGTCCATGCGTCGTGCGCTTACCAATCTGTTCGAGTCGGTCGGCCTCAGGGTGGAAGCATTCGGCTCGGCGCCGCAACTCCTCCAGACCAAGCCGCCGGAAGTCCCCAGTTGCCTGGTGCTCGACATCCGCCTGCCCGGAACGAGCGGCCTTGAGCTGCAAACCGATCTTGCCAAGGCAAATATCCATACGCCCATCATCTTCATTACCGGTCATGGCGATATTCCCATGACCGTTCGGGCCATGAAGAGCGGCGCGATCGACTTCCTGACCAAGCCGGTTCGCGACCAGGAAATTCTGGACGCGGTCCAGGCCGCGATCGAGCGAGACCGCAAGCGCCGCGATCTTTACAAGACCGTCTCGGACGTCAGATCACGCTTCGAGTCACTGACCTCGCGGGAGCGGGACGTCTTGTCACTGGTGACGTCGGGCCTGATGAACAAGCAAGTGGCCGCCCAGCTCGGTTTGGCGGAAATCACCGTCAAGATCTATCGCGGCCAGATCATGCGGAAAATGGGGGCGAAGTCGCTGGCCGACCTGGTGAGGATGAGCGAGGCGCTCGGGATTCGACCCAGCAAGCCCGACGTACAAACCTAAGTATGAGTTTCCAATGATGACCGACGGGTCCACCTTGCGGGTTTATGCGAGGCCGTACGACGGCAAGCGTAATTCCCGGGCGAGGAGCGGACGCATTGTCAGTGGCTTCGGTCATTTCTGTGCTTGACGATGATCCCTACGTGCGGGCCGCGATTAACAATCTCTTGGAATCCCGCGGATACATCGTCCACACATTCGCCTCCGCCGAGGAGTTTTTGAGGTCGACCGATTCGACCGACACCTCGTGCGTGATCGCGGACGTGCAGATGCCGTCGGTCACTGGAATCGATCTACTGACGCAGATGCGCGCGCAGGGGTCGGCAACGCCGTTCATCTTCATCACCGCTTTCCCGGATGAGAGCGTGCGTGTGCGTGCGCTTAAAGCCGGGGCAAGTTGTTTCCTCGGTAAACCGTTTGCCGCCTCGGATCTGATGAAATGCCTGGAGGTGGCGCTGCAGCAGGTGACGAAACCATGAAGCGATTGTCCGGCGATCAGCGAATGCGAGACACTGACACCAGCGCAGCCCACCTCAATCCACCTTGATATTCGCCGCCTTGATGATTGGCCACCATTTTGCGATCTCCGCCTTCTGGCGGTTGCCGAGCGCTTCTGGCGTGAGCTGATCCTTGGGCGTCATCTCCAGGCCCTGGCTTTCGAGCTGCTTCTTCACTCCAGGATCGTTCAGCGCTTCCACGGCCGCCGCGTTGAGCTTGGTCACGACCTCCTTCGGCGTGCCCTTCGGCACCCACATGCCTGACCACAGCGTCATGTTGAAACCCTTCAGGCCCGCCTCCTCCGCGGTCGGAATCTCCGGCGCCGACGGCAGGCGCTTGTCGTCGGTGATGGCGTAGGCGCGGATGGTGCCGGCGCGGACCTGATTGATGGAATTGGAGGTCTGGTCGACGATGAGGTCGATCTGGCCGGCGATGAGATCGTTGAGGGCGGGCGCTGTGCCGCGATACGGCACGTATTGCAGCTTGATGCCGGAGACGCTCTCGAAATAGACGCCGGCGATGTGGCTGCCGGAGCCCGCGCCGGCCGTGCCTGCCGTGGGCGGCGATGGCCGCGACTTCAGCCATTCAATGAGCTCCTTCAGCGAGGTCGCCGGCACTGCGTTCTTGCTGACCACAATCATCGGATTGCTCGGCAACAGCACCACCGGCTCGAGGTCGGCGACGAGGTCGTATTTGAGCTTGTAGACGGCACCGTTGGCGACGTGGGTGCCGAGATGACCGAACGAGATGGTGTAGCCGTCCGGCGGTGATTGCACGGCGCGGCCGACGCCGATCGAGCCGCCTGCGCCGGTGACGTTCTCAATCACCACGGGCTGGCCAAGCGATACGCGCATGCGCTCCGCAAGCACCCGCGCCATTGCATCCGACGGCCCACCGGCCGCGAACGGCACGATGATGGTGATGGGACGCGTGGGATAGTCCTCAGCGCGCGCGGCGCCTGCAACAGCGAGAATGGCAATCAGCGCAGCCCAAGCGGCCTTCATGGTCCTCTCCCCAGCGTCATTGTCATTTTGACCCTCTGCCCGCGTACGGGAAGAGGGATCATTCGTGGCGTATTGCCGCGCTAGAACTGCGTGTAGTCGATCGGCTTGTGGCGATCGAGCGTCCGGGTGACCGGCGGCAATGGATATTTCAGCCCGGTCGCACAGTTGAACAGCATGACGCGGTCGGTCTTGCTGACACGGCCATCGGCAAGGCTCTGCTTGTAGGCAGCGTAGGTGGCGGCGCCCTCGGGGCACAACAGCAGCCCCTCCTCGCGCGCAACCTCGCTCAGCGCCGACGAGATCTTGTCGTCGTCGACCGCGATGGCAAAACCCTTGCTCTGCCGCACCGCGCGCAGGATCAGGAAATCGCCGATCGCCTGCGGCACGCGAATGCCGGAGGCGATGGTGTGGGCATCCTCCCACCGCGTAGCATGCTCGGTGCCGGCGTCATAGGCCCGCACCATCGGCGCGCAGCCAGAGGCCTGCACCGCCACCATGCGCGGACGCTTGGACCCGATGAAACCGATCTTCTCGAGCTCGTCGAACGCCTTCCACATGCCGATCAGGCCGGTGCCGCCGCCGGTCGGATAGAAGATCACGTCGGGCACGTCCCAGCCGAGCTGCTCGGCAAGCTCGAGGCCCATCGTCTTCTTGCCCTCGATGCGGTACGGCTCCTTCAGCGTCGACGTATCGAACCAGCCGACTTTTGCTTTCCCCTCGCCGACGATCTTGCCGCAATCGTCGATATAGCCGTTGACGCGATAGACGGTCGCGCCCTGGAGCTCGATTTCGCTGACATTCACCTCGGGCGTATCGGCCGGGCAGAAGATCGTTGTCTTGATGCCGCAGGAGGTCGCATAAGCCGCCAGCGCGGCGCCGGCGTTGCCATTGGTCGGCATCGCCATGTGCTTGATGCCGAGCGCCTTGCCCATCGACACCGCCATCACGAGGCCGCGCGCCTTGAACGAGCCGGTCGGCAGCCGTCCCTCATCCTTCACGATGATCTCGCCACCGCCGAGTTTGGCGCCGAGCTTCGGCAGCCGGATCAGCGGCGTCGTGACTTCGCCGAGCGAGACGATGTCCTTGCATTTGCGGACCGGCAGCAGCTCCCGGTAGCGCCACATGTCGGCGGGACGCTGGGCCAAAGCGTCCTTGGTCAGCGCCTTCTTCGCCCCAGCGAGGTCGTAGCGGACCAGCAGCGGCTTGCCGGCCTTGGAGAGATTGTGGACCTGGTCGGCCGCGTAATGATCGCCTTCCATCGCGCATTCGAGATGCGTGACGAAGGTCGGGCGCTCGATGGTGAGGTTGTCGTTGTCGTGCATGGGGTGGTTTCCTTCTTATTTTGAAAACAGCTCTTTGGTCGCCTGGCGAGCGGTCAAATATTCAGCACCCGTCCATAAGCATCCAGCACGGCTTCCTTCATCATCTCCGACAGCGTCGGATGCGGGAACACCGTGTGCATGAGCTCTTCTTCCGTGGTCTCCAGGTTCATGGCGACGACATAGCCCTGGATCAGCTCGGTGACTTCAGCGCCGACCATATGAGCGCCGAGAAGCTGTCCGGTCTTCTTGTCGAAGATCACCTTGACGAGGCCCTGGTCCTCGCCGAGCGCGATCGCCTTGCCGTTGCCGACGAAGGGGAAGCGGCCGACGCGGATCTCGCGGCCGCTTTCCTTGGCCTTGGCTTCGGTCAGGCCGACAGAGGCGACCTGCGGCTGGCAATAGGTACAGCCCGGGATCATGTTCTTGTCCACGGGATGCGGATTGAGGCCCTTGATTGCCTCGACGCAGATCACGCCCTCATGCTCGGCCTTGTGCGCGAGCATCGGGGGACCTGCGACGTCGCCGATGGCGTAGATGCCAGGAACGTTGGTCCTGCCGTGGCCGTCCACCACGATGATGCCGCGGTCGGTCTTCACCCCAAGCTTTTCGAGGCCGAGATTCCCGATGTTGCCAACCACGCCGACAGCGGAGATCACCCGCTCGAACTCGGTCGTCACAGGCTTGCCCTTGCCGTCGTCGATGGTGGCGACGACGCTGTCGGCCTTCTTCTCGAGCTTCGTCACCTTGGTCGAGGACATGATCTTGATGCCCTGCTTCTCCAGGCGCTTGCGCGCCAGGCCCGCGATCTCGGCGTCCTCGACGGGCAGGATCTGGGGTAGCACCTCGACCACCGTGACGTCGGAGCCCATGGTGTGGAAGAACGAGGCGAACTCGATGCCGATCGCGCCGGAGCCGACCACCAGCAGCGACTTCGGCATCCGTTCCGGCACCATCGCCTCGAAATAGGTCCAGACCAGCTTCTTGTCCGGCTCCAGCCCGGGCAGCACGCGCGGCCGCGCGCCGGTGGCAACGATGATGTGCTTGGCCTGATAGCTCCCCTCGCCCAACGTGCCCTTCGGCGCCTCGACGTCCGATTTACTCACAGTGACCTTGCCGGCCGCGTCGATCGACGCCGCGCCCCAGATCACGCTGACCTTGTTCTTCTTCATCAGGAAGCCGACGCCGTCGTTGAGTCGTTTCGAGACGCCGCGCGAGCGCTGCACCACAGCCTTCGGGTCGAAAGACACTTTCTCCGCCGCCAGGCCGTAATCCTTGGCGTGCTGCATGTAGTGGTAGATCTCGGCCGAACGCAGCAGCGCCTTGGTCGGAATACAGCCCCAGTTCAGGCAGATGCCGCCCAGATACGCTTTCTCGACGATCGCCGTCTTGAAGCCGAGCTGTGCGGCGCGGATCGCGGTGACATAGCCGCCGGGACCGGAGCCGATGATGATGACGTCGAAGGATGTATCGGCCATGCTGTACGCTCGTTCCATCGTTCAACCGGCTTGAATGTTACGGCTCGTCATTGCGAGGAGCTCTTGCGACGAAGCAATCCAGTCTGCCGGTCACGTCCTGGATTTGCTTCGCTTCGCTCGCAATGACGACGCAAATTCGCCGCGTCAGACCATCATCATGACGGGATTTTCGATCAGCTGCTTGAACGCGCCGATCAGCTCGGCGCCGAGCGCGCCGTCAATGGCGCGGTGATCGCAGGACAGGGTCACGCTCATCATGTTTGCGATCTCGATCTTGCCACCGCGCACGACGGGACGCTCTTCGCTGGTGCCGACCGCGAGGATGGTCGCGTGCGGCGGATTGATCACCGCGGTGAAGTGACTGATGTCGTACATGCCGAGGTTGGAGACGGCCGTGGTGCCGCCCTGGTATTCCTCGGGCTTCAGCTTGCGCGAGCGGGCGCGCGCGGCAAAGTCCTTCATCTCGTTGGAGATGGTCGAGAGCGTCTTGGCCTCGGCCTTGCGGATGATAGGCGTGATCAGGCCGCCTGGCATCGCGACGGCAACGCCGACGTCGGAATGGTGGTGCTTGACCATGCCGCTTTCGGTCCAGCTGACATTGCAGTTCGGGATCTTCTGGAGTGCGACCGCCATCGCCTTGATGACGAAGTCGTTGACCGAGATCTTGTAGAGCGGCTTCTTCTCCTTGTCCTTGGGAGCAGCCGCATTGATCTCCTCGCGCGCGGCCAGCAGCTTGCCGATGTCGCAATCGATGGTGAGATAGAAGTGCGGGACGTTCTGGATCGATGCGGTCAGGCGCTGCGCGATGGTGCGGCGCATGCCATCATGCGGGACGATGTCGTAGGAGCCCGGCTCGAACAGCGACAGGATCTGCTTGTCAGACATGGTCGGCGCGATCGAGGGCGCCCCAGACGGTGCTGCGGCGGGAGCCTTGAGGCCCTTGCCGGACTTGGCCTGCTCGACGTCACGCGCGACCACGCGGCCGTGCGGGCCAGTGCCCGTGACCATCGCCACATCGATGCCGGCTTCCTTCGCGATACGGCGCGCGAGCGGCGATGAGAACACGCGGCCGCCATGGCCGTTGCCCTGCGCGGCGGGAGCTGCAGCCGGCGGAGCCGGTGCGGCGGCAGCCGGCGCCGCCTTGGGTGCGGCCGGTGCAGGTGCCGGTGCCGGCGCGGCAGCAGGTGGCTCAGCGGTCTTGGGCGGTGCGGCCGAGGCGGTCGGCTTCGCGGCGCCCGCGGCTTTCACATCCTCACCCTCGCCGGCCAGCACCGCGATCACGTCGTTGACCGGAACGTCCTGCGTGCCCTCGGGCACCAGGATCTTGGCGATCGTGCCTTCGTCGATCGCCTCGACCTCCATGGTCGCCTTGTCGGTCTCGATCTCGGCGATGACGTCGCCGGATTTGACCCTGTCGCCTTCCTTCTTCAGCCACTTGGCGAGGTTGCCCTTCTCCATCGTCGGCGAAAGAGCGGGCATCAGGATGTTGATGGGCATGCTGACCTCACGAAGAGCTTCTCAAAACGTCGTCTCCGGAAGCGAAGACGAACAGACCAGGTTTAGTTGCCGATGTCGCCCTGCCACAGACGCTCATTGGCGGGATTGGAACGCCAATTCTTCATCATGGTGATGGAGCGGTCGTCGGCAAGGTCGATCCAGGGGATGCCGAACTTGTCGAGGATGTCCTTGGATCCCTCGAAGGTGACGGATTCCCCGATCACCACCAGCTTGACCTTGAACAGCGCCAGCGCGCCGGCGCACATCGAGCATGGCGACAGGGTGGTGTACATGACGGTGTCATGGAACGTGATCGCGCCGGCTTCGCGCAGGCAGCTCATCTCGCCGTGCAGGATCACGTTGTTCTCCTGCACGCGGTTGTTATGACCGCGGGCGATGATCTTGTTGTCGCGCGTCAGCACCGCGCCGATCGGCAGGCCGCCCTGTGCGATCGAGGTTTCCGCTTCGCGGATCGCCTCCAGCATGAAATCGTAGTGATAGGATTCGATCGCCACGTCAGTGCCCCTTGCCGCGTGGCGTCGTGCTGCCGGTGTCGGTCGGACGCTCGATCTCGGCCTGGAACATCTCCAGAATCCGGTTCAAGGCATCCTCCTCGGTGTATTCGCTCTCGCGCGCATAGGCGCGCGCGGCATGGCGCGCCAGATCGACGAGCAGCAGGCCCCACATGTCGGGCTCCTCGAAGGCGCGCTGGAACGCCATCGACAGCCCACCGTCCAACACGAACACACGCAGGATCTCGACCGCGTCCTCGCGCGTCATGACATCGGGCGGCAGTGGCTGCTCCTTGGGGCCCGCCATGGTCTACCTGTAGCAGACGGCTTTGGCGGCCTCGACGACTTCCGCTGCCGAGGGCAGCGCGAGCTTCTCCAGGTTCGCGGCATAGGGCATCGGCACGTCCTTGCCGGAAACGCGCGTAACCGGCGCGTCCAGATAGTCGAAGGCGTTCTCCATGATGCGCGCGGCGATCTCGGCGCCGACCCCGCTCTGAGCCCAGCCCTCCTCCACCGTCACCGCACGACCGGTCTTCTTGACCGAGTTGATGATGGTCTCGGTGTCCATCGGGCGCAGCGTGCGTAGGTCGATCACCTCGGCCTCGATGCCATCCTTGGCGAGCTCGTCGGCGGCCTTGAGCGCATAGGTCATGCCGTTCGACCAGGAGATGATGGTGACGTGGCCGCCGGGGCGCACGATGCGCGCCTTGCCGATCGGAATCACGAAATCGTCGAGCTTGGGCACTTGGCCGGTGTGACCGTAGAGCACCTCGTTCTCGAGGAAGATCACCGGGTTGGGATCGCGGATCGCGGCCTTGAGCAGCCCCTTGGCATCGGCGGCCGAATACGGCGCGACCACCTTGAGGCCGGGAATGTGCGAATACCAGGCCGAGTAATCCTGGCTGTGCTGGGCGGCGACGCGCGCAGCGGCACCATTGGGCCCGCGGAATACGATCGAGCAGCCCATCTGGCCGCCGGACATGTACAGCGTCTTGGCCGCGGAGTTGATGATCTGATCGATCGCCTGCATGGCGAAGTTGAAGGTCATGAACTCGACGATCGGCTTGAGGCCCGTCATCGCGGCACCGACGCCGACACCGGCAAAGCCGTGCTCGGTGATCGGCGTGTCGATCACGCGCTTGGCGCCGAACTCCTGAAGCAATCCTTGCGTGACTTTGTAAGCACCCTGATATTCGGCCACCTCTTCGCCCATCACGAAGACATCGCCGTCGCGGCGCATCTCTTCGGCCATGGCATCGCGCAAGGCTTCGCGGATGGTCTGCGTCACCATCTCAGTGCCGGCGGGTACTTCCGGATCGGGCTCGGCCACGGGCTGCGGCGCGGACGGTGCCGCCTTGGGCTGGGGGGCCTCGGACTTGGCGGCGGCGGGCGGCGCGGACTCCGCAGCCTTCTCCTGCTTGGCCGGCGCTGGGGCCTTCGCGAGATCGGCGGCGCTCTCGCCATCGGCGAGGATGGTCGCGATCGGCGTATTGACGGCAACGTCGGCGGTGCCCTCGGGAATGAGGATCCTGCCGAGCGTGCCCTCATCGGTCGCCTCGACCTCCATCGTCGCTTTGTCGGTCTCGATCTCGGCGATGACGTCGCCGGACTTGATCGTCTCGCCCTCTTTCTTCAGCCATTTGGCGAGGTTGCCCTTCTCCATGGTGGGCGACAACGCGGGCATCAGCACTTGAATTGGCATATCGACTCCAAAAGAAAGCTTGCGCGCGTTCAGCGGTAAACGTCGGTCCAGAGCTCGGCGGCATCCGGCTCGGGATCATGTTGGGCGAAATCGGCGGACGCGTTGACGACGTCGCGCACCTCGGCGTCGATCGCCTTCAGATCCTGCTCGCTGACCTTGGCCGCCAGGAGGCGGTTACGTACCTGCTCGATCGGGTCCTGGTCGTGGCGGATCTTCTCGACCTCCTCGCGCGTGCGATATTTTGCAGGGTCGGACATCGAGTGGCCGCGATAGCGGTAGGTCTGCATCTCCAGGATGTAGGGGCCTTTGCCGGCACGGCACCAGGCCGCCGCCTCCTCGCCCGCAGCCTTCACGGCGCGGACGTCCATGCCGTCGACCTGCTTGCCGGGAATGTTGAAGGAGGCGCCGCGCTTGGAGAAGTCCTGCTGCGCCGAGGCGCGCGAGACCGAGGTGCCCATAGCGTAGCGGTTGTTCTCGATGACGTAGATCACCGGCAGCTTCCAGAGCTCCGCCATGTTGAAGCTCTCATAGACCTGACCCTGGTTGGCCGCGCCGTCACCGAAATAGGTGACGCTGACATTGTCATTGCCGCGATAGTGATTGGCGAAGGCGAGACCAGTGCCGAGCGAGACCTGCGCGCCGACGATGCCGTGGCCGCCGTAAAAGTGCTTCTCCTTGCTGAACATGTGCATGGAGCCGCCCTTGCCCTTGGAATAGCCGCCGCGGCGGCCCGTGAGCTCGGCCATCACGCCGTTGGCGTCCATGCCGGTGGCGAGCATGTGGCCGTGATCGCGATAGCCGGTGATAACCTGATCGCCCTCTTTCAGGGCCATCTGCATGCCGACCACCACGGCCTCCTGGCCGATATAGAGGTGGCAGAAGCCGCCGATCGCGCCCATGCCGTAGAGCTGGCCAGCTTTTTCCTCGAAGCGCCGGATCAGGAGCATGTCGCGGAGCGCCTTAAGCTCCTGCTCCCTGGTGAATTCCGGGGGCGAACCGCCGTCGGCCTTGTCCTGTGGAGTGCTTGCGGCGGCTTTCTTGGGTGCGGCCATGGGAATTCCGGGTCAGAGAAAACTTTCGCCCTCTCTAACCCAAGTCAAACACCATTGGAAAGCACCGCGGCGATATGGCACGACTTTCATTATGCCGCACTGCAACGTGATCGTAATATTGGAAAATCTTTGGCGCCGATCGGGCAACAAATCGATGCAAGGCTGCCGCACGCGCAGATTCGTGACCGCGTCAAGAAATGGGCAGAACGGGCGATGCCGAAATGACGCCGCCTCTCCGTTTGCCCAATCAGAAGAATCCGACCCTCTTCGGGAGCTTCTTGGTCTGCTGGTCGTGATCGAGCATCATCTTTTGGGACTCACGCCCGACGCCCGACCGTTTCGACCAAGACACAACGGCCGATCATGTCACGAGCCGCTCGGCAGCGAGAACGCTATTTCGCCGGGACCATCCGAACGAGATCATGCGGATTGACATAGTCGAGTTGGTAGCGCGCCCGCTCGTCCAGCATGTCAGGATCAATCCTCGACGTGCGCAGCAAAGAGACGCGCTGCTCGCTCCGGGCGCGCTCGCGCTTGAGCTGCGCCAGTTCGCTGGTCAGGGCGATGATCTCCTGATCGAGCTCCTGGCGGGCATTGAGGCCGTATTTGCCGGTGTAGGCGTTGACGCCGAAATAGCCGACGATGGCCGCCGCCATCGCATACAGGGCAAGGCCGGTCAGGATCGATTTCAGGCGCGCGCGGGAGACCATCTTGGGAAGATGGGACAGGTTGGTTAAGGGAGTGCTAATCGGCCCTAGCTGACGAGGATCTGACCTTCATGGTGAGGAGGCCGCATAGTGGCCGTCTCGAACCATGAAGGCCCCGCTGTCCCCGCGGCCATCCTTCGAGACGGCGCTGACGCGCCTCCTCAAGGATGAGGACCTGGCGTCTGGCCGCCAGCGATTTGGATTAGCCGTGATGCTTCGCCACGTGCGCCGCGAACGCGTCGAGATAGGCCTGGAGCACCGGCTTCAGCGACTCCTTTGTCAGATTGCCCTCGGCATCGAAGGCGTCGCCGACGGCGTTCAGATAGGCCTCCGGCTGCTGCATGATTGGGCCGCTGATACCAGGCAGGATGGTCTGCAAATGCTTGGCCGCGCTGACCCCGCCGAGCGGCCCCGGTGAATTCGAGATGATGCCGACCGGCTTGCCGTTGAACGAACTCTTGCCATAGGGCCGCGAGGCGACGTCGATGGCGTTCTTCAGCGCGCCGGGAATGGAGCGGTTGTATTCGGGCGTGACGAAGATGACGCCGTCGGACTTCTGAAGCTTCTCGCGGAAGGCCAGCCAGTCGGCGGGCGGCGCGCCCTCGAAGTCCTGGTTGAAGAAGGAAATGCCCGCCGGCGTGACGACCTCGAGCTTAAGCGAGCTAGGTGCGAGCTTGGCGAGGGCATTGGCGATCTTGAGCGAAAAGCTGTCCTTGCGCAGGCTGCCGGCGATCGTGACGATGTTGTAGGCCATGATGTGTCCTTGGGATTTTAAGCGAGAGTGCCGGGAAGGCACTTAAGCCATCCGGACCGATGGATGCAAGTGCATGAACTAGCTCGATTTGGAAACGCTGTGTTTCGTGAAATGCCCTCGGCTCTTCTGGGGAAATCGCGTCCTTTGACCTTTTGGCCAAAACAGTCAGGCCGCCAAGCCGCGGCCCGATCGTTCGCGCGAACGTCTGGACGAGACTAACCCAGATCAGATCGTTGGATTCCACGCCGATGGGACCAGGCGATATTTTGCGCCGTCCTTCTCGACATGGCCGATCGAGGGGAAGGAGAAGTGGAAGCCGACCACGCTCGCCCTCTCGGCCGCCGCCATGTCGTAGAATTTGTGGCGGGTCGCCTGCGCCAGCGCGGCATCGGTGTCGAACATCACGTGCCAGTCCGGATTGCGCAGGAAGAATTCCGGAATGTTGGTGACATCGGACTGGATCAGCACCTTCGCATCGCCCGATGCGACCGCGAACGAGGTGTGGCCGGGCGTGTGACCCGGCGTCGCAATGGAGGTGATGCCGGGTGCGACCTCCTTGCCCCACTCGTACTTGGTGACCTTGGACTCGAGGCCGGCAAAGGTCTTCTTCACGTTGGCGAAATAATTCTTCATCATCGCATTGGACTCGGCCTTTGCGGCGTTGTCCCCGCTGGTCCAGAACTCCCAGTCCTTACCCGGCACCATGATCTCCGCATTCGGGAAGGCGAGCGCGCCGTCGGCGAGGCGGATGCCGTTGGTGTGGTCGGGATGAAGATGCGAGAGCAGCACGACGTCGATGTTCTTGGGATCGACGCCAGCGGCCTGGAGATTTTGCAGCGTGCGACCGACGGCGCCCTTGCTCGGCTCGAAATTCGCGATGCCGTTGCCGGTATCGATCAGCACCAGCTTGGAGCCGGTATTGATGAGCTGCGGGTTGAAGGGCACCGTGACCATGCCCTTCGGCATGTAGGCCGCCTCGCCTGCGGCCAGCGCCTCGTCCTTCGGCACGTTGACGACGAACTTGTCCGGCATCGGGAAGGTGCGCGCACCGTCATTGATCGAGGTGCACTCGAAGCTGCCGACCTTGTAGCGATAGAAGCCCGGCGCCTGCGTCCCGGCCGGCGGCACTGAGGCATCGGCGGCGGTCGGTCCAAGCCCGGTAACGGCAGCCGCATTGAGGGCGGCGGCGCCTGCAAGCAGGTGACGGCGATTGAGGTCGGTCATGCAGATCCCCTTCTGAGCGCCTTGCGGTTTTTCCGCTTTCAACGGCGGCGGGAATAATCCCCCGGTTCGCTCAGAAGGCAAGTCCTTCTTTCGGTGATGTGCCGTCGTACATCACGATTATTTATTCGGGTTGATGAGGAATTTTTCGCCGGTGGCGCGTTTGGCGTACACGGCAATGTTGGCAGGATCGAGCGCCTCGGCAAGCGAGACCACCTTGGTGTAATGGCTGGCGAAGGTGGTCTTCAATTCGTCGAGGACGCGCTGGCGCAGCTTGGCGCCGTCCGCCTGCCCGATCTTCATCAGGAACGGAAACAGCAGCCAGCCGCCGACGCCCCAGGCCATGCCGAAGCCGCGCGGCAGCTCGATCGGCCGCGTGTCGAGCGCGCCATAGACGTACACCTGCTTGTGCACGTTGGAGCCGTAACGGCTGTACTCCTTCGCGGTCTTGTTGATTGCCGCTTCCATGCAGTTGAGGATGTCGCCGGCCAGCCTGCCCCCGCCGATGGCGTCGAAGGCGATGGTGGCGCCGGTCTCGACCAGCGCATTGGTGAGATCGCCGAGGAAGCTCGGCGCGGTGGAATCGACCACGTATTTGGCGCCGATCTTGTGCAGGATGTCGGCCTGCTCCTTGCTGCGCACGATGTTGACCAGCGGGATGCCGTCCTTGATGCAGATCTTGTTGAGCATCTGGCCGAGATTGGAGGCAGCCGCGGTGTGCACCAGCGCCTTGTGACCTTCGCGCCGCATCGTCTCGGTCATGCCGAGCGCGGTGAGCGGATTGACGAAGCAAGAGGCGCCTTCGGCCGGCGTCGTGCCCTCAGGCAGCGGCAGGCACTCCCTCACCTTCAGCGTTCGATATTGCGAATACATCGCACCGCCGATCATGGCGACAGTCTTGCCCATCAGCGCCTTGGCGGCATCCGACGAGCCGGTCCTGACGACGACGCCGGCGCCTTCGTTGCCGACCGGCATCGACTGGTCGAGCCGGCCCGCCATGGCTCCCATCGCGCCCTCCGGCACCTTCGCGGTAATGACGGGAGCGTCTTTGCTGCCCGAAGCTTTCGCCGTGCTCATGTCGGCCGCGCCGATCAGGAGCCCGAGGTCGGACGGATTGATCGGCGCCGCCTCCACGCGGACGACGACCTCGTCCGCGGCAGGCTCGGGGGTCGGCACCACGATCAGCGAGATTTCCAGCTCACCGCTCGCCTTGATCAGCGAACGCAATTGCAGTCCGGTGTTGCCGTCGCTCATGTCGATCCTCCCCTGTTCGTCGTTTCGCAGGTCGAAGCGCCGGCTTAAGCCAGCGCCTTCAGTGCCGCCCTGCCGCCGTAGAGCGCCTGCTTGCCGAGCTGCTGCTCGATGCGCAGCAGCTGGTTGTACTTGGCGGTGCGGTCGGACCGCGCAAGGGAGCCGGTCTTGATCTGACCGCAATTGGTGGCGACCGCGAGATCGGCGATGGTGGAATCCTCGGTCTCGCCCGAGCGGTGCGACATCACCGAGGTGTAGCCGGCCTTGTGCGCCATCTCGACCGCGGCGAGCGTCTCGGTCAGCGTGCCGATCTGGTTGACCTTGATCAGGATCGAATTGGCCCTGCCCGCCTTGATGCCTTCGGCGAGGCGCTTGACGTTGGTGACGAAGAGATCGTCGCCGACCAGCTGGCACTTCTTGCCGATGAGGTCGGTGAGCTCCTTCCAGCCGTCCATGTCGTCCTCCGACATGCCGTCCTCGATGGTCACGATCGGATAGCGCGAGACGAGGTCGGCAAGGTACTTCGCCTGCTCGGAGATCGAGCGGGTCTTGCCCTCGCCTTCATAGGCGTATTTGCCGTCCTTGAAGAACTCGGTCGAGGCGCAATCGAGGCCGAGCACGATGTCGGAGCCGGCCTTGAAGCCGGCCTTGCCGATCGCGTTCATGATGAAGTCGAGCGCGGCATCGGCCGACGGCAGGTTCGGCGCGAAGCCACCCTCGTCGCCGACATTGGTGTTGTGGCCGGCCTTCTTCAGCTCCGACTTCAGCGTATGGAAGACTTCGGCGCCGTAGCGCAGGCCCTCGGCAAAGCTCGATGCGCCGACCGGCAGGATCATGAATTCCTGGAAGTCGATCGGGTTGTCGGCGTGCACGCCACCATTGATGATGTTCATCATCGGCACCGGCAACAGGCGCGCCGAGGTGCCGCCGACATAACGATAGAGCGGCATGTCCAGCGAGTTCGCGGCCGCCTTGGCGCAGGCCAGCGACACCCCGAGAATGGCGTTTGCGCCGAGGCGACTCTTGTTCGGCGTGCCGTCGAGGTCGATCATGATCTGATCGATCTGGGCCTGCTGCTCGACATCGAGGCCGCTGAGGGCCTCGAAGATCTCGCCGTTGACGGCGCCGACCGCCTTGGAGACGCCCTTGCCAAGATAGCGGGCCTTGTCGCCGTCGCGCAGTTCCACCGCTTCATGGGCGCCGGTGGAAGCCCCCGACGGCACCGCGGCGCGGCCCAGTGCGCCGTCTTCGAGCACGACATCGACTTCGACAGTGGGATTGCCCCGGCTATCGAGAATTTCGCGGCCGATGATGTCGATGATGGCGGTCATGATGTGCACTTCCGTTCGTTAGGGCTGATCGGTGTCGCGGGTCTTACACGGAGCGCAAGCAAATGTGAACGCTTGGACAGCCGGCTTCGACTGACGCGTGAAGCCCCTCAGATTATGCTCCACGGCATCTGATCTGCGCGTCCAACCTCAACCTGAAACAGTCGGGGTAACGCCATGAATCGCCGCGAGTTTCTTGTCTCGAGCGCCGCCCTGCTTGCCATCCGCCCAGGTTTCGCGCAGGAAGGCCCGTTCCGGACAAAGTATTTCCCGATCAGTGCCGGCATCGGCCTGCATGATCTGACGCCCGCCCCTGACGGCACAGTGTGGTTCACCGCGCAGGGCAAGGGCATGCTCGGCAGGCTCGACCCCAAGGATGGCACCTTCAAGACGGTCAGCCTCGGCCAGGGTGCTGCCCCGCACGGGGTGACCATCGGTCCCGACGGCGCGCCATGGATCACTGAGGGCGGCCAGAACGCAATTGCGCGGGTCGACCCCGGCGATCTCAAGGTCACGCTGTTCCGCCTGCCCGAAAAGTTCGCCGCCGCCAATCTCAACACCGGCGTGTTCGACAAGGACGGCACGTACTGGTTCACCGGCCAGTCCGGCTATTACGGCCGGCTCGTGCCGAAGTCTGGCGAGATGAATGTGTTCAAGGCCCCCAAGGGCGTTGGCCCGTACGGCATCACGGTCACTCCCGACGGGGGCATCTGGTACGCCTCGCTCGCTGGGAGCTACATCGCGAAGATTGACCGCGCGAGCGGCAATGCGAGCGTGGTCGAGCCGCCGACGCCGAACCAAGGCTCGCGGCGGGTGTGGTCCGATTCGAACAGCCGGATCTGGGTCAGCGAGTGGAACAGCGGCCATGTCTCGGTGCACGATCCCGCGGACGGCTCTTGGAAGACCTGGAAGCTGCCGGGCGAGCGCCCCCGGCCCTACGCAGTCTATGTCGACGATAAGGACAAGGTCTGGCTGAGCGATTTCTCCGCCAACGCCATCGTCCGTTTCGATCCCACAACCGAGCGGTTCAACGTCTTCGCCAGCAATAAGGCCAATGCCAATGTGCGACAGCTCGACGGCAGGCCGGGCGAGCTGTGGGGTTGTGAGTCCGGCAACGACCGGATCGTCATGATCCACACCATCGCGGCCGGTTGACGACAGCGACATTTGCGTCCATCCCGGCATCCGAAACAGGATGTGACGACGATGGCGAACAAATCCCTGCAGCTTGGCCGCGCGGTCGAGTGGCCGCACACACCGGAAGAAGCCCAGCTCGATCGCGTGCCCAATCCGCAGAGCGGCACCGACTATCTGGTGCGCTTCACCGTGCCGGAATTCACCTCGCTGTGCCCGGTTACGGGCCAGCCGGATTTCGCGCATCTGATGATCGACTACGCGCCGGGCCCATGGCTGCTGGAGTCGAAGTCGCTCAAGCTCTACATTGCGAGCTTCCGCAATCACGGCGCTTTCCACGAGGACTGCACGGTGATGATCGGCAAGCGCATCGCGAGCGAGATCAAGCCGAAATGGCTGCGCATCGGCGGTTATTGGTATCCGCGCGGTGGCATCCCGATCGATGTTTTCTGGCAGACCGGCCGTGTGCCCAAGGGCCTGTGGGTGCCCGAGCAAGGCGTCGCGCCTTATCGCGGGCGGGGATAGCGTCCTGTTGTCCAGCTTGGCGCGGCCTGAACGTCTTGTTCAGGCCCGCGCATCCGCCGGTGCGCGCGGCTTGAGCAGCCGGGCGCAGACGAAGCCCAGCACCACCATGATCCCGGCGCTCGCGACCAGCGTCGGCGTTTTGCCAGCATGCTGGAGCCCGAAGCCATAGGCGAGCGGCCCCACGGTCTGCCCCATGAAGAAAAAGAACGAATGCAGCGACAGTGCGGTGGCGCGCGCTTCGACCGAGAGCTCGCTGGCGAAGACCTGGAGACAACCATGGGCGATGTAGAAGCCCCACCCCATCACGACGAGATTGAGTGCCTGCACTTCCCAGCGTGGGCCGAATGCGACGGCCATGAGCTGTGAGGCAACCAGCGTCATGCCCGCGATCATCATGCCCTTCATCCCTAGCCGCGGCAGCAGGCGCGACACCGTCAGCGTGTAGAACAAGCCGCCGACCGCAAAGCCCGCGATGACGATGCCGGCGATCGAGAGCGAGGTCTGCCCGAGCTCGAACAGGAACGAGGCGATGTAGGGAAACAGGCCGAGCACGCAGCAGCCTTCGATGAACACGGCCGAGTAGCAGACATACGCGTTCGGATTGGTGAAAATGGTGCGATAGCCGGCCTTCAGTGCCGACAGGCTGGTCTTCGGCGGATGCTTGACCTTGGCGCCGTGAAAGCCGGCCCCGACCGCGATCGAGGCGGCGATCACCAGCACGCCGAGCACCGCCAGCACGCCGCGCCAACCGAGGAAATCGCCAATCAGCCCGGAGGCCGAGGCGCCAAGCAGATTGCCGGTCATCGCGCCTGCAAGCGTGCGGCTGATCGCGACTTGGCGTCTCTCCGGCCCAACGAGATCGCTGGTCAGGCTCAGCGCCACCGGAAACACGCCGCCCGAGCCGATACCGGCGAGGATGCGGGTCGCAAACAGAACCGAGAACGAGGTCGAGAGCGCGCCCAGGATGTTGGCAAGGCCGAGCAGCGCGAGGCAGCCGATCATCAGCCGCGTCTTGCCGAATAGATCGGCGGCGGCGCCGATGATGGGCTGGATGATCGAGAAGGTGAAGGCGAACACCGCGGCAAAGCCCGCGGCGGTCGCGATGCTGACGCCAAAATCTTCGGCGACGTGCGGCAGCACCGGATCGAGCGCGCGTGCCGACAGCGCTGCGGCGAAGCTTGCGCCCGATATGACGTAGAGTGCTGTTGGCAAGCCGTGATCCTGCGGCCGCGCCTCGCCTCGCTGCATTAGCCCGGGTTCTTTGCGAGTGCGTCGAACGCGATCAGCTTGGCAATCAGCCCTTCGAACTCGCGCAGCGGCACCATGTTGGGACCATCGGAGGGCGCGCTGTCGGGGTCGGGATGGGTTTCGATGAAGACGCCGGCAACGCCAACGGCAACAGCCGCACGTGCCAGCACCGGCACGAATTCGCGATCGCCGCCCGAGGAAGTCCCCTTCCCGCCCGGCTGCTGCACCGAATGGGTGGCGTCGAAGATCACAGGCGCGCCGGTTGTGCGCGCCAGGATCGGCAATGCGCGCATGTCGGAAACCAGCGTGTTGTAGCCGAACGAGGCGCCGCGTTCGGTAACGAGCACATTGGGATTGTTCGCACCCGTGATCTTGGTCACGACATTCGCCATGTCCCAAGGCGCCAGGAACTGGCCCTTCTTGACGTTCACGACCTTCCCGGTCGCGGCCGCTGCAAGAAGCAGGTCGGTCTGCCGGCACAGGAAGGCGGGTATCTGGAGGATGTCCACGGCCTCCGCCACCTCGGCGCATTGCGCGGCTTCGTGCACGTCGGTCAGCACCGGCAAGCCGAGCGAGGAGCGGATTTCCGCGAAGATCGGCAGCGATTGCGCGAGGCCCAGCCCGCGCGCAGCGGACGCGCTGGTGCGGTTGGCCTTGTCGAACGAGGTCTTGTAGACGAGGCCGATGTTCAGCCGCGCGGCGATCTCCTTCAGCGCGGAGGCGACCTCCAGCGCATGCTGGCGGCTCTCGAGCTGGCACGGCCCGGCAATAACCGAGATCGGCAGGTCATTGCCGAATTTGACCTTGCCAATGGTGACGGCGGGAGCCGCTGAATTCGAAGAGCTCAAGGCAAATCCCTCATTTCGGCGCGACCATAGCGGCGATGAGGGTCGGATCAACCCTCTTCGGCCGGGACCGTTCGAATATCAGGGTTGCACCAAGGTTCCCCGCTGCGCCAAGCTCGTTACTTCACCGCCGAGAAAGCGGTCGGCGTCAGTATCTGGCTGACGATGTTGGCGACGATCTGGCCGTCGGCTTCCGACTTGGCCCGCGCCTCGAGCCAATCCGGATCGGCCATGAACGCGCCCCACTTCTTCTCGCGCTCGGCGAGGGTCTCCCAGGCCAGAAAATAGGTCAGCTCCTGGTTGGACTCACCGATCAGCGTCGTGAAGAAGCTGGCCTGCTTGATGCCGTGCTTCTCCCAGAGCTTCAGCGTGACCGTCTCGAACCGCTTCAAGAGCGCCGGCAAACGGCCAGGCACGCAGCGATACTGGCGCATTTCGAAGATCATTCATGTTCCTCCCTGATCAAGCGCAGCGGTTATAGCGATTGGCCGTGGTGCTGTCTTGAGCCTCACCCGACCGCCCCGGCGGCGTTCCGCGCATGGCTGGTGCTCCCTTCACTGTCACTGCGTCGCAGCCGGTTCCCGCAATGCTGCCGCAATGATACGGCGGCTAGAATGGCTTGTTGAGGCTCAGGTGCGAGATCATGCGAATTTTGCTCGTCGAGGATGAGGCGGAGATGGCGGGCGCGCTGGCATCGGCCTTGAAGCGCTACGACATGGTGGTGGACCACGTGCCGACGCTCTGCGAAGCGGAGGAAGCGCTTTCCGCCGAAGTCCACGCCGCAGCCCTGCTCACCGCCAGCTACCGGACGGTGACGGCCTTGCCCTGATCCCTAAGCTAAGGGCGCGCGCCGACGGCGTGCCATCATCGTCCTGACGGCCCGCGGCGAGCTCGCCGACCGTGTCGCCGGGCTCGACAGCGGCGCGGACGACTATCTGGCAAAGCCTTTCGCGGTCGAGGAATTGCTCGCGCGTCTGCGCGCGGTGTTGCGGCGGCCCGCCGGCCTCACGCCGGATGTCATCCGCGCCGGCCGCCTCGCCTTCGATGTCGGCCATCGCGAGGCGAGCATCGACGGCCACACGTTCGAGCTGTCGCGCCGCGAGTTGCTGGTGCTCGAAGCGCTGATCCGCCGCATGGGCCGGACCGTCCGCGCTCGGCGCTGGAAGAGGCCGTCTACAATTTCGACGACGAAATCCAGTCGAACGCGCTGGATACCCACATATCGCGGCTGCGCCGCAAGCTTGCCGAGGCGGATGCGGGTGTCGACATCCACGGCATTCGCGGCGTCGGCTATCTCCTGAAGAAGCTGCCGTGAGCAGGCACGCCGATCCCTATTGCCTGCGCTCGCGGCTGAGCTGGCGCCTGCTGTCGCTCCAGGCCGCGCTGCTCGTCGCGCTGGTGGCCGTCATCATCACGGCGCTATGCGCCTCCGGCTTCGTGCTCGCCGCGCGCGACGAGGACCGTGTCATCGACGCCGTGCAGCATGCGCTGACCCGCGACGCACAGGGCGGCCTGATGCTGCGCGCGACGCCGGAGCTGAAACAGCTGCGCGCGGAGACGCCCGACCTGTGTTCCTGGTCCGTGACAGAGAGGGCCATTCGCTCAGCGAAGGCGCCGTGCCGGCCGAATTCGCCACGATCGGCGGGGCGCTCGACCACATCAGCCAGGCGCGGCTCGGCTGGCAGCTTTTCGAGGACGATCCACGCAAAGCCCCGGCGCGGCTGAAGCGCGTCGATGCCGACGCCGGCAATGTGCAGGTCATTACGGCGACGCAGGGCACGCTAACCGGCGCCAAGGCGGTGCTCATGACCTCGCTGATGTTTCTCGGCATCGCCCTGCCCGGCCTGCTCCTGATGGGAACGGCGACGTTGATCGCTACTCCGATGATCGTGCGGCGCGCCTTCAGAGGGCTCGACACGACGGCCGATCAGGCGCGTCGCATCGACATTCATCAGCGCGGCGCGCGACTGTCGGTGGACCAGATTCCGCTCGAGGTCGTGCCGCTCGTGACCGCCGTTAATGACGCACTGGCGCGGCTCGACGAAGGCTATGCCCGGCACAAGCGCTTCGTCGCCGATGCCGCGCACGAGCTGCGCACGCCGATCGCGATCCTGAACACGCGCCTGGAGTCGCTTCCGCCGGGACCAGACAAGACCCGCCTGATCGAGGATGCCGCGCGGCTCGCCACGCTCGCCGAGCAATTGCTCGATATCCAGCGGCTCGACCGCTGCGGGCACCCTTTCGCACGGATCAACCTCGTCGCAATCGCCCAGGGCGTCGCCGCCGAGCTGGCCCCGCTTGCCATCGCCGCGGGCTATGAGCTGGCGCTCGACGCACCGGAAACACCGATCGAGACACTCGGCGACACGATCGCGCTCGAACGCGCCCTGACCAACCTGGTGCAGAATGCCATCCAGCACGGCCCGCGCCGCGGCACGATCGGCGTCCGCGTCAGCAAGCCCGCATGCATCGAAGTCACCGACGAGGGCGCGGGCATTCCGCCCGAGCAACGCGAGACGATCTTCGAGCCATTTTATCGGCTCACGCCGCTGGACCGCGGCGCCGGCCTCGGCCTCAACATGGTTCGCGAGATCGTGCTGCTGCATGGCGGCGACGTCTCGGTGCTGGACGGAGCGAACGGCGGCGCATGCTTCCGGATCACATTGCCGCGATCCGCAAGTGATCTTGGTCCGCATCACCTACGCAATGCTGCCGCAATGCACTCCCCTGAGATTGTGAGCCGCCTCTGATTTGCGAGGCGCGAAGCAAAATGCCGGAGTGCGCATGCCCAACGATTTTCTCTCGTTCTTCCTCGCCTGGATGTCGGCACCGCGTCAGGTCGGTGCGATCGCGCCGTCGAGCGCGGCGCTGGCGGATCTCATCACGCGCGAGATCGACGCTTCGACCGGCCCCATCCTCGAGCTCGGTCCCGGTACCGGCGCGTTCACCTACAAGCTGTTGAAGCGCGGCGTGCGCCAGGAAGACCTCACGCTGGTCGAATACGGCTCCGATTTCATGAAGCTGCTGCAGGTGCGCTTTCCCGGGGGCGCGCATATTGTGGATCGATGCGGCGCGGCTCACCACGCATCGCCTTTATGAGGGCGCGCCGGTCGGCGCCGTGGTGAGCGGATTGCCGCTGCTCAACATGTCAATGCGCAAAGTCGTCTCGATTGTCAGCGGCGCATTCAGCTACATCCGCCCCGGCGGCGCCTTCTATCAGTTCACTTACGGCATGAGCTGCCTGGTGCCGCGCCCGGTGCTCGACCGGCTGGGCCTGCGCGCCAAGCTGGTGGATCGGGCGGTGCTGAACGTACCACCCGCGGCCGTCTACAGGCTGACGCGGCGGCCGCAGATGAAAGTTGTCACGGGATTGCTTTCGCCCGAGCTTGCGACGCCGATGTTGCCGGGACGGATTGATCTGGCTGGCAATCGAGGATCGATGCCGCTCTCCGTAAGATCGTCAAGAAAGCGAGCTGAGGGGTCTAGACCAGCCGCGATTGCACCATCGCCGCCTGAATGAACGAGGCGAACAGCGGGTGCGGCTCGAAGGGGCGCGACTTCAGCTCGGGGTGGAACTGGACGCCGATGAACCAGGGGTGATCCTCGTACTCGACGATCTCCGGCAGCACGCCGTCGGGCGACAGGCCGGAGAATTTTAGGCCATGCTGCTCGAGGCGGTCCTTGTAGGCGGTGTTCACCTCGTAGCGGTGGCGGTGACGCTCGGAGATTTCGGTGGCGCCGCCATAGACCTCTGAGACGCGGCTGCCGCGATTGAGCGTTGCCGGATAGGCCCCTAGCCGCATCGTGCCGCCGAGGTCGCCGGCCTGCGAGCGCTTCTCGAGCTCGTTGCCGCGCAGCCACTCCGTCATCAGGCCGACCAGCGGCTCCTTGGTCGGACCGAATTCGGTGGAGTTGGCATCCTCGATACCGACGAGATTTCGCGCGGCCTCGATCACCGCCATCTGCATGCCGAAGCAGATGCCGAAATACGGCACGTCGCGCTCGCGTGCGAATTGCGCCGCCTTGATCTTTCCTTCCGCGCCGCGCTGGCCGAAGCCGCCGGGCACCAAAATGCCGTTGACGTGCTCGAGAAACGGCGCGGGATCTTCCTTCTCGAAGATCTCACTCTCGATCCAGTCGAGATTGACCTTCACCTTGTTAGCGATGCCGCCATGCGACAGCGCCTCGATCAGCGACTTGTACGCATCCTTCATGCCGGTGTACTTGCCGACGATGGCGATGGTGACGTTGCCCTCGGGATTGCGCACGCGTTCGTTGATTTCTTGCCAGCTGCGCAGCTCGGGCGGAATCCGCGAGGCGATGCCAAAGGCGGCGAGCACTTCGTCATCGAGGCCCGCATTGTGATAGGCCTCGGGCACGGCGTAGATGTTATCGACATCGCGCGCCTCGATCACGGCGCTTTCGCGCACGTTGCAGAACAGTCCGAGCTTGCGCCGCTCCTCCTTCGGGATCTCGCGGTCGGTGCGGCAGAGCAGGATGTCCGGCTGGATGCCGATCGAGCGCAACTCCTTCACGGAGTGCTGCGTCGGCTTGGTCTTGAGCTCGCCGGCGCTTGGGATGTAGGGCAGCAACGTGAGATGGATGTAGACGGCATGATCGCGCGGCAGCTCGTTCTTGAGCTGGCGGATCGCCTCGAAGAACGGCAGGCCCTCGATGTCGCCGACAGTGCCACCGATCTCGACCAGCACGAAGTCGTAATCGTCGTTGCCGTCGAGGACGAATTCCTTGATGGCGTTGGTGACGTGCGGAACCACCTGGATGGTCGCGCCGAGATAATCGCCGCGGCGCTCCTTGGAAATGATGTCCTGGTAGATGCGCCCTGTGGTGATGTTGTCGGCCTTGGTCGCAGGCCTGCCGGTGAAGCGCTCATAATGACCGAGATCGAGATCGGTCTCTGCGCCGTCATCGGTGACGAACACTTCGCCGTGCTGATACGGCGACATCGTTCCGGGATCGAGGTTGAGATAGGGGTCGAGCTTGCGGAGGCGGACCTTGTAGCCCCGGGCCTGCAACAGCGCACCGAGTGCCGCTGAAGCCAGACCCTTGCCGAGCGAAGAAACCACGCCGCCGGTGATGAATATGTACCGCGCCATGGGACTTAACCTCTAATCCCCTAAATTCGATTCGCCAAAGCGATTCGCATTCCGCCCCAAAGATTCTGCGGGCCTGTGGGTGATCCAGAACTGAGAGTGGTGACAGTGCCTTGATGGGGATTTTTGATGCAGGACGGTAGCAGCCGCCCTGCATGGCCCCCCTGCTTTATTTTTATTGCGAGCGCGGCACCTGCGGGCCGGCAGGCGCCTGGTTCTGCTGCTGCTCGTCGGCCTTCTTCAGCGAATCCAGGATACCGCCCGAGGTCGGCGGCGCGATCGGGGATCCGCCGGCCGGCTGAGTCTGCCCAGGCTGGCCGATGATCGACGACGGCTTGCGGTCATAACCGGCGTACCAGGACAGGAACAGGCTGGTCAGGAAAAAGCCCGCAGCCAGGATCGCGGTCGTGCGCGACAAGAGGTTTGCGGTGCCGCGGCTCGACATGAAACCCGCGCCTCCGCCCATGCCGAGGCCGCCGCCTTCCGACTTCTGGAGCAGGACGGCGCCGATCATGACGGCGACGATCATGAGGTGGATGACGATGACAACGGTCTGCATAGTATCCTTCCGTCATAAGCGGGCGGCGCCTGACGGCGGCCGATCGCGCTTCGCGGGTTTTCCTGAAGTTGCGCGGTGTTACACGATCGGAGGGGGTATTGCCACCCCCGATCGGATCCGGACCCACGGTTTGGATGAGCTAGGGACAGCCCTTCGCGATCGCAAGGAAATCAGCTGCTTTCAGGCTGGCCCCGCCGACCAGCGCGCCGTTGACGTTCTTCACGGCCATCAGCTCGGCCGCGTTCGCGGGCTTGACCGAGCCGCCGTAAAGGATCCGCATCCTGGCACCATCGGCTTTGAACCGGGACGTCAGGAGTTCCCGGATAAAGCCATGAATCTGCTCGACATCCTGGGATGTGGGGGTGAGGCCGGTGCCGATCGCCCAGACCGGCTCATAGGCGACGATCAGATTGGCCGCGCTGGAGCCGTCCGGCAGCGAGCCGTCGAGCTGGCCGCGCAGGATGTCCAGGGTCTGGCCGGCATCACGCTGGCCCTGCGTCTCGCCGATGCAGACGATCGCGGTCGCCCCGGCGCGCCAGGCTGCCTCGGCCTTCTGCCGGACCAGGGCATCGCCCTCGCCGTGGTCGGCGCGGCGCTCGGAATGGCCTACGATGATGGCAGTAGCGCCCGCATCCACCAGCATTTCGGCGGCGACATCGCCGGTATGGGCCCCGGAGACCTTGGGATGGCAGTCCTGGGCTCCCACCGTCACTTTCTTGCCGCGCGCCCTGTCGGCGAAGGCCGCGATCAGGGTTGCCGGTGGGCAGACCAGCAGGTCGGCCCTTCCAGCCACGTCTGCCGCGCCGTTGAGCATGGCGTCGAATTCCGCAACCTGGGCCTTCAGGCCGTTCATCTTCCAGTTGCCGGCGATCAGCGGTCGGATGGCGTCGGTCATGTCAATGTCCAGCAAATGAGGTTTGTGGATGCGCTAGCAGAGCTGTCGCGCCAGTTCCAGACCTCGGGGCTTTTAACCGCAGCTTCGAGCAGCCGCTTGAGGCGAGGTTGCGGGGGGAAAGCCGCCACTTTATGATGATCTATCAATTTGGTGACGCGCTTTTGCGGAATCTGCATTAAGACGCGCTCCCGTTCCCCTCCTGCCAAACAAGTTGGACCAAATGCTTCGAGGAATGCGCAAGGCCTCATCAAACTGGCTCGGCAAGACCATTATGGCCGTGGTGATGGGCGTGTTGATTGTCAGTTTCGGCATTTGGGGCATCGCCGACATCTTCCGCGGCTTCGGGCAGTCCACGGTGGCCAAGATCGGCAGCACCGAGATTTCGCTCAACGAGTTCCGCCAGATCTACACGGACCGCCTGCAACAGATCAGCCGCCAGTTCGGCCGTCCGCTGACCCCCGATCAGGCGCGCGCCTTCGGGCTCGACCGCCAGGTGCTGCAGCAGACCATTGCGGAGGCCGCTCTCGACGAGGAGGGGCGTCGGCTCGGGCTCGGCCAGTCCGACGAGCAGATCCGCCAGGTCATCATGAACGACCCGAGCTTCAAGGGCGTCGGCGGCAACTTCGATGCGAACCGCTTCCAGGCCGTGATCCGCAATTTCGGCTACACCGAGCAGCGCTACGTCGCCGAGCAGCGCAAGGTGTCGCTGCGCCGGCAGATCACCGGCACGATCGGCGCCGGCCTCGAGCCGCCGAAAACCATGCTCGACGTACTGACGCGCTTCCAGAACGAGCAGCGCGCCATCGAGTTCGTCAGGCTTGACGCCGCGCAGGCAGGCGCCATCGATGCGCCCTCGCCCGAGACGCTCGCCGCCTATTTCGAGGATCACAAGGTCCAGTTCCGCGCGCCCGAATATCGCAAGATCGCCTTCGTCGTGGTCTCGCCGGAGGAGATCGGCAAGTGGACCGATGTCTCGGACGAGGACGCCAGGAAAGTGTTCGACCAGCGCAAGGACCAGCTCGGCACGCCGGAGAAGCGCCAGATCCAGCAGATCGTGTTTGCGAACATGGCCGACGCGCAGACCGCACGCGAGCGCCTCGTCGGCGGGACGTCGTTCGAGGACCTCGGCAAGGAGCGCGGGCTGAGCGCCTCCGACGTCGACCTCGGGCTTGTGACCAAGTCTTCGCTCGATTCCGCCGTTGGTGAAGCCGCCTTCGCGCTTCCTGCCGGCGAGATCAGCCAGCCGATCCAGGGCGGGCTTGGCGTCGCGATCGTCAAGGTCGACAAGATCGAGCCGGGCAAGGAGGCGGACTACGCGAGCGTTGCCGGCGATATCAAGCGCGAGATCGCGACCGAGCGCGCGCGCGTCAAGGTCGCCGATCTCCGCGACAAGATGGAGGACGAGCGTGGGGGCGGCTCCAGCGTGGTCGACGCGGCGCAGAAGCTCGGGCTCACGGCCGTGACCATCGACGCCGTTGACCGTTCCGGCCGCGCCCCGAACGGCCAGCCGGTCGCCAACATTCCGCAGGGTCTCGACGTGGTGTCGCAGGCCTTTAACACCGACGTCGGCGTCGACAACGACCCGATCTCGTTCAAAGGCGGCTATGTCTGGTACGACGTCCTCGCCATCACGCCCTCGCGCGACCGCAATCTCGACGAGGTCCGCGACCAGGTCGAGGCGCGCTGGCGCCAGGACCAGGTCGCGGCCAAGCTGAAGGCCAAGGCGACCGAGATGGTGCAGAAGCTCGAATCCGGCGGCAAGCTCGCCGATGAGGCCGCTGCGATCGGCGCCAAAGTCGAGACCGCAACCGGCTTCAAGCGCGACGATTCGCCTGCCGGCGTGCCCGCAACTGTCGTGTCGGCGGCCTTCCGTACCGCCAAGGACGGCGTCGGGCAGACGCCCGTGAGCGGCGGCAGCGAAGTGATCGTCTTCCGCGTCACCGACATCGTCGAACCCACGGTCGACGCAGCCTCCGAGGCGGTGAAGAAGCTGAAGGACAGTCTCGACCGTGCGCAGACCGAGGAGCAGGTCGCTTCCTACGTCAACAAGCTTGAAACCGACATCGGGACCACCATTAATCAGGCCGCCTTCGCGCAGGTGACCGGCGCGAACCAGTGAGTTGAAAGCACGCGATGGACGACCTGAAATCGATCATTGGAAAAGTGGCGACCGGCGCCAGCCTGTCGCGTGACGAAGCCGCCTCCGCCTTCGATGCCATGATGTCCGGCGAGGCCACGCCCTCGCAGATGGGCGGCCTGTTGATGGCGCTCAGGGTGCGCGGCGAGACCGTGGACGAGATCACCGGCGCTGTGACGGCGATGCGCTCCAAGATGCTGACCGTGACGGCGCCGCCTGATGCGGTCGACATCGTCGGCACCGGCGGCGACGGCTCCGGCTCCGTCAATGTCTCGACATGCGCCTCCTTCATCGTCTCCGGCGCTGGCGTGCCGGTGGCCAAGCATGGCAACCGCGCGCTGTCGTCGCGCTCGGGCGCCGCTGACGTGCTGGCCTCGCTCGGCGTGAAGATCGACCTCAGACCCGAGCAGGTCGGACACTGCGTGCGCGAATGCGGCATCGGTTTCATGTTCGCCCCCGCGCACCATCCCGCGATGAAGAACGTCGGCCCGACCCGGGTCGAGCTCGCGACGCGCACGATCTTCAATCTGCTCGGTCCGCTCTCCAATCCGGCCGGCGTGAAGCGGCAGATGGTCGGCGTGTTTTCGCGGCAATGGGTGCAGCCGCTGGCGCAGGTGCTCAAGAACCTCGGCTCGGAGTCCGCCTGGGTAGTGCACGGCTCCGACGGCCTCGACGAGATCACCCTCACCGGCCCGACTTTCGTCTCCGCGCTCCACAATGGCGAGATCCGGAATTTCGAGGTGACGCCCGAGGAGGCCGGCCTATCGCGCTGCGAGACGGGCGCACTCAAAGGCGGCGACGCCGATGCCAACGCCATCGCGCTGAAAAGCGTGCTCGACGGCAGACCGAGCCCGTACCGCGACGTCGCGCTGATCAACGCCGCCGCCGCGCTCGTCGTGGCCGGACGCGCCAAGGACCTCAAGGAAGGGGTGGCGATCGGCGCAAAATCGCTCGACAGCGGCGCCGCGAGCGCGCGGCTGAAACATCTGATCGCGGTCTCGAACGGCTGAGCCTGACATGTCGGATATCCTGACCAAGATTGAGGCCTACAAGCGCGAGGAGATTGCCGCGGCCAAGCGCGCGCAGCCGCTCTCGATTGTCGAGGCAAAGGCCAAGGCGCAAGCCGCCCCGCGCGGCTTCGTGCGCGCGATCAAGGCGAAGCACGCCAATGGCGACTACGCGCTGATCGCCGAGATCAAGAAGGCCTCGCCGTCGAAGGGACTGATCCGCGCCGATTTCGATCCGCCCCAGCTTGCCAAAGCCTATGAGGCCGGCGGCGCCGCCTGCCTCTCGGTGCTGACCGACACGCCTTCGTTCCAGGGCCATCTCGACTTCATGTTGGCGGCGCGCGCGGCAACCTCGCTGCCGGTGCTGCGCAAGGACTTCATGTTCGACACCTACCAGGTGGCGGAGGCTCGCGCGCATGGCGCCGATTGCATCCTGATCATCATGGCCGCGCTCGACGATGCGGCTGCCAGAGACCTCGAAGATGCCGCCTTCGCCTACGGCATGGATGTGCTGATCGAGATCCACGACCGCACCGAGCTCGACCGCGCGCTGAAACTTCGTTCGCCGATGATCGGCGTTAACAACCGTAATTTGCGCAGCTTCGAAACCACCCTTGCGACCAGCGAGGCTCTGGCGCCGCTGATCCCCGGGGACCGGCTGATGGTCGGCGAGAGCGGCCTCTTCACAGCCGCGGATCTTGCGCGGCTCGAGCGCGTCGGCATGTCGACCTTCCTCGTCGGCGAGAGCCTGATGCGGCAGGCCGACGTCACCGCCGCCACGCGCACGCTGCTGGCGCGCGAGACGGCGCCGCGCGCGACGGGTACGCGCTGACATGGCGCGCAAGCCATCCAAGACAATCCCAGCCAGGTCGAAGGCCGGCGCTGCCCTCACCCATATCGGCGAGTCCGGCGAAGCGCGGATGGTGGACGTCTCGGACAAGCCCGCGACCGAGCGGCTTGCGGTGGCGGAAGGCCGCGTCATCATGACCGAGGCGACGCTCGAGCTGATCGTGTCCGGCAACGCCAAGAAGGGCGACGTGCTCGGGACTGCGCGCATTGCCGGAATCATGGCCGCCAAGCGCACCTCCGAGCTGATCCCGCTCTGCCATCCACTCGCGCTATCGAAGGTCACGGTCGACATCGGGCCCGACGCGAAACTGCCGGGTTGCCTCGTCCGCGCCAGCGTGAAGGTTACCGGTCCCACCGGCGTCGAGATGGAGGCGCTCACCGCCGTCTCGGTCGCCTGCCTCACGATCTACGACATGATCAAGGCGGTGGAGCGCGGCGTACGCATCGAGGGCATCCATCTCGTCGAGAAGCTCGGCGGCAAGTCCGGCCATTACCGCGCCTGACCCGCGGACTTCAGCGATCCACCCTCTGCGCCGCGCACATCGGTTGCCTTTGCACCCGGCCGTTCACATCGCGTTAACCGCGCTTCCTAACTTCGCCTCCATACCGTTCCCGTAAACCAACGGGTGTTTTCGAGGTCAGGAATTGATCCTGGCGTGTGCACGGCAATGATCCAGCATGATGACGAGATTCGGCAGTCGCCTCTTTGACCAGGCCTTCGTGCGCAGCGGACCGATCCGCTGGCTGGTGGTGGGCGGCACGCTGCTGATCGCGGCGATCGCCGTCGGCGCGACGCTGATGGCGCAGAATTTCCGCGAACGTGCGCTGCGCAACTCCGGCCGCGAGCTGGAAAACACCGTGCTGATGCTCGCCCATCATTTCGACCAGCAATTGCAGGATTTTGCGGTCATCCAACGGGATTTCGTCGACCACGTCCGCGCGACGGGCATCCGTGACGCGGAGGATTATCGCAGGCGCCTGTCGGGGCAGGACGTCCACCGGATGCTGCGCTCGAAGATCGAGGCGTTGCCCTACATGGGCGGGGTCAACGTCATCGACGCCGAAGGCAATCTCGTCAACTCGTCGACGGCATGGCCCGCCCCGAAAGTGAACGTTGCCGATCGCGCCTATTTCCGCACCTTCAAATACGATCCGCATTCGCCTGACGTGCTGATCGAGCCGCTGCACAGTCGCATCTCGGGTGCCTGGACCATCCTGATCGTGCGCAAGATCCTGGGGCCGAACGGCGAGTTCCTGGGCGTCGTCGGGCGCGGTATCGAGCCCGCTAATTTCGAGAAATTCTTCGCTTCCGTCGTGCTCGGCGAAGGCGCGACGATCTCGATGCTGCATCGAGACGGCACGCTGCTCGCCCGCTATCCGCTTTCCAGCGAATTGATGGGACGGAATTTCAAAACCGGCCCGTTCTCGCAACAGAGGGTTTTCGGGCTCGATCACTTCGCCGGCCGCTTCGTGAGCCCCGTCGACGGAGAAGACCGGCTGATCTCCTCCCGTGCCCTGCCCCACTTCCCGATCCTGATCATGGCCACCATGACGCGCGCGGCGGCCCTGACGGACTGGCGCGAGCAGATTAGGATCCTGATCTCGGTCGCCGCGTCTTCTGCGCTCGCCATCGCGGGCGTGCTGATCGCGATCGTGCGCAAGCTATTGGAGCAGCACCGCCTCTCGCGGGAACGGCTGATGCTGGAAATGCAGCGTCTCGACCGCGCCGTCAACAACATGACTCAGGGCCTTCTGCTGTTCGATTCCGAGCGGCGGCTCGTGATCTGTAACCAACGCTACATCGACATGTACGGGCTGTCGGCTGCGACCGTGAAGCCCGGTTGCAGCTTCCACGACATCATCGCCCATCGCAAAGCGACGGGCTCGTTCACCGGCGATGTCGACGACTACGTTGCGCGCGTACTGAGCGGCGTCCATGTGCGCAACGCCATGGTCGTCGACACCTCCGACGGCCGTTCGATCCAGATCGTCAACGAGCCGCTTGCGGACGGCGGTTGGGTGGCGACGCATGAGGATATCACCGAGCGCCGCCGGATTGAGGCGCGCATCACCCACCTCGCCCATTACGACGCGCTGACCGATCTGCCCAACCGCACCATGTTCCACGAGCATCTGCGGCAAGAGCTGGCCGCCATCACTGAAGGCGAACAGATCGCGGTGCACTATATCGATATTGACGAGTTCAAGGGCGTTAACGACGCGCTTGGCCATCTCGTCGGCGACGAGCTGCTCAAGTCGATCGCGCAGAGCCTGCGCCGCTGTGCCGGCCCGGCGGATTTCGTGGCCCGGCTCGGGGGCGACGAATTCGCCATCGTGCAGAGCGCGGTGACCTCGCCGGACCAGGTCAACGATCTCGTCGCACGGGTCTTCCAGGCCATCCGCACCCCTTTCGACTGCATGGGCCATCATCTCACCGCGGACGCCAGCATCGGCATTGCGCTGGCGCCGGAACACGGCGAGGTGCTCGATCAGATCCTGAAGAACGCGGACATGGCGATGTATGCCGCCAAAGCCGCCGGACGCCGCACCTATCGCTTCTTCGAGCCGGATATGGACGCTAAGGTTCGCGAGCGGCGGCAGCTCGAGATCGACCTGCGTCACGCCATCGCCCATGGCGGCCTCGAGGTCTATTACCAGCCCTGCCTCGGCCTGAAGGATGACCGCATCACCGGCTGCGAGGCGCTCGTGCGCTGGCGCCATCCCGAGCGCGGCATGGTCTCGCCAGCCGAGTTCATCCCGATTGCCGAAGACACCGGCCTGATCAACGAGATCGGCGAGTGGGTGCTGGCGACCGCCTGCCGGGACGCAGCCAACTGGCCCGACGACATCCGCCTCGCCGTCAACGTCTCGCCAGTGCAATTCAAGAGCGGCACGCTGGCGCTCAAGATCATGGCGGCCCTGGCCGCCTCGAACCTCCCGGCTAGCCGGCTCGAGCTCGAGATCACCGAGGCCGTGCTGATCCGCGACGACGAAGCAGCGCTGGCGATCCTGCACCAGCTTCGCGCCATCGGCGTGCGCATCGCGCTGGACGATTTCGGCACCGGCTACTCGTCGCTGAGCTATCTGCACCGCTTCCCCTTCGACAAGATCAAGATCGACCGCTGCTTCGTCGAAGACATCGCCGGCCCCGACGGCTCCGCCAGCATCGTCCAGGCCGTCGTCAACTTAGCGGGCGCCCGCCGCATGACCACCACGGCCGAGGGCGTCGAAACCGAAGAGCAGCAGCGTCTGCTCCGGGCGCTCGGTTGTTCGGAGATGCAGGGCTATCTTTTCAGCGCCGCAAAACCGGCCGACAAGATGCTGGAGCTGTTCGCGCTGCATCGCAGCCGTCTCGCCCGACGCGAAGGCAGCGAGAGCCGACGCCGCGAGGCCGGTTAGGCTTCGAAGACTGCGCCGCAAACGAAATCGCCCAGAAGCGGTCATCCGCTCCCTGGCGATCCATGTCTGAAGGCCGTCAGGTCTAGTTCGGCACCGCAGCCTTCGTCGCGCGCTTGGCGGCGACGGCATTCGCGGTGACGCCGTGAAGGAAGTCATAGGCCGCATGCAGCGCCTTGTCGTCCTTCTCCTCCGGCGGGACGTAGGATTGGGAACCGGTCTGCTCAGTGCCATCGGCGGCCGACAGGTGCCCGCGCATCTGGGACTCCGCCATGGTATCCATCCGGCCCTTCAGCTCGGGCGGCACGTCCTGGAGGATCTCGACGTCGGGCGCGACCCCCTGGGCCTGGATCGAGCGGCCCGACGGCGTGTAGTAGCGCGCCGTGGTCAGCGCCAGCGCACCGTTGCCGGCGCCGAGCGGAATGATCGTCTGCACCGAGCCCTTGCCAAACGAGCGCGTGCCGATGATCGTCGCGCGCTTGTGATCGTGCAGGGCGCCGGCCACGATCTCGGAAGCCGACGCCGAGCCGCCATTGACCAGAACCACCAGCGGCTTGCCCTTGGTGAGATCGCCGCCATGCGCGGTGAAGCGCTGGGTTTCTTCCGGATTGCGCCCGCGGGTCGAGACGACCTCGCCACGCTGGAGGAATGCGCTCGACACCGAGACGGCCTGGTCGAGCAGGCCGCCGGGATTGTTGCGCAGGTCCACAACATAGCCTGCGAGCTTCTCCGGAGGGACCTCCTTGGAGACCGACGCGATCGCCTTCTTCAGGCCGTCGGTGGTCTGCTCGTTGAACGAGGTGATGCGGATATAGCCGATGTCGCCATTCTCGACGTGGAAGCGCACCGGGCGCACATGGATGATCTCGCGGGTGATCGCGACGTCGAGCGGCGCGTCGGCACCCTTGCGCACGATGGTGAGCTTGGTCTTGGTGGCGACCGGCCCCTTCATCTTGTTGACGGCCTGCTCGAGCGTCATGCCCTGCACGGCCTCGCCGTCGATCTTGCTGATGAGGTCGCCGGACATGATGCCGGCCTTCGAGGCCGGCGTGTCGTCGATCGGCGAGACGACCTTGACGAGGCCATCCTCCATCGTGACCTCGATGCCGAGCCCGCCAAACTCGCCGGAGGTGGTCTCCTGCATCTCGGTCCAGGCCTTGGCATTCATGTAGCGCGAGTGCGGATCGAGCGAGGTCACCATGCCCGTGATCGCGCCTTCGATCAGCTTGGCATTGTCGGGCTTCTCAACATAGTTCGCCTTGACCCGCTCGAACACTGCGCCGAACAGATTGAGCTGGGAATAGGCATCGTCCGCGCTCGCCGCCGCCCGTGCCGCCCACACGCTGCCGTGGGGACTGGCTACCAGAAGGGTCAGACACACTCCCGTGAGCGCGCCCAGGGGGAACAGCAGGGTTTTCCGCATGGATAGGCTGGCCTTTTGCTTAGCGGTTCTGTTGAGGGCTTATCTCTCGGGCTTGGAAGCCGCCATGCAAATGGCGATCCAGGTCACCTCTCACAACACCATTCTGGTTTCTTCAAGGCCGCCTGGAAGGCCGGCGGCAGTACGCCGGCGAAATCCCTTCGCTTCGGCTTAAACTTTTGGCAACGTTCCGAAACCGCTTCGCGCAACGCGGCATCGGTCGGCCGCCCACGCCTCGCAGCTATGCGATTTTAGGATGGTTTTGGAGGGCCGGACACGCTAGGCGATGGCGACAAGACTTCAAATTCTCGGGAGGACAACAATGAATGACGCGCCCCGCATCCGGCCGGACAGGAACGTCGAACTCGGCGCCAGCAACGAGCCGTTCCAGAACCTGCACGAGTTCATCCGGAAGGCGCGCGCCAACCTCAACCAGAATGCCTGGGACTACATCGTCGGCGCTGCCGAGACCGAGACCACGATGCGCCGCAACCGCATGGCGCTGGACGAGATCGCCTTCCGCCCGCGCGTGCTGCGCGACGTTCGCAAGGTCGACGGCTCCGTCGAGCAGTTCGGCCGCAGGATGCGGCTGCCGGTGGTGCTCGCCCCCGTCGGTGCGCTGGAGATCTTCGATCCCGATGGCGCGGCAAGCGTCGCGCGCGCCGCCGGCACCTTCGGTGCGGCGCACATGTTGAGCTCGGTGTCCGAGCCGGGGCTCGAGAAGACCGGCGAGGCCGCGCCCGACGCGCTGCGGCTCTATCAGCTCTATGTCCGCGGCGACGATGCCTTCGTCGCCGATGTCGTCAGCCGGAGCGAGAAGAACGGCTATGCCGCGTTCTGCCTGACTGTCGACACCGCCCATTACAGCCGTCGCGAACGTGACATCGCCAAGCGCTACGTTCGCGAAAGCCGCCTGCGCGCGACCGGCGGCGATTTCCAGAAGGGTCTGGAATGGCGGACGGTGAAGATGATCAAGGACAAGTTCAGGATCCCACTGATCCTGAAGGGCATCGCCACCGCCGAGGACGCTCAGATCGCGATCGATCACGGTGTCGAGTGGATCTACGTCTCCAACCATGGCGGCCGTCAGCTCGATCACGGCCGCGGCGCCATGCATGTGCTGCCTGAAATCGTCGAGGCGGTGAAGGGCCGCGCCAAGATCATGGTCGATGGCGGCTTCTGCCGCGGCACCGACATCGTCAAGGCGATCGCGGCCGGCGCCGACATCGTCGGCATCGGCCGGCTGCAATGCTGGGCGCTGGCCGCGGCCGGCGAAGCAGGCGTGATGCGAATGCTGGAACTGCTGGAGGACGAAGTGCTGCGCTGCCTCGGCCTCCTGGGTGCCACCTCGTTCGCCGAAGTCGACAAATCCTGCCTGCATCAGGCGACCGCAACGAATGCGCCGAGCGTGTTCAGCGCGTTCCCGCTGTTCGACCACGAGCCCTACCGATACTGAAAAGTGAAAGAACGCGATGACCTCACTCTCCCCCGGTAGCGCCGATGCGCTCCTGTTCGATCTCGGCCGCGTGGTGCTCGATATCGATTTCTCCAAGGCGATCGCCTGCTGGGCGGGGCATGCGGGCTGCCAGCCCGAGGCCATCGTCGCACGCTATGTGCGTGACGAGGCCTACCGGCTGCACGAGGTCGGCAAGATCAGCGACGAGGATTATTTCCAATCGCTGCGTTCATCGCTCGGGATCGGCATTTCCGACGCGCAATTTCTGGAGGGATGGAACGCGATCTTCGCCGGCGAGATGCCTGAGATCGCCGAGCTCTTGCCGCGCGCGGCGAAGCAGGTGCCGCTATATGCCTTCTCCAACACCAACCGGCCACATGTCGACTATTTCTCGAAGGAATATGCCGGGGTGCTCGGGCATTTCCGCGAGCTCTATCTGTCGTCCAGCATCGGCCTGCGCAAACCGGATGCAGAGGCGTTCGATCATGTCGTGGCGGCGATCGGCCTGCCAGCCAGCCGAATCGTCTTCTTCGACGACCTTGCCGAGAACATCGAGGGGGCGCGAGCGCGTGGACTGACGGCGGTGCATGTCACCTCGCCCGGTGATGTCGGCAAGGCCTTGCTAGGGTTGGGAATTTGACCACCGATGCCGACCGGATCGGGTCGGGTTCCGGGCACCCAAATCCGCTCGGGTAGGGACCAATTCACTTTGTACATTTTTGTACAGAGTTCCGGGAACGGAATACCTCCCTCCGGACTCTATGAGTCCGTTGGGACGTCTACATCGGACTTATTCTCGTGCTGGGCAAAGCCTACCTCACAAAGCAAGCCTCCTTGCTGCTCGAATTCGCCAAGACCACCTCGGATTCGCGCCTCTCCGCCAAGCTGATCAGCAAGGCCGCCGACCTAAAGTCGCAGGCCGATCCGCTGCCGGACAAGGATCAAAGCCCCAAAGCTCCGGACGTGACAGCCGGCGTCAGTTCGGGCGAACAGACGCAGAGTTGATCCGATGCTGGCCGTGGCGCTCATCCTTGTCGTCCTCGCCATGGCTATCCTCGTACCGGTCTGTCTCGCCTTCCGGATCATGCCGTGACCGGTCTGCGCACGATTCTTCATGACGGAGATCACGCAGGATAAATCATCCTGTCGGCGCCTTTGCCTCACGCCTGCACTCGGCTAGAACTTTCGCCGCCCATTGCCGATATGCTCAGCAGGAGTTTCCGCCCTTGGCCTTGATGCCGGTTTCTGACGCGCTTGCCGCGGTGCTGGCAGGTGCGGAGCCGCTGCCTGAAGCGATGGTTTCCCTCAACGAGGCCTATCATCGCGTGCTCGCACGCGATGTCGCGGCGCTGCGCACACAGCCGCCGGAAGCAATGTCGGCGATGGACGGCTACGCGGTGCGCGCGAGCGATGCAACAAAGCTCGATAGTGCGCTCACCTTGATTGGCGAGGTGGCGGCGGGTCGTCCATTCGCGGGAACGCTGGGCCCCGGCGAAGCCGTGCGGATCTTCACCGGCGGCGTCATTCCCAACGGTGCCGACGCAGTCGTGATCCAGGAGGACACGGTTGCGGACGGCAAGCGCATCACGATCAAGGAAGCCGCCATTGCCGGCCGCCACATCCGCCCCGCGGGCGTCGACTTCTCCGAAGGCGACCTGCTCCTGCGCAAGGGAACCCGTCTCACCGAGCGCGATCTCGCACTCGCCGCCGCCATGAATCATCCGCAGCTTGCCGTCTGCCGCCGTCCGAAGGTCGCGATCCTCGCCACCGGCGACGAACTGGTAATGCCGGGAACCACGCCCGGTCGCGGCCAGATCGTCTATTCCAACGGCTACGCCCTGCACGCGCTCGCCCGCAGCGAGGGGGCCGATACCATCGACCTTGGCATTGTCGCCGATACGCTGGAGGCCACCACTGCCGGCATCCGCCGCGCCCGCGAGAGCGGCGCCGAGATCCTGGTCACGAGCGGCGGCGCGTCGGTCGGCGACCACGATCTGGTCCAGCAGGCGCTGAGGGACGAAGGCGTCGCGATGGCGTTCTGGAAGATCGCGATGCGCCCGGGCAAGCCGATGATGCATGGGCGGCTCGGCGCGATGCGCGTGATCGGCCTGCCGGGTAATCCCGTGTCATCCTACGTGTGCGCCTTCCTGTTCCTGGTGCCGCTGATTCGCGCCTTGTCGGGACGATCCGTGATTCATCACCGACAAGAGCGCGCCGTGCTCGGCCGCGATGTGGACGCAAACGATATGCGCGCGGACTATCTGCGCGCACATCTGGAGACGCGCGACGACGGCACGCTGGTGGCCCTTCCCGTCGATCACCAGGATTCCTCGCTGCTTGCGAATCTCGCTGCAGCACAGGCACTTCTCGTCCGCGCACCGTTCGCTCCGAAGGCAGAGGCCGGCTCGCCTTGCGAGGTGCTGCGCCTGCCCGTCTGAACGCATCCACTACACGCGTTCCGCGAACTTTGCCGCGTTCACGGTAAATTAAGCAGTTGCGGAACACATATGGAACATATAGTGTCCGTTCATGATTTGTTTCGAGCATGTAGCGGTCTACCGCTCCAATTCAGCGTCTCGGAATCGAACGACATCAACCGGGGGACTTTGGTCGAGATGTTAACGCGCAAACAATACGAGCTTCTGCGGTTCATCAGCGAACGTCTGAAGGAAAGCGGCGTGCCGCCCTCCTTCGATGAGATGAAGGATGCGCTCGACCTGCGCTCGAAATCGGGCATCCATCGCCTGATCACTGCGCTCGAGGAGCGCGGCTTCATCCGCCGCCTGCCCAACCGCGCCCGCGCCATCGAGGTGATCAAGCTGCCCGAGCTCCAGGCCGCCGCCGGCAGCCGCCGCGGCTTCACGCCGAGCGTCATCGAGGGCAATCTCGGCAAGGTGCGCGCGAGCTCCAGTTCTTCCGCAGACGAGGGCGAGCGTCCCGTTGCGGTGCCCGTGATGGGTCGCATCGCGGCCGGCACGCCGATCGAAGCGTTGCAGACCCGCAGTCACACCATCAGCGTGCCGCCCGACATGCTCGGCTCAGGCGAGCACTACGCACTCGAAGTGCGCGGCGATTCGATGGTCGAAGCTGGCATTCTCGATGGCGACATGGCGCTGATCCAGCGTAACGAGAGCGCCGATACCGGCGACATCGTGGTGGCCCTGATCGACGACGAGGAAGCGACGCTCAAGCGCTTCCGCCGCCGGGGGGCGTCGATCGCGCTCGAGCCCGCCAATGCCGCCTATGAGGTGCGCATCCTGCCGCCGAACCGGGTGAAGATTCAGGGCAAGCTGATCGGGCTGTACCGCAAGTACTGAGACGAGCTAGCGGTCATTCGATACCAATGATTCCGATTGGAGCGGACGACGGTCCGCTCCAGCTGGATAGTCTTTTGGTCTTGCGCAGATTATCCGGCCCCTCTCTCCGGCGCTCCATCCTCGGCATGCGGCCCCAAGCACTCATCGCTTGTGAAGAGATCTTAGGAGATTACGATGTGCAGGATCGCCTTAAGCGCCTTCGCAGCGTGCTGATCGCTTGATCGGCCGCGCAAGCATTCGCAACTCGATTGCAGCACCACGCACGCAAGTCAGCGCACGCAGGGAGCGAGCATTTCCGCAACGCCCGAACTGCCATCGACCGACAGCCACGGCGAAGCTGGCCACATTCCCCTGGTCGGCGCCCGTAGGCCACGGGCGCTCGCATCCGCCGAATGCACTGAAGCGAGCTTTGTTCCTATGGCTTCGGGAAAGATAATGTGATCGCGTCCGGCAACGCCAGCCGCAGATTTGCCTACAACGGAGCAGAGCGTTACGTGCTTCCACTCTGATAGAGGCTTGCGCCTCCGAAGGAGGCGCGGGTTGCTATCTTCGAATGAGGAGCACCCGATGTGTGACTACAGCCTGCATGCCGTTGCATCTCGCCCCGCCGAAGTCGGCGAGACGATCGTGTCGACAACGTTCCGCGGCACCTCAACGCGCGGCTTTGCTTCCGCGGCCGATCCGACCGTGGCCGTCTGCCTGCTGCCGGGAACGGAGCTCGCCTTCGCCGACAACGTCCGTTACGATAATCGCTGGATCTGGACGCGCACCATCAACTCCCGCGTCGGCAAGTTCGGCAAGATCGATCCGCACATACCCGACCGCCATCATGACGCGATCGAATTCCCCGACGGCAAATACGTGCTGGTGACGCAGCTCGTCGAAGGCCAGCGCGCAACCGTGCTGCAATTGCCGGTGACGCAGCCGGTCAGCGAGCGCGAGCACAAGCCGCAGATCGTCGCCGATAGCCGGTCGACGATCACGCGCTTGCCGATTGGCTGAGCCGCCCCGCCCGCGGGGTCGGGCCAGGATTGAAATTGCCATCGCCGGCCGAGGCCGGCGAGATGGTAAGATTTAATGCTGCGGAACGTCCGGTCGGACCCGGACCTACTCTTCGCGTTTGTTTTTAATCGTCCGGCGCCTAATCGTCGACCTGCAGGTCGGTCTCCGCCGGCGTTGCATCCGGTTGCGGGCCGCGGCCGTCCTCGGCACAAGGCTGCCGTCGAAATCACCCTCGCCGGCGCCGGCCGGCAGCCAGGGACGGCTTGTGCCTCTTGCTCTCACCGCCTGAATCGCAAAGCCGTCACCACGCTGCGTCAATGCCAGCGCGCCTTGGCTGGCGAGACGTTGCCGGTCGACCACCATCGCCGCGCAATCGGGCGGCGCGGGGCGCGTCGTGACCACCAGCGCGGCACGACTGCAATCCTCAGCCAGCGCATCGATGCGCAGGGAAAGCGCGACCAGCCGACCGTCGGCAAGCGGCGTCACACAGCCGGACTCATCGCACGACACGCCGTCAGCCAGCGAGCTACTCCCGGCATCGCGCGGATCGGCGTCGGCAGCTAACCACTGTTTGAGCAGAAAGCCATCCTTGCTCGCCCGGATCACATGCAACTGCCCGTCCCTGCCCCGCACCGCGACGCTGGCGCCGTCCCCGGCAATCAGGATATCGGGCTGCCGCACCGACAGCCCCCACGCGATGGAAGCCAGCAGCACCAAGGCACCGGACCAGCGCAAGGGCGTGCGCAACAGACCCATCACGATGATCCCGAGGCTTGCCGCGATCAACGGCGCGGTGCCGAACGCAGGGATCCGGCCGACTGCACCGGGCAGCGCCGCAACCCAGCGCGACACCGCGACCATCCAGTCGATGCCGATCCCCATCAGCCACCAGAACACACCGTCAAGCCCAAAGGGAGCCGCGAGCAGGCCGAACAGGCCCGCCGGCATCACCAGTGCCGAGACCACCGGCATCGCGCCGAGATTGGCGAGCACGCCGAACGGCGTGACGCGATGGAAGTGGAAGGCGGCATAGGGCGTGGTCGCAAGTCCTGCGATCAGCGAGGCCAGGAATAGCATCGCGATCTCGCGGCCGCCCCAAAGCGCGATGCGCGCCGTCGCGGAATGATCGGGCGAGGCAAACAGGTTCGGCATGCCGATCTGCACCAGCGCCACGAGCCCGAGCGTTGCGGCGAACGACATTTGAAAGCTCGGATGCACCAGCGCTTCCGGCGCGACCGCGAGCACGATCAGTGCCGCCACCGCCAACGTGCGGAAGGTGATGGCGCGGCGATCGACCATGACCGCGATCAGCACCACTGCCGTCATGAAGAACGAGCGTTGCGTGGCGACCTCCGCGCCTGACAGCAGCAGGTAGAACGCAGCCGTCACCAGCGCGGCGGCCGCTGACCATTTCTTGATAGCGAAGCCCGCCGCCAGCCCCGGGATCAAGGCCAGCAGGGCGCGCACCGCGAAGAACACGACACCGGCGACGACCGCCATGTGATAGCCGGAGATCGACAGCACATGGCCCAAGCCCCGAGATGAACATGGCGTCGTTGACGGGCGTGGTGATGGCATCGCGCCGCCCGGTGAGCAGCGCGGTCGCGATCGCACGGTTGTCGCCCTCGAGCGTCGCACGGATGCGTGCATCGATCGCATCACGCAAGCCCTGCATGAAGGCTGCGTAGCGCAGCCGCAAGCCGCCGGTCTCCGGCGGGGCTGCCACCGTAATCGCGCCCATTGCAAAACCAGAGGCGCCGATGCCTTGAAAGAACATGTCGCGGGAGAAATCGTAGCTGCCCGGGCGCACGGGAGAGATCGGCGGCATCAAGCGCGCCTTCAGCTGCACGAAACTGCCGACCTGCGGTGCCATCCCCTTGCGCACCGAGAGGCGGACGCGCTCGAGCCTGACGTCGCTGCGCTGCGCCTCCGTGGCGGTGACGCGCAGCACGAAGCGATCCGTGCGCTCGCGGATGTCGCGGGTCTCGACGTAGCCCGACAGCAATACCGAATAGAGTGGCTTGGCCAGCACCGTATGGGCAATGCGCGCCGTCTTCCAGGTCGCCATGGCAAAGCCAGCCGCGACCGCCGCGATCATGATCGCGGGCGCGAACAGCCGACTCCGCCGCAACAGGACGGCGCCGAGCATGAGCGCGATGGCGGTCGCGGCAACGACCCACAGCACCGGCTCCTGATCGGCAGCGAAATAGAGCGCGATGCCGCCTGAAGGCGACCGGCACCCACGGCAGCAGCCGGCCGGCGCCGGCCTCGGCACGCACCCATTCGCGCGCCGTCTCGACGATCGCGGGCCAGACGCCAAAGCCCGCCGGCGCAAAGCCGCCAGCGGGCGCGGCGCGGCCAACCGGCCACGTTCCGGCAACTCCCTGGGAGCGCACTGGCCGGCCAAGCTCCGCCATTTCCTGCACCTTACGATACGCCATAGGTGCAGAGGCTACCGGAACGTGCGGCTGTGCGAATAGCGGTACGGATCAGGAACGAACTTGGACGCCCCTACTTTTCCTCTTCCATGGTCACGGCGACCGAGGCCTTGGCCGAGAGGCGGACCTTGTTGCCTTCGACGTCGGCAACGAGACCCTTATCGATGAAATGATGGTGGCCCTTGTGGCGGCCCTCGCCGCTGTCCTTCTTGGTCAGCTTGATGCGGTTGCCCTCAACGCGATCGACGGTGCCGATATGGACGCCATCGGCGCCGATGATTTCCATATGTTCTGCGATGTTCTGCATGGATGGACCCTCGTTTGGATTCACCCCAACGTCAGAGGCGCGCGTTCGTTTCCCACGCGAAAATGACGATGCCGTGTGCCGCCCGCTCGTCAGATCAGCGGTTCCTTTGACGAGGCATGGTGGTTGACGATCTTCCACGCGCCGTCCTCGCGGATGAGGACCCAGCTCATCTTGACGACGAGATCAGGACGCTCGCCGGCGAGATCGAACGAGACGGTTGCCGCCATGTTGATCAGGTCAGGACCTGCCTGCGCGGCATGCACCTCGGAAAACATCGCACTCGGCTTGCGCCATCGCGGCAGGCCGTTGAAATAGTCCGCAACGCCGTCCCTGCCCCGGTAGAGTTTCGGGTTGGAGCCGAAGAAGAACGCGTTGCTCGCATAGAGCGAGGACAGCGCGGCTGCATCAAGCGTCGCGAAGCCGGCGCACCATTTCGCGATGATGGCGGAAACGATGGCGTCGGTTTCGTTGCTCATGGGTGCCTCAACCTTTCGCGACTTCCTTTGCAAACGTGTCGCGCAGACCGATGGTGCGCGAAAACACCGGCTTGCCCGGCGTCGAGTCCTTGTCGCGCACGAAATAGCCCTGGCGCTCGAACTGCATCGGCTCGGTCGAATTGCTCTCCGCGACCGATGCCTCGATCCGCGCATCGGACAGGATCTCCAGCGACTGAGGGTTGAGATCGGCCGCGAAATTCGAGGCGTCCGGGCTCGGATTGGAGAACAGCTGGTGATAGATGCGGATTTCAGCAGGCTTCGACGTCGCTGCCGGCAGCCAGTGCATCGTCGCCTTGACCTTGCGCCCATCGGGCGCGTTGCCGCCCTTGGTCGCGGGATCGTAGGTGCAGCGCAGCTCCACCACCTCGCCTGCGTCGTTCTTGATCACGCCGGTGCACTTGACGAAATAGGCATAGCGCAGGCGCACCTCGTTGCCTGGCGACAAGCGGAAGAATTTCTTCGGCGGGTTCTCCATGAAGTCGTCGCGCTCGATATAGAGCTCGCGGCCGAAGCTGATCTTGCGCGTGCCGGCGCTGAGGTCATCCGGGTGGTTGATCGCCTCGAGCTCCTCGACCTGCCCTTCCGGATAGTTCTCGATCACCACTTTCAGCGGCTTCAGCACCGCCATGCGGCGCTGCGCTGTGCGGTTCAGCTCCTCGCGGATGCAGAACTCGAGCATGCCGACATCGACCACGCTGTTGGACTTGGCAACGCCGATGCGCCTGACGAATTCGCGCAGCGCGGCCGGCGGCACGCCGCGGCGGCGCATCCCCGCGATGGTCGGCATGCGCGGATCGTCCCAGCCCGCGACATGGCCGTCGCGAACGAGCTGGGTCAGCACGCGCTTCGACAGCAGCGTGTAAGTCAGGTTCAGCCGCGCGAACTCGTACTGGTGCGGCTTCGAGGGCACCGGCAGCTTGTCGATGAACCAGTCATAGAGGGGGCGGTGGTCCTCGAACTCCAGCGTGCAGATCGAGTGCGTGATGCCCTCGATCGCATCCGACTGGCCGTGGGCATAATCGTAGCTCGGATAGATGCACCACGCGTCACCGGTGCGCGGATGATGCGCGTGCAGGATGCGGTACAGAACGGGATCGCGCAGATTGATGTTGCCCGCGGCCATGTCGATCTTAGCCCGCAGCACGCGTGCGCCGTTCGGGAATTCGCCGGCCTTCATGCGGCGGAACAGGTCGAGGTTCTCCGCAACACTGCGGTCGCGGAACGGCGAGTTCTTGCCGGGCTCGGTCAGCGTGCCGCGCGAGAGGCGGATCTCCTCCTGGGTCTGGTCGTCGACATAGGCGAGGCCGTCGCGGATCAGCTGCTCCGCCCATTCATAGAGGCGATCGAAATAGTCGGAGGCGAAGAACAGGTTCTTGCCCCAGTCGAAGCCGAGCCAGCGCACGTCGGCCTGGATCGCATCGATATATTCCTGTTCTTCCTTGACCGGATTGGTGTCGTCGAAGCGCAGATGGCAGCGGCCCGGAAACTCCTGCGCGATGCCGAAATTGAGCGCAATCGACTTGGCGTGGCCGATATGCAAATAGCCGTTCGGCTCCGGCGGGAACCGGGTCACGATCTCCTTGTACTTGCCCTGATCGAGATCGGCCTGGATGATGTCACGAATGAAATCGCGCCCAACCTCAGTCGCCACCGGTTCTGTCATTACGAAAATCCTGTAGGGAAATCAGCGGTTCTTCTGCCAAATTCGTGTGGCCGCGCCAAGGCCCACGAGGTCGGCCGACGGGCTTTAGTTATGTCCCGTTCCTGCTATACACCACCGCTTCCCATGCATAGGCCCTGCCAAGAATGACCGATTCCGTCGTCACGCGCTTCGCTCCCTCGCCGACCGGCTTCCTCCATATCGGAGGCGCCCGCACGGCGCTGTTCAACTGGCTCTATGCGAAGAAGCACGGCGGCAAGATGCTGCTGCGGATCGAGGACACCGACCGCGAGCGCTCCACCGAGGCCGCCATCGCTGCCATACTCGATGGACTCAAATGGCTTGAGCTCGGCTGGGACGGCGAGGTCATCTACCAGTTCGCCCGCGCCGCCCGCCACCGCGAGGTCGCCGAGCAGCTGCTCGCCGACGGCAAAGCCTATCGCTGCTACGCCACGGCCGAAGAGCTCGCCGCCATGCGCGAGAAGGCGCGCACAGAGGGCCGTACTCGCCTCTATGACGGCCTATGGCGCGACCGCGACCCGGCGACCGCCCCGACCGATGTGAAGCCCACCATTCGCCTGCGCGCGCCGCAGACCGGCGAGACCGTGATCGAGGACCAGGTCCAGGGCCGCGTGGTCTGGCAGAACGAGAATCTCGACGACCTCGTACTTCTGCGGGGCGATGGCAATCCGACCTACATGCTCGCCGTGGTCGTGGATGACCATGACATGGGCGTCACCCATGTCATTCGCGGCGACGACCATCTGATCAACGCCGCCCGCCAGAAGCAGATCTACGATGCGATGGGCTGGACGCTGCCGAGCATGTCCCACATCCCCCTGATCCACGGCCCGGACGGCTCGAAGCTGTCGAAGCGCCACGGCGCGCTCGGCGTCGATGCTTATCGCGCCATGGGCTACCTGCCGGCGGCGCTGCGCAACTACCTCGTCCGGCTCGGCTGGAGCCATGGCGACCAGGAGATCTTCTCGACCGAGGAGATGATCGCAGCGTTCGACCTCGCCGGCGTCGGCCGCGCCGCCGCCCGCTTCGATTTCGCCAAGCTAGAAAACCTCAACGGCCACTACATCCGTCATGCCGACGATCAATCACTCGTGAAGATGTTCGAAGATGTGCTCAATCACGTCGTGCCCAGCCGCGACGAGATCAAGGCCAAGTTAAACGACAACACGCGAGCGCAGCTCTTGAAGGCCATGCCGGCCCTGAAGGAGCGCGCCAAGACGCTGATCGAGCTGATCGATGGCGCCTACTTCATCTTTGCCGACCGCCCGCTGCAGCTCGATGCCAAGGCGCAGGCGCTGCTGACAGCCGAGAACCGCAAGCTGATCGGCCAGCTTCATTCCGCGCTGGAGAAAGTCGAGACATGGAGCGGCGCCAGCACGGAAGCTGCGCTGCGCAGTTTTGCCGAGGAAAATAGTCTCAAGCTCGGCGCGGTCGCCCAGCCCTTGCGGGCCGCGCTGACGGGACGGACCACCTCACCTGGTATTTTTGAGGTTTTGGACGTTCTTGGACGCCAGGAGAGCCTGGGCCGGCTTAAAGATCAGTCTACGACGTAAGTCGACCATGCGTGCGGCGATCTTGCAGCGCACACAGCAATAATATACCCATCTCCCCGTACATTCTGGAACATCCGGCCTGCCCCCAACGATCTCCTTTGGGGCTCCGGCTCCGGCCCGTTTCACCACACATCGGGGACCTACGATGGACGCAAAACCAAGCAATAAGACCGCCACGCTGACGGTCGGAAACAAGAATTACGATCTTCCGATCCTCAGCGGCAGCGTCGGACCTGATGTCATCGATATCGGCAAGCTCTACGGCCAGTCCGGCCTGTTCACTTACGACCCGGGCTTCACCTCGACGGCGAGTTGCCAGTCCAAGATCACCTATATCGACGGTGACGCGGGCGTGCTGGAATACCGCGGCTACCCGATCGAGCAGCTTGCCGAGCACGGCGACTTCCTGGAGACCTGCTATCTCCTGCTCTACGGGGACCTGCCCACCGCCGCGCAGAAGAAGGATTTCGACCACCGCGTGACGCATCACACGATGGTGCACGAGCAGATGGCTCGCTTCTTCCAGGGCTTCCGCCGCGACGCCCATCCGATGGCGATCATGGTTGCGGCCGTCGGCGCGCTCGCCGCGTTCTATCACGATAGCACCGACATCAACGATCCGAAGCAGCGCATGATCGCTTCCATGCGCATGATCGCGAAGATCCCGACGCTGGCGGCAATGGCCTACAAGTACACGGTCGGCCAGCCCTTCATCTATCCGAAGAACTCGCTCGGCTTCGCCGAGAACTTCCTGAACATGTGCTTCGCGGTGCCCTGCGAGGACTACAAGGTGAGCCCGGTTCTCGCCGACGCGCTGGAGAAGATCTTCATCCTGCACGCCGACCACGAGCAGAACGCCTCGACTTCCACGGTGCGCATCGCCGGCTCCTCCGGCGCCAACCCGTTCGCCTGCATCGCGGCGGGCATCGCCTGCCTCTGGGGCCCGGCGCATGGCGGCGCCAACGAAGCCGCGCTCAACATGCTCTACGATATCGGCACGGTCGATAAAATCCCCGAGTTCATCGCCAAGGTGAAGGACAAGAACTCTGAAGTCCGCCTGATGGGCTTCGGGCACCGCGTCTACAAGAACTACGATCCGCGCGCCAAGATCATGCAGAAGATGTGTCACGCCGTGCTCAGGGAGACCGGCCATGGCGAGGATCCGATGCTGAAGGTGGCAATGGAGCTCGAGAAGATCGCGCTCAGCGACCAGTACTTCATCGAGCGCAAGCTCTATCCGAACGTCGATTTCTATTCGGGCATCACGCTGAAGGCGATGGGCTTCCCGGTCTCGATGTTCACCGTGCTGTTCGCGGTCGCCCGCACCGTCGGCTGGATCAGCCAGTGGAGCGAGATGATCGAGGACCCGCATCAGAAGATCGGTCGTCCGCGCCAGCTCTACACCGGCGTCGCCAAGCGCGACTACGTGCCGATCGCCACCCGCAAATAAGTTCGGCCATTACGGCTTTCGAAACGGCGCCATCTCACAATGGCGCCGTTTTTGTTGGGCCATCCACGATGACGCGCCAATCGCTGAGCGAACCACCGGCAGCGAGTTTCCCACCGGCACAACTTGCTGCCGCGCACAACAACAAGTCGGCGCATCGGAGCGGTAATCGCTTGACAGCCGAAACGCTCCGCGGGCAAATTCTTACACTAAGTAAGAATGACGACTGGGATGGAAATGCCGGATCAGCCGAGAAGTCGGCGGCAGACGCGCGCTGCCATTTTGACTCATTTGCTGCAGTCGGGCGGCTCGTTTCGGCCGCCGCTGGCGAAGGCGGTGCGCCTGTCCGAGGCGAGCCTGTCGCGCATCCTGCTCGACCTGAAGGCCGAACGCCTGATCGAGGAAGTGCGGCGCCCTGCCCCTTATGTCGGCGGCCCGACGGGCCTCGTGTCCCTCGACGGCTCGGTCGCGCTCGCAGCCGTTGAGCTGACCGCCCAATGGCTCAGCGTCGGCGTCGGCGGTCTCTCCGGCGAACTGCACTACACCGAGCGTCTGCCGTTGCCGAAGGCGCCGACGGTCGAGACGGTCGGCCGCGTCTTCCGCGAAGCGATGACATTGCTGCGCGACTGGACGCGCCGCCGCCACATCACACTCTCACAGATCGGCGTCTCCATTCCGGGCCTTGGCCGCTTGACCATATCCGGCAATCCGATCATCCCCTGCGACGTCGGGCGCATCAGCGGCATGATCGGCGAGATGTTTGCCGGCGTGCCGCTGGAATTCACCAATTCCGTGGTGGCGCACGCCACTTTTCACCGCTGCCGCACGCAGAACTATCCATCCAGCGGCACGCATCTGTTCGTCTTTGTCAGCCATGGCGTTGCCGGCGCCTGGATGGATGACCCGACTGAAGCTGATGCACTCCAGCCGGTCGAACTGGGCCACATGGTATTTGGACCGGAAGGACCGCGCTGCCGCTGCGGCCATCTCGGCTGCGTCGAGGCCTATACTTCGCTCACCGCCATGGCCGAGCTCCTCGATATCTCCGACGCCGAATTGCTCCAGCCCGGCAGCCAATGGGTGCACACGATCCCGCGCTCGGGGCGGGTGCGCCAGGAGCTGCGGCGGCGGCTGTTCCGGCTTGGCCTTGCGATCGGCAACACGCTGAACGTGAAGCCATGCGGTGGCGTCGCCATCAGCGGCTGGCCATCGCTTCTCTCCGACGACGATCGCAATGCCGTGGTCGAGGGGATCGACGCCTGCCTGCTGGGCGGCCGGACATTGGCGCAAGTGTCCATCGCTTTCGTGCCACCCTCGACCGGCAACGATCCGCAGGCTGCCCTCGCCTTCGCCGCCTTTTGCCTGGCCAGCCGCGGCGGCATGCCCGCCGCATCGAGGGAGGCCGCCTGACATGCCCTAAGTCGTTCGGCCTCAACGCGCAAAGCACTTGAAACGGAGGAACTTGCCATGCCGATCACAACAACCAGGCGTCGTCTGCTCGCTGGATCTGCTGCCGCGCTCGCGCTGCCGGCCTTTGCCCGCGCGCAAGGCGCGGTCAAGCCGCGCCTGACCGCGATCTCGCAATGGTCCGCAGGCAGCGATGGGGCGGCTATCACCGCGCTCGGCAAGAAATTCGAGGAGAAAGGCGGGGTTTGGCAGCACTCGCCCGTCCCCGGGTTCACCACGGAGATGATGAACAAGCTACGCGCTCAGATCATGGCCGGCGATCCACCGGCCTGTTCGCAGCTCAAAGGCCCGGAGATTGCGGCCTGGTCGAAGATTGCTCCAACCGTCAATCTCGACGACCTAGTTGCCGCCGCCAGCTACGAAAAGGTTGTCGCTCCTGATCTTGCACGATTGCACAAGCCGGGCGGCAAATGGATTGCACTGCCGCTGCAGATCTACAGCACCAACATGCTGTTTCTCTCCAAGCGCGCGATGGACAAGGCCAAGGCCGGCAAGATCCCCGTCACATGGGCCGACTTCAACGACCTTGCCGAGAAAATGAAAGCGGGCGGCGTCACTTATCCCATCGCCAACGGTGGTACCCGCCCGGACGATGGCCAGAAATTCGAGGCCGCTCTCGCCGGCATCAGTCCCGCCTCCTACCGCGCAGCCATCATGAATCTTGACGAGAAGGCGTTGAACGGGCCCGAGGTAGGCGCTGCCTTCGCACAGGTGCGCAAGATCGCCGACTGGATGGATCCCAATGTCGGTGCTCAACACTTTTCGACCAACCTGAAGCGCTTCGTCGACGGCGAGATGGGCATGATGATCATGGGCGGGTGGGCACAGGGCGTGTTGCGCAACGCCGGTTTCAAGTTCGACGACTTCATCATCGCCCCTGGCCCGAGCGACAATACCAAGCCGGTCTTTCTGTTGAATGCCGATGCGTTCATATTCTGGCAGCGCAAGGAGCCCGACCTCCAGGCCGGCCAGACGCTGATGGCCCAGCTCGTCATGGATCCAGCGATCCAGACGATGTATTCGCAGATTACGGGATCGATACCCGTGCGCACCGATGTCGATCTTTCCGGTGAAGGCTGGTCGGATGGTCAACGGCGGACCGCAGCAGCTCTGAAAGACGCTATCGCCAGCAATCAGGCGGTCCTGAGCCTCGCGCACAATATGGCGCAGGAGAACGGCATGACCGCTGCGATGATCGACGTGATCACCGAATATGTGAAGAACAAGACGATCAAGCCGGAGCAGGCGGTCACCCGCCTCGCCGAGGCCGTCGAGGGCGCGCGTTGATCGATACCGTCTCCATAGCAACGCGGCCCGCCCGGCCGGCGATTGCTGGCGCGGTGCGCCGGCTGCCTGAGTATCTGATGATCTGGGTGCCGCTGCTGCTGTCCGCTGTGCACCTCGTGTCGTTCTCGCTGTGGACGATCTGGATATCGTTCACGCCATCCACTCTGGTCCCGGTCTCGGGCTGGGTGGGTCTGCGCAACTACACGGCGGTCGCGGCATCTCGGAACTGGCAGATCGCCTTCGATAATCTCCTACTGTTCGGCAGCGCTTTCGTGCTGCTGAGCGTGATGACCGGCCTTGTCCTTGCGATCCTGCTCGATCAGCGCATTCGCGGCGAGAACCTGCTGAGATCCATCTTCCTCTACCCCCTTGCGGTGTCGTTCGTGGTCACGGGCACGGTCTGGAGCTGGTTGCTCAGTCCTGGCATCGGGATCCAGAAACTGGTCCACGACCTCGGCTGGACCTCCTTCAAGTTCGATTGGCTGATCGACCGCGACATGGCCATCTGGACCATTGTCATCGCTGCGATCTGGCAATCCTCCGGCTTTGCCATGGCGCTCTTTCTTGCCGGCCTCAGATCTGTCGACGCCGACATCATCAAGGCCGCGCAGATCGACGGCGCCGGGCCGATCCGAATCTACCGGCGCGTCATTTTGCCGACGCTGTGGCCGATCACCATCACCGTGGTCGTGGTGCAGCTGCAGTTTGCGATTTCGGCCTTCGACCTCGTCCGCGCGCTCACCAACGGCGGACCGGGAATCGCGACCCAGCTACCGGCCCTTGTCGTCTACGACCTGATGTTCCAGCGCAGCCTGCTCGGCCGGGGGGCGGCGGCAGCGGTGCTCATGTTGCTCATTCTTCTCGCGGTCCTGCTGCCCTATGCAGCGTGGCGTTATGTCCAGCGGCGGCGTGCTACTCATGCGTGACCGAACCTTCGCACCAAGCCGGATATCGATCTATCTCATCGTTTTTTTGATCGCGGCGGCCTGGCTCACGCCATTGGTCGTTGTCGTGCTGAACTCGCTCCGCACCAATGAGGAAATCGCGCAGGCGTCGATGATCGGCTGGCCGAAACACTGGGCTTGGAGCAATTACGCAACTGCCTGGAGCGGATTCTGCGTGGCCGAGACCTGCGCCGGCATCAGGCCGTACATGCTGAACTCGGCGCTCATCACGATTCCCGCGACGATTTTCTCGACCATGCTCGGTGCGATCGCCGGGTACGCCGTGTCGCTCTGGCGTTTTCGCGGAGATACCTGGATCTACGGCATCGTGACCCTCGGCCTCTTCCTTCCCCAACAGATGCGATTGCTTCCCTGGACAATCGTGCTGCGGGACATCGGTCTCATCAACACGCTGACGGGCCTCGTGCTGATTCACACGATCCAGGGGCTGTCCTTCACCACGTTGTTCTGCCGAAACTACTATGCCGCCGTGCCCCATGAATTGATCAGGGCCGCGCGCATCGACGGGGCCGGGTTCTTTCGTATTTTCTGGCGCATTATTCTGCCGGTCTCGGCTCCCATCCTGATCGTCACCGTGATCTGGCAGTTCACGCACATCTGGAACGAGTTTCTCTATGGCGTGACGTTCACAAGCGGCCAACAGCAGCCCGTCACGGCCGCTCTCATCGCGCTGTCTGCTGCGGTCGCAGATATCCCCCAGCACGGCGTGCAGAGCGCGGCAGTGATCATCGCAGCCCTGCCCACTTTGTTGATCTATCTCCTCGGCGGCAGGTACTTCGTGCGCGGCCTTACCGCCGGCGCAGTGAAATGATGGATTTGTCATGGCAGCACTGAGCATTCGCGCCCTGTCCAAGCGGTACGCCAACTTCGAGGTACTGAAGGGCGTCGATCTCGACATCGAGAGCGGCGAGTTCACGGTCCTCGTCGGGCCATCCGGCTGCGGCAAGTCCACGCTGCTCAACATCGTCGCCGGGCTCGACCGACCGAGCACGGGGACGATCGAGATTGGCGGGCGCATCGTCAACGACATCCCGCCCAAGGACCGCGACATCGCCATGGTGTTCCAGTCCTACGCGCTCTATCCGTCGATGACGGTGCGCCAGAACATCACCTTCGGCATGGAATGCCGTCATGTGCCGAAGGCCGAGCAGGAGAAGGCGGTCGCGAACGTGGCCAAGCTGCTCCAGATCGAGCCGCTGCTCGGCCGCAAGCCGTCGCAATTGTCCGGCGGCCAGCGCCAGCGTGTGGCGATGGGGCGGGCGCTGGTGCGCAATCCCCTGCTCTTCCTGTTCGACGAGCCGCTGTCCAATCTTGACGCCAAGCTGCGCGTCGAAATGCGGATGGAGATCAAGCGGCTGCACCAGCGGATCGGCGCCACCATCGTCTATGTCACCCACGACCAGATCGAAGCGATGACGATGGCGACGCGGATCGCCGTGATGCATCAGGGTCGCGTGCAGCAATTCGCCGACCCCGATACCGTGTACCGCTACCCGGCCAATTTGTTTGTGGCGCGTTTCATGGGTTCGCCGCCAATGAACACGATGCCGGCACGGCTCGAGAGCGGGAATGACGGGCCGGTGGTCGTGATCGGCGCCGGGCGGCCGGAAGAGGTTCGTCTTCGCCTTCGAGGATATGACGCCGCGGCATCCTACGTCGGTCGCGAAGTGGTGTTTGGCATCAGGCCGGAATGCATTGCCGAAGGCAGCCGCGCATTTTCCGGCGATGCGCCTGTCCTCGTCGATGCGCCGGTAGAAATGGTCGAGCCGACCGGAGCCGAGACCATGGTGTTGCTGCGGCTCGGGGGCGAGCCCGCGATGGCGCGCGTCTCGCCCGATATCCGCCCCGCGCCCGGCGCGTCCGCCTCCTTTGCGCTCGACACGCGCCGTATTTGCCTTTTCGACCCCGAAACGGAGCGACTGATCGCATGACGAAGACCACCTATTCCGGCCTGGCGGGCCGCGTGGTGTTGATTACCGGCGGCGCCAGCGGCATTGGCGCCGCCTTCGTACGGGCCTTCGCGGGCCAGGGGGCCCACGTCGCCTTCCTTGACATCGATACGAATGCCGGTGAAACGCTGGTGCGGGAAGTGGCGGCAGCGCGCGGGACCACGCCGCTGTTCGTGCCCTGCGATCTCCTGGACATCGACGCCTTGCGCACCGCGATGGCAGAGGTCCACCGTTCGCTCGGCGACGCCGCCGTTCTCGTCAACAACGCCGCCAACGATCAACGCCAGGTTCTCTCCGAGGTAACGCCGGCCGAGTTCGACTGGATGATCGGCGTCAACCTCAAGCACGTCTTCTTCGCAGCACAGGCGGTGGTGCCACAGATGCAGGCGCGCGGTGGCGGCTCGATCATCAACATGTCGTCCATCGCCTGGATGCGCGGCGCACCGGCGCTGCCGGCCTATGCCGCGGCGAAAGCGGCGATCGTCGGCTTCACCAACTCGCTGGCCCGGCTGGTCGGGCCCGACCGCATTCGCGTCAACGCGATCGCGCCGGGCATGGTGATCACCGAGCGCCAGCGCCGGCTGTGGTATCCGGACGAGCAGGCCATCGCCGAGATGCGCGCGCGCCAGGCCGTTCCCGATGCGGTGACACCCGACGACATCGCCAACATGGCGCTGTTCCTCGCCTCGGACGAGAGCCAGCGCATCACGCGTCAATGTTTCCAGGTCGACGGCGGCCTCGGCTAGCTCACCGGCCTGCCTTTGCGCATCGTCGCGAGCACGATGTCGGCGGCGAGCACGCTCGGCGACTTGTTGCCGGTCGACATGATCTGATCGAGTCGTGCGAACGCTTCGACCTGCTCCCGCCGCAGCGGCGAATCCGTCAGCAGGGTAGCGAGGGCCGGTGCCAGCTTCTCCGGCGTGCAGTCTTCTTGCAGGAATTCGGGAATCACATCCTTGCCGATCACCAGATTGGCGAGGATCACCGAGGAGACGCGGATCGCGCGGCGCAGGATGAAGGCCTCGATCGCGCCGACGCGATAGGCCGTCACCATCGGAATGCCCGACAGCGCGAGCTCGAGCGTCACCGTGCCGGACTTCGCCAGCGCCGCGTGGGCAATGCGGAAAGCGGCGCGCTTGTCGTTCTCGCCGATCACGATGTGCGGCTTGACCGGCCAATTCGCGATGCCCTCGCGGATGGTCGCTTCGAGGTGCGGCATGGTCGGCAGCATCAGCTCGAAGGCGCGCCCCTCCGCCTGCAACCGTCCGAGTGCTGCACCGAAGACGTCGAGGTGATGCCGGATCTCGCTACGGCGGCTGCCGGGCAGCACCAGGAGCACCGGCGGCTCGCCGTCGCGACGCGCCTGCTCCTCCGCGTTCGGCCGCAGCGACGCCAATTGCTCGACCAGGGGATGTCCGACATAACTGCATGGCGGCCCGCCGAGCTTGCGGTATTCCTCCGGCTCGAACGGCAAAAGGCCGAGCACATGGTCGACATAGCCGAGCATGGTCCGCGCCCGTCCCGGCCGCCATGCCCAGAGCTGCGGCGAGACGTAGTCGACGACCGGGATCGCGTGATTGCGGGCACGCACGTGGCGGGCGACGCGATGGGTGAAATCGGGGCTGTCGATGATGACGAGCGCGTCGGGCGCGGCCTCTAGCACGGCATCGGCCGTCTTGCGGATCAGCCGCAGGATTTTCGGCAATTGCTGAACGACGGCGGCAAAGCCGACGATCGACAGCTCTTCGATCGGAAACAGCGTCTCGAGCCCCTCGCGCGCCATGGTGCGGCCGCCGACGCCGACGAACTCAACGCCGTCGCCGAGCCGCTGGCGCAGCACCTGCATCAAGGCGCTGCCGAGCCGGTCGCCGGATTCCTCCGTTGCGATCAGGAAGATCTTGCGCTTGCGATCGCGGCCCTGCATCACGCCGGCAGGCCGATGACAAAGAGGTATTTTGCGTCGGCGAGCGCAATCATCGCCTGCGGCTCGGCGGCGATGGTGTTGTCGGCGACGACGGCGATGCCGGCAAGGCCGGCCTTGGCAACACCCTCGATGGTGCGCGGTCCGATCGTCGGCAGGTCGAAGCGCAGGTCCTGGCCGCTCTTCGGCGCCTTCACCAGCACGCCGCGGCCCATGGCCGCGCGGATGCGACCCTCCTCACGCAGCCGCGCGACACGCGCGAGCAGCGCGTCGGTGCCCTCGATGTCCTCGATCGCCACGACGTGACCGTCGATCACCACCGCGGCCTGCCCAATGTCGAACGGACCGAGCGCGCTCAGCACCGCCCGGCCGCGCTCGATGTCGGTCTTGCTGGCGTCACTCGGCCAGGCGCGGCTGATGCAGCCGTCGGGCATCAGGAGATCGGGCGCGACGTCCTTGATGCCGACCATGCGAAAGCCGTCCTGCTCGAGCATGCGGCCGACGCCGGACAGGAGATGATCGTCGCCGCCGCGGAAGGCGCGAATGACGTTGCCGAGCAGGCGCAGCGTCTTGACGTCGAACCGGATCTCGGACAGCGAAGGGCGGACCAATGTGCCGATGAAGATCAGGTCGCTGCAGCCTTCTTCGCGAAACAACCGCATCGCGCGGCCGAGCTGGCCGACCGAGATCCAGCGGTGGCGGAATTTCTCGACCCGCGCCGGATCGCAAGCCCCGCGCAGCGGAAACAGCACCGGCGTAATGCCGCGCGCCGCAAGCGATTCGGCGACCGCGAACGGCATGGCGCCGCCGCCGGCGACGATGCCGACCGGTGAGGAAACCTCCGCAGCCGCCGATGTCATGCCCGCGGCCATCCGAGGATCACTTCGCGATGGCGGGAAGACAGAGCGGGCGCTTGCCCTTGCCGATGAAGTCGAGGATCTCGGCGATCGCAGGGTCTTCGCCCGCGAGCGGCCGCGCCGCCTCCAGCCGCTCGGCGAACGTGCCGGGACCATGGAAGAGTTTTTGGTAGAACCCACGCACGGTTGCAAGCCGCTCCTTGGTGAACTTGCGCCGCTTCATGCCGATCACATTGAGGCTTTCCAGGACCGCATATTGGCCGTTGACCAGCCCGTATGGAATGACGTCGTCGCGGACACCGCACACGCCGCCGACCATGACATAGGGGCCGACGCGCGTGAACTGGTGCACCGCCGACAGGCCGCCGATATAGACGGCGTCGCCAATCTCGCAATGACCGCCGAGTGTCGCTGACGTCGCGAAGATCACGTTGTCGCCGACCACGCAATCATGGCCGACATGGCTGTTGTTCATGAAATAGCCGCCGCTGCCGACTCGCGTCAGCCCTCCACCCTTGATCGTGCCGACATTCATCGTCGCGCCTTCCCGGATGGTGCAGCCGGAACCGATCTCGAGTTTCGTCGGCTCGCCCTTGTAGCTGAGATCCTGCGGAGCGCCGCCCAGCACTGCGAACGGCGAGATCACGCAGCCATCGCCGAGCGAGGTGTGGCCGATGACGGTGACGTGTCCGATCAGCTTGCAGTTCGCGCCGATGACGACGTTCGGGCCGATGATGCAATAGGGTCCGATCTCGCTGCCATCGCCGATCACGGCGCCGTCCGCGATCCGTGCGGTGGGATCAATCTTGCTCATCAAGCCAATCTTACTCGTCAAGAAGGTCAGGTTATGTATTGAAGTCGCTCGGTTTTCGGGTGGTTAGCGCGACTATGCCCGATCTGTCCAGTGACGTATCATCTCGCCGTGTTTCATGTGCTGGAGAAGGCGGCGGCCTTCCCGGCTCATCAGCAAGTTCATGCGGAGCTTCAGCGGTCGTGGTCAGAGCCCTTGCCTTGTTGCTCGCACAGCTCGTGGCCACACCGGTCGTCTCCGAGACGATCGAGACCGACCAACGCGGCCCCGTGGATCTGGCGACGTTCGAATGCCGCGACATCAACCGCAGCACGATGCTTCAGCGCGTCTGCTACGACCGGGCGCAGCAGGACCTCGTCGTCGCCATCAACGGCAGGTACGATCGTTATTGCGGCGTGGCGGCGGAGACGGTCGAGGGCCTTCTGGGCGCACCGTCCATGGGTCAGTTCTTCAATCGGAATATCAGCCGCGAGGTGGCCGGCAGCCGCTACGATTGCCGGGCATGACGAGCGCGCTCAATCCGTCAGCATGGCGCCGACGTCGGCTTCCGCAACCACCTGCCCGTTGACCTTGGCATCGCCGTGAAACCACCACATGGCCTTGCGGCGGCCGAGCGAGCGCATGTGATATTCGATGGTATCGCCGGGCAGCACGGGCTTGCGGAACTTGCACTTGTCGATGGTGAGGAAGTAGACCGCCCGCGGCTTCTCGGTGCCCTCGACCGACTTGATGCCGATCACGCCAGCGGTCTGCGCCATCGCTTCGATCATCATGACGCCCGGATAGACCGGGCGCTCGGGGAAGTGCCCCTGGAAGGCCGGCTCGTTGAAGGTGACGTTCTTGATGCCGATGCCGCTATAATCGGCACGGATGTTGATCACGCGGTCGATCAAGAGCATCGGAAAGCGGTGCGGCAGGGTCTGAAGGATTGCATTGATATCCACCAGCTCGAACTTAACAGGCGATTCCTGCGTCATTCCCGTCCCTCGTCCTTCGGATCGACCTTGCTGTCGCGCACCAGACGCTCCACCGCGATGATCTCCTTGAACCATTGCTTGGTCGGTTTGGCAAAAAAACCACCCCAGCGTCCGCCCGGCGGGATGTCGTCCTTGACGCCGCTCATCGCGGTGACCTGGGCTCCATCGCCGATCTTGAGGTGGTTGTTGATGCCAACCTTTGCTCCGAGCGCCACGTTGTCGCCGATGGTCAGGCTGCCCGCCAGCCCGATCTGAGCCGCCAGCAGGCAATTCCGGCCGATGGTCACATTGTGGCCGATCTGGACCTGATTGTCGATTTTGGTGCCCTCGCCGATCACGGTATCGCGCAAGGAGCCGCGATCGATGGTGGTGCCGGCGCCGACCTCCACATTGTTCTGGATCAGCACGCGGCCGGTCTGCGGCACCTTCAGGTGGCCTTCGGGCCCGAAGAAGATGAAGCCGTAGCCGTCCTGGCCGATGGAGCAGCCGGGGTGAATCAGCACGTCATTGCCGATCAGGGCGCACTGGATGGCGGTGCGGGCGCCGACATTGCAGTCCCGGCCGATCTTGACGCCGGGGCCGATCACCGCCCCGACGCCGACCACGGTGCCGCTGCCGATCTCGACGTTCGGGCCGATCACGGCGAGGGGATCGACGATTACGCCGTCTTCGAGCCGGGCCGTGGGATCGATGATGGCTGATGGCGCGATGCCGTCGTTGCCGATCCAGGATTGCGGCCTGAGCGCATCGCCATGCCATTCCCGCGCGAGCCTGACGAAGGCGCGGAAAGGCTGCGCCACCCGCAGCACAGCCACATGTGCGGGCACCCGGGCTTCAAAGCGCGGGCTCACCAGACACGCCCCCGCCTTGGTCGCCTTCAGCTCATCGACGTATTTCAGGTTGTCGAAGAACGCCAGATGCATCGGTCCGGCTTCGTCGAGCGACGCCAGACCCGTCATGGTGTCGTTGCCTCTCGCGGGGTCGACCAGTTGCGCCTTGGCCAGCGCAGCGATGTCGGCCAGCGCTGAGGCAGGCGGCTTTGTGAAGAAGGTCGGCTGCGCCATTCCACCCCGTCGCGGTCCGGCTTCGGCATGAAGCGGCCAAGCCGCATCATGCCTCATCTCCAGGATTGGCACGATCCCTTTCGGAAACCGGCTCCAGTGATCCGGATCGTGCCGTGCTGATCGAATTAGAACGTGGTGCCGCCGCCGAACCGGAACTCCTGCGTGCGGTCGTACTTGCCCTTGCTGAGCGGCACGGCGTAGTCGAAGCGCAGCGGACCGAACGGCGACTGCCAGATCAAGCCGACACCGACGGACGAGCGGATCACCTTGCTGTCGTCGTAGACGAGGCCGGTACAAGTTCCGGTGCTCGTCGGATTGATAGTCGACGGGATACAGCCGGGCGCATTGACCTCGTTAGTGCCAGAGACGCCGTTGAAGGCCCAACTTGTCGGTCCCTTATAATCGTAGAGACCGCCGGCGTCGGCATAGACCGCGCCCTTCAGACCCACTTCCTTGGGCAGGAACCAAAACGGCATCTGCAACTCGAGCGAAGCGCCCCAATATTTGGTGCCGCCGAGCGCGTCCTGCGTACCGAAAGGATTCAGATCGCGCGGGCCGATGCCGTTCGGGGCGAAGCCACGGACGAGGTTCGGGCCCATCTGGAAGTGGTCGAGCATCCGCAGATCATCGTTGATCTTGGTCAGAACACCGCCCTGGAGACGGACGATGCCGACGATATCAGACACCAGCGGGGCGTAATACTTTCCGTCCGCCACGGTCTTCAGATAGCTGACGTCGCCGCCGACGCCGGCGAAATCCTGCCGGAAATCGATGAGCAGACCGTCCGTGGGATTCTTGTTGTTGTCCAGCGTGTTGTAGGTGAGCGTGTAGCCCAGCGCCGAAGTCAAGGTCTTGCCGTTGGCAAGCTCCTTGCGCACCGGCAGAGAGGCTTCACCATCGCTGTAGCATCCCAGGCCGTTGGTTGAGGCAGCCAGAGGAATACCGGTGGCCGCGGAGAACGCCGGGCTCGGGTTGAACGCGGCCGAACCGACCACATTGTTACAGTTCGCCAGGTAGCTCGGCAGCGTGATTTCCTGCTGGTAGATCGAGTAGCGCAGCTGGAGCGACAGATCTTCACGCAAGGAGAAGCCGAGGCGCGGCGAGAAGCCGAGCGTCTTCGTGCCGTAGGAGATGTAGCTGTTTGAAAGCTGCTGGCGCTGATAGAGGTCGAGGCCGAGCGCGACGCGGTAGTCGAGCAGATACGGCTCGACGAACGACAGCGAGTAGCCGCGCGCATATTGGCCATAGGTCACCGCCGCCTTGGCGAACAGGCCGCGACCGAGCAGATTGCGCTCGGAGACCGAGACCTCGGCCAGCGCGCCGTCGGTCGTGGAGTAGCCGCCCGAGATCGAGAAGTCGCCGGTCGATTTCTCTTCCATGTCGACGACCAGGATCACGCGGTCGCTCGACGAGCCGGGCTCCGTCGTGATCTTCACGCTCTTGAAGTAGTCGAGGTTCTTCAGCCGCCGCTCGGCGCGGTCGACCAGCGCGCGGTTATAGGCATCTCCTTCCGAGATGTCGAACTCGCGGCGGATCACGTAGTCGCGCGTGCGGGTGTTGCCGCGCAGGTTGATGCGCTCGATATAAGTGCGCGGGCCCTCGTCGATGTTGAAAACGACGGAGACGGTGTGCGCCTCGAAATTGCGGTCGCCGCCAGGACGAACGACTGCGAAGGCGAAACCGCGGCGCGAAGCCTCGATCTGCATCTCCTCGACCGACTTCTCGACCGATTCGACGTTATAGAGCGAGCCGACATTGACGCGCGAATAGCCGCGCATCGACGAAGGATCGAAGTTCGGAATGCTGGAGCGGAAGTCGACCGCGCCGACGCGGTATTGCGCGCCTTCCTCGATCTTGAAGGTGACGTTGAAGCCCTTCTTCTCCGGATCGTATTCGGTGAGCGCGGCCACGACCTGGACGTCGGCAAAGCCGTGCTTGAGATAGAAGCGGCGGATCAGGTCGCGGTCGGCCTCGACGCGATCGGGATCGTAGATGTCGCCGCTGGCGAGGAAGCTCAGCAGGTTCGATTCGCGCGTCTTGATGACGTCGCGCAGCCGATAGGACGAGAACGCATTGTTGCCGACGAACTCGATCGACTTGACGCCGGTCTTGGCGCCCTCCTCGATCGTGAAGATCAGGTCGACGCGATTGTTCGGCTGCTCGATGATCTCAGGCGTGACGCGCACGTCATAACGGCCGGACCGGCGATAGATTTCGGCGATTCGCAGCGTGTCGGACTGCACCATGGCGCGGGAGAAGGTGCCACGCGCCTTGGACTGGACTTCAGTGGTGAGCTGCTCGTCCTTGATCTTCTTGTTGCCCTCGAAGGCGACGCGCCCAATCACCGGGTTTTCCACCACGGAGACGATGATCTGGCCGCCGGGGCCGCGATTGATCCTGACGTCCTGGAACAGGCCGGTTTCGATCAACGCCTTGAGGCCGTCGTCAATGGCGCCTTGATCCAGGCGGCCGCCCGGACCCGGCTTGAAATAGGAGCGGATTGTCTCCACCTCGACACGGCGATTCCCCTGGACGGAAATCGACTGCACGGTCTGCGCGAGCGCAGACGAAGACACAAAAACAGCCCCAACCGGGGCAATCACCGGCGCGCCGAACATGATCAGGGTTGCGAGCAAGCCCCCCCGGAGTCGCAGTCCAAACTTCATCGCGCAACGCGCCCTTATCATTCCATACCAGACCCACCCAACACCGGTCTGGAAGATTCCCCAAGTTCACGCCGCTTGTAGCCAATTTCCCGGACGCCGCAAACGGCCGAAAGCGCCGTGATTTCAATTTCATTGCAAGACGTTGCTCAACAGCAACGCCACAAAAACGCCCCTATCAGGACGCCGCCATCCGAAGGATGTCGTTGTAGGTCGCAAACACCATCAACATCAGCACCAAACCGAGCCCGATTCGGAACCCCATTTCCTGAGTCCGTTCGGACAGAGGCCGGCCGCGGACAACTTCTGCCGCGTAGAACATCAGATGGCCGCCATCGAGCAGCGGAATCGGGAACAGGTTCAGCAGACCGATCGACACGGACAGCACCGCACACAGATTGATCACGAACTGGAACCCGGCGCTGGCCGCCTGCCCCGACATCTTTGCGATTCCCAGGACGCCGCTGACCTCGTTGGGATTGCCGTTTCCGACGAACAACGAGCCCAGGAACTTGAAGGTGCTGGTGATGATGAACCAGACCTGCTCGACGCCGATCTTGAGCGCTTCGCCGACGCCCACGGGGGCGGTCGAAGCCTCACCGGCCTGCGACTTGTGCTCGACACCGAGCACACCGACGCGGTGGCGGTTGCCGAACGGATCCTTGCGCTCAAGCAGCGCGGGGGTCGCGGTCAGCGATACGATGGCGCCGTCCCGCTTGACCTGGAACGCAAGCGTTGAACCCGCGCTCATCGCAACGATCCGCTGCATGTCGGCAAAGCTCTCGATCGGCTTGCCGTCGATCTGGACGACAACGTCCCCGACCTTGAAGCCGGCGGCAGCCGCCGCGCCGTCGGCGACGACGCCGTCGACGCGCGCAATCGTGCTCGGCTTGCCGTAGTACAGCGCCATGCCGGCGAAGATCAGCGCGCCCAGGATGAAATTGGCGATGGGTCCGGCCGCGACGATGGCGGCGCGCGGGCCGACCTTCTTGTGGTGGAAGCTGCCGGCGCGTTCCTCGGCCGTCATGGCGGCGAGCGTTTCGGCCGAGGGGGTCGAGGCCTCGCTCTCGTCACCGAAAAACTTGACGTAGCCGCCAAGCGGAATTGCGGAGATCTTCCAACGGGTGCCGTGACGGTCGTTGAAACCGACCAGCTCGGGTCCGAAGCCGAGTGAAAAGGTTAAAACGCGAACGCCCGCCCAGCGCGCGACCAGGAAATGGCCGAGCTCGTGGAAGAACACGACGATGGTCAGGACGAACAGGAAGGGTACCGCGTAGCCGAGGAGCCCATGGCTCAACGTGTTGAAACTATGGACGAAAAAGTCGATCATCGATTCCCCTCATCCAGCGCCGCAAGGCCCTGGCCCGAACCATCTAGGATGCCTTTAAGGCAATTTGAGGCAATAGGGCGGCAGCTCTATTTCGCGCAACATGGTCAACGGATATTGCGTCGTCAGCCGAGGTCATCGCCGCCTGGTTCCCGCTACGTATCCAGTCGTCCAGCGTCGCCTCGACCAGGCGCGCGATCGCACCAAACCGGATCTTGCCGGCAATGAAGGCGGCGACCGCGACCTCGTTGGCGGCGTTGTAGACGGTGGTCGCTCCCTTCCCGGTCCGGAGCGAATCGTAGGCCAGGCGCAGACCTGGGAACCGCTCGAAATCCGGCGCCTCGAAGGTCAGCACGCCGATCTTGGCCAGATCGAGCTTGGCCGCCGGACCCTTGATGCGGTCGGGCCAGCCCAGGCAATGCGCGATCGGCGTCCTCATGTCGGGCGCACCGAGCTGCGCCACGACGGAGCAATCGGAAAACTCGACCATGCCGTGGATGATCGACTGCGGATGAACAAGCACGTCGATCTCGTCGGGCGCGAGCGCAAACAGATAGGACGCCTCGATCACTTCGAGCCCCTTGTTCATCATCGAGGCGGAATCGATCGTGATCTTCTGGCCCATGCTCCAATTTGGATGCTTCAGGGCCTGCTCGAGCGTCGCCTGCTCGATGTCGGCAGGCTTCCAGATCCGGAACGGGCCGCCCGAGGCGGTGATGATGACGCGGACGAGCTCGTCGCGATTGCCTGAGCTCAACGCCTGGAATAGCGCATTGTGTTCGGAATCGGCCGGCAGGATGCAGGCGCCGGCTTTTGCCGCGCGCTGCATGAAGAAATCGCCGGCGCAGACCAGACATTCCTTGTTGGCGAGCGCGACATGCGCACCGCGATCGACCGCGGCCAGCGCCGGCTTCAGCCCGGCGGCGCCGCTCACGGCCGCCATCACCCAGTCGGCCGGACGCGCACCGGCCTCGATCACCGCGCTTTCGCCGGCGCCGCACTCGGTGCTGGTGCCCGCCAGCGCAGTCTTGAGCTCGCCGAGTTTGGAGCTATCGGCGATCGCGACGAAGCGCGCGGAAAATTCCTTCGCGAGCTTGGCCAGTGCTGCGACATTGCCGTTCGCCGTCAGCGCCTCGACACGGTAGCGCTCGGGCGAGGCGCGAAGCAAATCCATCGTGCTGTCGCCGATCGAGCCGGTGGCGCCGAGAACCGTGACGCTGCGAACGTCGGACGCAGCAAGCCTGTTGTTACGCAATGGGACTGCGCTCATATCCTCACCAAACCATAAGACCGCTTCCGGCGCTATGCACACCATGGCGGAGAAAGCCGATAATCCATGCCGCCAGGATGGCGGCGACAAAGCCGTCCAGGCGATCCAGAAGTCCGCCATGGCCGGGAATTAAGTGACTGGAATCCTTGACACCGAAGCGCCGCTTCACCGCGGATTCGAACAGATCGCCCAGGGCCGACACCACCGATAGAGCAGCGCTGACGAGTAGCAATGGGGCCAGCTTTCCGAGCCCGCACGCCGCGAAGCCTGCCGCAACCAAGAGGCTTGCGACAAAGCCGCCGAGAGCGCCCGCCCAGGTCTTCTTCGGACTGACGCGCGGCCATAGCTTCGGTCCACCAATGCTGCGGCCGGCGAAATAGCCGCCGATGTCTGTCGCCCACACCACGAGCAGCACGAACATCAGGGCGGCGAAGCCGTTGACGAGATCCTGCCGCACCAGGATCGAGGCCAGCAGCGCCGCCGATGCATAGGCAAATCCGGCAGCCGCCCAGACGAACTTGCCCCGCGCGATCAGCAGCACGATCACGCCGCCGATGAAGCCGGCGATGACAGCGGTCCTGAGCGCGCCGAAGGCAACGCAGAATCCCATGATGGCGATAACGATGGTCCCCGTCCCCGTCAGCGCGGCCGAACCCGCGCCCACCACCATCAGCCATTCAGCGAACAGCCCGATCGATACCAGGGTGACGAGAAGTGCCCACAGCCAGCCGCCGGCGTAGGCGAGCGCAATGGCGAGCGGCGCCAGCACGAGCGCCGCGAGGACCCGCAGCACGAGATTGCTCGAGGCAGGCGCGGAGCCCGCCGGTGCGGCGTCGGGTTCGCTCACGAGGCGGTTTTCGCGACCAGGCCGCCGAAACGGCGCTCGCGCCTGGCAAATTCGGCGATCGCGCCTTCCAGCGCTGCCTTGTCGAAATCGGGCCAATGGATCGGCACGAAGACGAGCTCGCTATAGGCGGCCTGCCACATCAGGAAGTTGGACAGGCGCTGCTCGCCGCTGGTGCGGATGATGAGATCGGGATCGGGAATGTCGGGCGCGTCGAGATGCGCGCCAAGCGTCTCGGCGTCGATCGTATCCGGATCCCGCCTGCCCTCTGCGACCTCGCGCGCGAGCTTCTGCGCGGCCTTCGCGATCTCCTGCCGCGAGCCGTAGTTGAAGGCGACGACGAGCGTGAGGCGCGTGTTGTCGCGCGTCAGCTCCTCCGCCTCGTTGAGGAGCGCGCAGATGTCGCTCTCGAGCCCTTCGCGCTCACCGATGATGCGGACCTTGACGCCGTCGCGATGCAGGCTCGCCAGATCGTTGCGGATGAAGCGCCGCAGCAGGCCGAAGAGATCGCCGATTTCGCTCGCCGGGCGCGACCAGTTCTCCGAAGAGAACGAGAAGATGGTGAGATAGCGAATGCCGAGCTCGTGCGAGGCGCGTACCACGCGGCGCAGCGCGTCCACGCCGCGGCGATGCCCCTCCGCACGCGGCAAGCCGCGCGCAGCCGCCCAACGCCCGTTGCCATCCATGATGATGGCGACATGCGCGGGCGCGTCGGACCGGTCAGATCCTTCCGTTGCGGGCGCGGCGGCGTTGGACATGAAGGCGATGCCTTAAACGGTGAGGATTTCTTTTTCCTTGGCGGCCAGCAGCTGGTCGATCTCGGCAATCGTGCCGTCGGTCGCCTTCTGCACCTCGTCGGCGTGACGCTTCTGATCGTCCTCAGACATCTCGTGATTCTTTTCGAGCTTCTTGAGCACGTCGAGACCGTCGCGACGGACATGGCGCGCGGCGACCTTGGCGGCTTCCGCGTATTTGTGCGCGACCTTCACCAGCTCCTTGCGCCGCTCCTCGTTGAGCTCGGGGATGCGCAGGCGCAGCACCTGGCCCTCGGTCGCGGGCGACAGGCCGAGATTGGAATCGACGATCGCCTTCTCCACGGCCTTGACCATCGACTTGTCCCAGACCTGCACCGAGATCAGGCGCGGCTCCGGCACGCTGACGGTGGCGAGCTGGTTCAGCGGCATGTGGGTGCCATAGGCATCGACCTGCACCGGATCGAGCATCGAGGCCGAGGCGCGCCCCGTCCGCAAGCCGCCAAGCTCGTGCTTGAGAGCCTGCACGGCGCCCTGCATGCGGCGCTTCACTTCGTTGAGGTCGAAACTACCCGTGGCCATCACGTTTCTCCTTCAAATCCCGGCGACCGGTCCGCGCCCTTCTCTCGGGCGCGACGACGAGCGGTCAGCCGGCGACAATGGTTCCGTGGCCGGTGCCACGCAGAATCGCACCGATCGAGCCCGGCTCCGCGATCGAGAATACGATGATAGGCAGCGACGTCTCGCGGGCAAGCGCGAAGGCGGTCGCATCCATCACCTTGTAGCCACCCTCGATGGCCTGCGAGTGCGTCAGACGGTCGAACCGCGTGGCGGTCGGATCCTTCTTCGGATCGGCTGAGTAGACGCCATCGACATTGGTCGCCTTGAGCACTGCCTGGGCGCCGATCTCGGCGGCGCGTAGCACCGCGGTCGTGTCGGTGGTGAAGAACGGATTGCCGGTTCCGCCGCCGAGCAGCACGATCCGGCCCTCGGCGAGGTATTTGTGCGCCGCGGTGCGGGTGAACAGCTCGGAAATCTCCGGCATGACGAAGGCCGACAGCGTGCGGGCCGGCGTGCCCTTGCGCTCGATCGCCGCTTCCAGCGCGAGGCAGTTCATCATGGTGGCGAGCATGCCCATGGTGTCGCCGGTCGGGCGCGACACGCCGCGGGACGACACCTCGACCCCACGCACGATGTTGCCACCACCGATCACGACCGCCACTTCGGCGCCAAGCTTGCGGGCGGCGATCAGATCATCCGCGACCCGGTCGACGGTCACCTGGTCGATACCAAAACCCTGCTGTCCCGCGAGATATTCGCCGGACAGCTTGATCACGACGCGACGATAGACCGGATCAGTCATGAGCACTTTCCTCGTCCGGGCGCCGCTTCCGGCGGCACGCCGGAAGGAACGTTCCGGCGCTTACTTCTTGCCGCTGGCCGCCGCGACCTCGGCTGCGAAGTCGCTTTCCTGCTTCTCGATTCCCTCACCGAGAGCATAGCGCATAAAGCCCGCGATCTTCACGGGCCCGCCGACCTTGCCTTCGGCCTCCTTCACGGCCTGCGCCACCGACTTGCCGGTGTCGTGGATGAAGGCCTGCTCGAGCAGGCAGACTTCCTTGTAGTAGGTCTTGAGGCCGGACTCGACGATCTTCTCGATCACGTTCTCGGGCTTGCCCTGCTGGCGGTATTTGTCGGCGAGCACGTCCTTTTCGCGCTTGACAACCGCCGGATCGAGGCCGGTGGGATCGAGCGCCAGCGGGTTGGCGGCGGCGACGTGCATCGCGATCTGGCGGCCGAGGGCGGCGAGCTCGTCGGCCTTGCCGGGCGATTCCAGCGCCACGATCACCCCCATCTTGCCGGCGCCATCGACGACGGCCCCATGGACGTAGCTCGACACCACGCCCTGGCTGACTTCGAGCTGGGCGGCGCGGCGCAGCGTCATGTTCTCGCCGATGGTGGCGATCGCGTCATTGATCGCGGTCTCAATCGTGACGTCGCCGACCTTGGCGGCCTTGATCTTTTCGACATCAGCACCGACGTCGAACGCGACCTGGGCGATCATCTTGACCAGCCCCTGGAACTGGCCGTTGCGCGCCACGAAATCGGTCTCGGAGTTGACCTCGACCACGACGCCCTTGGCGCCCTTGGTGAGCGCGCCGATGAGCCCCTCGGCCGCGACGCGGCCCGACTTCTTGGCGGCCTTCGACAGGCCCTTCTTGCGCAGCCAGTCCTGCGCCGCTTCCATATTGCCGTCGTTTTCGGTGAGCGCGGCCTTGCAGTCCATCATGCCCGCGCCGGTCGACTCGCGCAGGTCCTTGACCATCGCAGCTGTGATCGTTGCCATCGTTGAAAATCCTTTGTGCCTGCCGGTTCGCCGCGACGCGGCATCGAGGCGCCCCGCCGCGGTCCATCTCAGGAATTCGCGTCACTGAAATGGTGGCCGGACCCTATCCGGCCAACCCATCGCTCTTTTTGACTATTCCGCTTCCGCGGTCAGCGCCTTGGCCTTGGCCACCCAGGCATCCGCGCGGCTCGGCAGACCGACTTCTTCCCCGATCCTGTGCGCGGTGTCGTGGTCGAGCTCGGCGAGCTGCCAATAGTGGAAGATGCCGAGATCGTTGAACTTCTTCTCGATCGCACCCGACACGCCCGGGAGTTTCTTGAGGTCGTCGGCGGTGCCCCGGGGACCCGCAAGGCCCTGGAAGCCGCTCGAGGAAGCGGCCGGCAGCTCTTCGGCGACGACCGGCTGGGCCGAGGCGCCGATATCGATGCCCGAATCGCCCTGAGCGCGCGAGATGCCGTCGATCGCGGCACGCGCAACCAGGTCGCAATACAGCGAGATCGCGCGGCCGGCATCGTCATTGCCCGGCACCACATAGGTGATGCCCTTGGGATCCGAATTGGTGTCGACGATCGCCGCGACCGGGATGTTGAGCCGCTGTGCTTCCTGGATCGCGATGTCTTCCTTGTTGGTGTCGATCACGAAGATCAGGTCGGGCAGGCCGCCCATGTCCTTGATGCCGCCGAGCGAGCGGTCGAGCTTGTCGCGCTCACGCTGCAGCGTCAGGCGCTCCTTCTTCGTGTAGGAATTGGCTTCGCCGCCCGACAGCACGTCATCGAGGTGACGCAGGCGCTTGATCGAGGCCGAGATCGTCTTCCAGTTGGTCAGCGTGCCGCCGAGCCAGCGCGAATTGACGAAATATTGCGCGCAGCGCTTGGCCGCGTCCGCAACGCCGTCCTGCGCCTGGCGCTTGGTGCCGACGAACAGGATGCGGCCGCCCTTGGCAACCGTGTCGCTGACGGCCTGGAGGGCCTGATGCAGCATCGGCACGGTCTGGGCGAGGTCGACGATGTGGATGTTGTTGCGGGTGCCGAAAATGAACGGAGCCATTTTCGGATTCCAGCGGTGAGACTGGTGACCAAAGTGCACGCCAGCTTCGAGCAGCTGACGCATGGTGAAATCGGGTAGCGCCATCGTTCTAATTCTCCGGTTGGTTCCTCCGGAAACGTGTGAGCAAAACGGAGCGTTCTCGCCCCGGTTGCCACCGGACGGCCTTGTGAGCCATGTTTCCGTGTGAGATGGCGCGCTATATAGCGCCATTTCGGCCAGAAGCAAGGAAATAAGGCGGGTCCTCCAGGGCGCCCGAAAGCTTCAGTCGCTTCCTGGCGCCCCCTTTTCAGATCCCTAGCACTTCGGCTGGCCGGGCGGACAGGTCTTCGGTGGCGGGCCGGCCGGTCGCGGTGGAGGCGCCGGGCGCGGCGGCGCGGCGGCCATGGGAGGTGGTGCCGGCCGTGCGACTGGGGGTGGCGGCGGCGCAGGCCGTGCGATCGGAGGAGGTGGCGCCGGTCGCGCCATCGCAGGCGGAGGCGGCGCGGGCCGGGCCACGGGCGGCGACGGCGCCGGTCGAGCTACGGCCACGGGCGGAGGGGCGGCCCGCGGCGGCGAAGGTGGCGCGACACGGGGCGGCGGCGGTGGCGTCGGTCTCGCCACAGCTTGGGGGTGCTGCGGCGCAACGGGCTTGGACGCCTGCGGCGGCGGCGCCGGTCGATGATCCTGAACCCTGGATGGCTCTCGCGCCGCCACTGGCGCCGGTGGAGGCGCCGCCGGCTTGGCCGTGCTTGGGACCGCCGGCTTACCACCGGCGGCTGCAGCCGGCGGCACTGCGCCCGGCTGCGGACCGGCTGGCCTGCCGCGCACCTCCGCTCCAGGCGGCATCGTTGCCCCTGGCCTAGATAACCGCGCTGACGGGGTCATCGGACCCGCGGGAGCCGTCGGGTTTGCCGGCGCCGTCGCCGCGTGCGGCGGCGTGGGCGGAGGGTTGCCGGCAGGCGCCGTCGCGGTCGAAGCAGGTCTGCCATGGGGCGTGGCAGCACCAGGCGCTCCCCCTACCCCAGCCGGAGGTGGCGGTCCGCCAGCGGTGCCGGGCGCAGGCAACGTATTGGCCTGCGGCAGCTTGGCCGGAGCCGGCGCTTGCGGCGTGGCAGCAGGAGCACCTCCGGCGGGGGCTGTCGCGGTCGGACTGGGTGCACCCGGTCTCGCACCAGGAGTGACATTGGCGGGAGCAGGAGCCGGTGCCGAGATCCCCGGTCGCGCCGTCGGCTGGATGGTCGCACTCGGCGGCATCGGCGCCTTGCCCTGCTGGATCAGGGCGGCGCGCTGGATGACGGCCTGCGGCACCGCTGGACCTGCCGGGTTGGCGCGTCCGGCGACGGCTGGTGCCAGATTGCCCAGCGCGGGCGCTGCCCCGGTCGGCGGCGCCGGCGGCCGGTTGATCACGGTATTGATGACCGTCGTATTATGAATGTTCGCATAGATGATGTTGTTCGGCGGCGGCGCGACATAGGCCGGCGGCCGGACGAACACCGGGATTGGGACGAACACCGGCTGCGGCAGCACGAACAGGCCGACCACGGGCAGCGGCGGCGGCAGCACGACGAAATCCGGCGGCGGCGGCGGCAAATAGTAGACCGGCGGCGGTGGTGGCGGCGCGAAGCCGAAATCGGGATCGCTGAAATACAGCACGGAGCGGTCGACATAGACCACCTCCTCCGGCGGCGGTGGCGGCACGTCGTAGTCGATCATCGCAAAGCTCGGCGGCGGCTCGGGCGGTGCGGTGAGGATCGCAAGGCGTCGGCGCGCATCGGCCGCATGCGGCCCGCGCGGATAACGGCGCAGATAGGACCAATACGCCTCCGGCGTGTCGGTCCGATAGGTCCGCCGCCAGGTGATCGCCTCGCGGCGCGCCGCGACGATCGCCATGACTCGCTTGGACAGCGGATCATTGGGAAAGGCGGCGAGGAATTCCTCATAGGCCGCCAGCGTGTCGCGCTCGAGCGCGGCGGCGTAGGCATCCTGCACGCCGAGATCGCGGATCGGCTTGCTCCGGATCGCGGCGACTTGGTCGGGCGAGGCCTCCGGCGGCGGCGCGTCCGGCGCCCGCTCGAAGAAGGAAAACTGGGTGGTGATCTTCTGCTCGTTCCAGGGCACCTGCGCACCCTTGGAGGCCTCGTTGACGCGCAGGCGGACGCGGTCGAATACCTCGGGCAGCAGCAGGCCGCCGGTGCGGATCATTTCGGCGAGCGACTGCGCATAGATGCCGTAGGGCCCCGCCTCCTCCGGCGCTACCGTGCCGGGCGCCGCATTGAAGGCGATCAGCATGTTCGCCTCGGGCTCGACCAGCGCAAGGCCACTCGCGATCGGCTGGCCGCCCTCGATGAAGGGCTGCGCGCGGGCCGCATCGAGCACGACGATGCTCGCCTTGAGCGGAATGGCGGCGAGCTGGCGGATATAGTCGCTGACGCGCAGGGCCTCGGTCGGAATATCGGTGTCGCGGGTGATGTTGGAATCGACCGGGATGAAATAGTTCTCGCCGCCAAGCTGTACGCCATAGCCTGCGAAATAGATCATCGCGACGGTGCCAGGGCCTGAGGCCTGCGCCTTCTGAATGAAATCGCGAAGGCTCTTGCGCAACGTGTCGCCGTCGAGATCGCGCGCGCCGACGACGTCGAAGCCCGCGGCCTGCAGCGTCTGCGCGATCAGGCCGGCATCGTTCGCAGTCGTGGCCAGCGGCGACTTGGCATAAGCGCCATTGCCGACCACGAGCGCGATGCGCTTCTCCTGCTGCTGCGCGTTTGCGGGGCTCGCGATGTTAGCGGCCGCAAGCAACAGCATTGCCAGCAAGGCAAAAATAAAAACTCGGTTTGTCCCACGCATGGCTTGTCCGCCGCTGTTGTTGAAGTCCCTACCGTACACTAGGCCCGTGGCAGCCTGAACGGAATTTGAACGGATTGCGGCAGCCGATGGCCCTAGCCAACGTCTGTTCGGCAAGCCCGCCTCACTTGAAAGTATGAAAGCGCACTACTCCGCCAGCCGGAGCTCCGCGACGGTCGTCCTCGCGGCCGCCTCATCAACCGGCGAGAAATCCACCGGGCCCGGATTCTTGTAGGCCGAAGTCATCGCCAGGGTGAGGCCGTATCCCAGCAATCCGGTGCTGGCATTCGCGATCACGGCGTTCTTGCGGTCGCTGTTTCGGGCCAGATAGAAATAGGTTCGGCCGGATTGGACCGAGATGTCCTGACGCGTCTCGCCGGGAAAACCGGGCTCTGCCGCGAAAAACTGATGCTGGCCGGCCGGCCGATCGACGTAGAGGTAGGTGCCGGTCTTCAGTCCCTTGAGCACCGCACCATCCAACGCAAACTCCCAGCCCGCGTCGGCTACGCCACCGAAACCCTTCTCGCGGAACACCACGATGCGCGCCTGCCCCGCCTTCGGCGCTCCAATCTTCTGCATCGCGGTCGCGTAATCCAGCCCGCTCCGCTCTGTTTGACAGCCACATAGCATAGCCGCCGCAATGAGCAGCAAAACCCACGCAAAACCATCGACGCCCCCGCCTACCCGGGCGTGAGGCTAGCGCAATACAGCTTTTGATTGCAACACAGTCAGCATGGTTGTCCTGTGCCGCTCCAATGCAATTGGTGCCGGAAAAGTCAGAGCTGCTGCACGTCCACGACGCCCGCGACCGCCTTGATCGCGCCGGCGATCTGCGGCGAGACCTTGAAGCGGCCGGGCAGCTTCATCTCCACCTCGGTCTCCAGGTCGAGCATCATCACCAGCGAGACCTCGCCGTCGCCGTTGGAGCGCGGTGCGGTGCCGGGACTGCCGATCTTTGGCGCGGCACCGTTCGCGGGCGCCATCTCTGGCCCGGCGAGACGCTTGGCGATCGATTCCAGCGGCTTGGTGTCGCGCACGAAGATGCGCAGGCCCTTCTGCGTCTTGGCGGCGGCATCATCCAGCGGCTCGGCATGCAGCACGCGGGCGCGGACGTCCTCGCCCTGGAGCTCGGCGCCGAGCTGGAGCAGCACGGCGGCGCCCGGCTCCAGCACGTCGCGATATTGCGCAAGGCCTTCGGAGAACAGCACGGCCTCGAAATGGCCGGTCGGATCGGACAGGCCCATGATGCCCATTTTGTTGCCGGTCTTGGTGCGCCGCTCCATGCGTGAGACCACGGTGGCCGCGACCTTGCCGGCAGTCGCGCCGGTCTTTACCGCGCGCGAGAACTCCGCCCAGCTCTGCACCCGCAGGCGCTTCAGCACGGTGGCGTAATCGTCGAGCGGATGTCCGGACAGGAAGAAGCCGATCGCGTCGTATTCACGCCGCAGCCGCTCGGCCGGCAGCCAGGGCTCGACCTGCGGCAGCATGATGCTGGGCGCATCAGCCGAGCCGCCGAACATGTCGTTCTGGCCAATCGTCGCGGCTTCATGCGCGCGCTGGCAGGCGGCCAGAATCGCGTCCGCGCCGGCGAAGACGCGCGCCCGGTTCGGCTCCAGCGTGTCGAAGGCCCCGGCGGCGGCAAGACTCTCGATGATGCGCTTGTTGATCGCGCGCGGCGACACCCGCGCGGCAAAATCGGCGAGCGAGGTGAACAGGCCGTTCTTGGTCCGCTCCGCAATGATCTGATCGATCGCCTGAATGCCGACGCCCTTGAGCGCGGCGAGCGCGTAATAGATCGTCTTCTCGCCGACCTCGAAGGTCGCCCCCGAGCGATTGATGTTCGGCGGCTCGACCTTGATGCCGAGTCGCTGCGCCTCGGAGCGGAATTCGGAGAGCTTGTCGGTGTTGTTGAGATCGAGCGTCATCGACGCCGCGATGAACTCCACCGGATAATGCGCCTTCATGTAGGCGGTGTGATAGGACACCAGCGCATAGGCCGCCGCGTGGCTCTTGTTGAAGCCGTAGTCGGCGAATTTGGCGAGCAGCTCGAAGATGGTCTCGGCCTGGCCCTTGGGCACGCCGTTCTTCACCGCGCCCGCGACGAAGATCTCGTGCTGCTTCTCCATCTCGGCGCGGATCTTCTTGCCCATGGCGCGGCGCAAGAGGTCGGCGTCTCCGAGCGAATAGCCCGACATCACCTGCGCGATCTGCATCACCTGTTCCTGGTAGATGATGACGCCGAAGGTCTCTTTGAGGATCGGCTCCAGCACGGGATGCAGGTATTCCGGCTCCTCGTCGCCGTGCTTGCGCGCGCAATAGGTCGGGATGTTCGCCATCGGACCCGGGCGATAGAGCGCCACCAGCGCGATAATGTCCTCGAAACGGTCGGGGCGCATGTCGATCAGCGCGCGCCGCATGCCCTGGCTTTCAACCTGGAACACACCGACCACGTCGCCGCGCGCCAGCATCTGGTAGCTCTCGGCGTCGTCGATCGGCAGCGTGGCCAGATCGACGTGGATGCCGCGCGGTTTCAAGAGCTTCACCGCGACGTCGAGCACGGTCAGCGTCTTCAGGCCGAGGAAGTCGAATTTGACGAGGCCCGCCGGCTCGACCCACTTCATGTTGAACTGGGTCACCGGCATGTCGGATTTGGGATCGCGGTAGAGCGGCACGAGCTCGCTCAAGGGGCGATCGCCGATCACGATGCCGGCCGCATGGGTCGAGGCGTGACGCGTCAGGCCTTCGAGGCGCTGGGCGATATCGAAGGCGCGCGCCACCACCGGGTCTTCGTCGCGGAACGCCTGGAGCTTCGGCTCGCTCTCGATCGCAGCCGCCAGCGTCACCGGCGCGGCCGGATTCTGCGGCACGAGCTTGGTCAGCTTGTCGACCTGCCCGTAGGGCATCTGCAGCACCCGGCCGACATCGCGCAGCACGCCCCGCGCCTGCAGCGTACCGAAGGTGATGATCTGCGCGACCTGGTCGCGGCCGTAGCGCTGCTGCACGTATTGGATCACCTCGCCGCGACGGTCCTGGCAGAAGTCGATGTCGAAGTCCGGCATCGAGACGCGCTCGGGATTGAGGAAGCGCTCGAACAGCAGGCCGAACCTGATCGGATCAAGATCGGTGATGGTCAACGCCCAGGCGACCAGCGAGCCGGCGCCGGAGCCGCGGCCCGGCCCGACCGGAATGCCTTGCGACTTCGCCCATTTGATGAAGTCCGACACGATCAGGAAGTAACCCGCGTATTTCATGCGGGTGATGACGTCCAGCTCGAAGGCAAGCCGCTTGGCGTATGTCTCCTCCGTCGTGCCTTGCGACAGTCCGTGGACGCGCAGGCGGTTGGCGAGCCCCTCCTCCGCCTGCCGCTTCAATTCGGCGGCCTCGACCGCGGCGGCATCCGAGCTCGATGCGGCGCCGACGGTGAAGAACGGCAGGATCGGCTTGCGTGTCATCGGGCGGAACGAACAACGCTCGGCGATCTCCACCGTCGAGGCCAGCGCCTCCGGAATGTCGGCGAACAGCACCGCCATCTCCGCGCGGGTCTTGAAGCGGTGATCGGGCGTGAGCTGCTCGCGGTCGGTCTCGGCGATCAGGCGCCCACCGGCGATGCACAGCAGCGCGTCATGCGCTTCGTAATCGTCGGTCGCGGCGAAATACGGCTCGTTGGTCGCGACCAGCGGCAGGCCCTTGGCATAGGCGATGTCGATCAGGCCGCTCTCGATGCGCCGCTCCTTGTCGGTGTTGTGGCGCTGCAATTCGACGTAGAGGCGGTTGCCGAACAGGCTGGCGAGACGCTCGCAGCGCAACGCCGCAATTTCGGCCTGCCCGGTGGCGAGCGCCAGCGATACAGGTCCATCCGGACCGCCCGTGAGCGCGATCAGCCCCTCGGTCTCGCCTTGGAGCCAGTCGAACTTGATATGGGGCGCGTGCGTGTCAGGCGTCTCCAGGAACGCCCGCGAGTTCAGCCGCATCAGGCTGCGATAACCGCGCTCCTGCGCCGCCAGCAGCACCAGGCGCGACGGCCCCAGCGCGTTGCGCGCATTCGGATCCTGGTCGCCGAAATCGACCGCCAGCTCACAGCCGACGATCGGCTGAATGCCAGAACCCGCCATCTTGTCGGAGAACTCCAGCGCACCGAACATGTTGTCGGTGTCGGTCAGCGCCAGGGCCGGCTGGTGGTCTTTCTTGGCGAGCTCGGCGAGCTTGGCGATCTTGATCGAGCCCTTGAGCAGCGAATAGGCCGAGTGAACGTGAAGGTGGACAAATCCGGCGCTCGGCATGGTCGCGTGACGGCCTCTTGCAGGGGGGATGGAGCGGTCGCCGGCTTCTCAAGGCATCATGCACTCGCCCGGCCGACTCGCCTCCCAATGGTGCGGCGTGGCGCCGCGAGAGTCCACGCCGGAGCGGCCAATCCGCCGCGTCGTCCCGCTTTTCCCCAACCGCGTCCTTTAGAGCTGCGGAATTACCTGGGCCCAGATCGCGATCATCCCGACGAACAGTGTGATCGAGGCCAGTGCGGCGGCTTCTTCCACGAAAACCCTGAACATGTCTCGCTCCTTTTGCTAGAACGTATGAAGAACATTGTTCTCATTTCGTTCTCAGGAGTCAAGCCAGCTCAATCATTCCGAAAGGGAATGGTTAACTCGTTGAACTTGATAACAAAAAAGCCCCGGCGCATGGCCGGGGCTTTTCGACGAACGCTTCCTGAACGAAGCGGTTTGTCTTAGTAGCGGGCAACCATCGGGCCGCCGAACTTGTAGTTCAGGCGGACGAGGCCCATGTCGACGTCCTGACGGATGCGCTCGGTGCCAGCGAAGCCAGCGAACGTCACGTCCTTGTCGGCCAGGAAGATGTGGTTGTACTCGACGCCAACCGACCAGTTCGGGGCGAAGCCGAACTCGAGGCCGGCACCCACCGTACCACCCCAGCGGGTGTCGCTCGATGAGGCGAGCAAGGGACCGCCGAGGCCATAGATCTCGTACTTGTCGCCGACCACAGCCGCACCGCCCTTGACGTAGAGCAGCACGTTGTTCCAGGCGTAGCCGACCTGGCCGGTGATCAGACCGAACGAATCGATCTTGGTCCGGTTGCGGGTGGCGAACAGCGCGCTGACGTTGTCGCCCGTGAAGTCAGCCCAGTTGCCCTGGCCTTCCACGCCGAACACGAACTGGCCGGACTGCCAGCGATAGCCGATCTGGCCACCGACCGTGCCGCCGGTCGCATCGTGCGAGCCTTCGCGGCCGACACCAACGAAGTCCCAGGTGGTGCGAGCCGAACCGCCACCGCCGTTGATGCCGATGTAGAAGCCGCTCCAGTCGTAAACTGCGGCGATCGCCGCCGGCGGAGCCTTGGTGTAAGGCCGCGCCGCCAGGTCAGCAGCCACCGCCGGCGCAGCCGCGCTGAGCGCAATCAGGCTGACAGCGGCAAGCAACAAATTCTTCTTCATTTGATTCCCGTTCCAGTTTCTTCAGTAGGCCCCCGGGCCGTGCCGTCGTCATATCAGCGATCGACGGAATTGCTGTAACCGCGACGCAACAGTTAGAGCCAAAGGGCCGCGCTTCATTAATGAACATTTAGCGCAGCGCACCGGAAACCCTTTGAAACAAGTGTTTTCACGAGTTCCAATGTCGACTACACGACGTAACTTGCACGCGCGCGTAACAACGTCGCGGGCACATTCGCGTGATTGGAGAATTCAGATGCGAGTCCAGCCTACTCTCCCCATTGTCGCCACATTTTCGCTCGGGCTCGCCACATTTGCGCTCGGGCTCAGCGCGAGCTCGCCGGCGCGCGCCTTCGGCACGCACCATCCATTCTGCCTCACCGGCGACGAATGGCCGGGGCTGAGCAATTGCAGGTTCGATACCTACGCGCAGTGTCAGGCGAGCGCATCCGGCCGCGCGCTGACCTGCATCGCCAATCCGTTCTTCGCAGGCCAGAGCGATGATCCCTACGCGTATCAAAATCGTCCGCGCGCGCAGACGCCGGGCTATGCCTTGCCGCGCTGAAATACGCGGCGCGTGGACCATGCTCGTCGCAATCGGATTGCTCCTTACGAGCACTCTTGCGCACGCGCAGACCTACGATCCGCGCTATCCGGTCTGCATGCAGATCTACGGCCCCGTCGGCTATTTCGATTGTCGCTACAGTTCGCTCGAGCAGTGCAGATATCTCGCCGTCGGACGTTCGACGGGCTGTGTCGTGAATCCGTATTTCCCGCCAAAGAAATCGGCGTCCCCTCGCCGACCGAGCCGCGCCGCCGCTGGCGCCGGCTAACCCGCATTTCTCACAGTATTGAGGCGCATCGGGGCGCGAATCAGCGAAAGTTCTTTTGCGAGAAGGACTTTGCGATGATTCAAGGAATGCCCCG
>NZ_JADPKL010000033.1:0-1026 GCF_023073935.1 Bradyrhizobium sp. 147 | reverse complement strand
GACAGTGCGATCGGCACGCCTTCCAGAGCGTAGCGCTCGGCCTGGCGGTTGAGCGGCTGATGCTGGCCGAACTTCTCAAACATAATCATGGCCAAGAGGCTCGGGCCAGCCCATCCCCGGGCGACGGCATGGAACGGGGCCGGCGCCTGGCTGATCTTCTCGCAGTCGCGGCAGGAGAACTTCTCCCGAACCGTCTCGATCACCTTCCACTGGCGCGGCACCACTTCCAGCGTGCGGGTCACATCCTCGCCGAGCTTGCGCAGGCGATTGCTGCCGCAGCATTCACAAGCCGTAGGCCATCGATCACCACCCGTTCCCGTGGCAGATGCTCAGGGAAGGTCTGGCGCTCGGCACGCTGGCGCGTAAATCCGCGCACCGTGGTCGTCTTGGCCACGGCCCGTTCCGCCGCCAGCTCGTCCTCGGTGGCGTCAGCTTCCAGCTCTTCGAACGTCAGCGCCAACTGCTCGACCAGCCGCGCCGAGCGCTCCGACCGTTGCCCATAGATCTGATGTTTTAGCTTGGCGATTTGCAGCTTCTGCTGCGCGATCAACGCCTCGTCTTCCGACGCTTTCGCGCGGGCGACCGCGAGCTCGCCGGCGATCTCCAAACCCTTCGCGCGCTCGACTGCCAGCGCCTTCTTCAGGGCGGCAACCTCATCGGGAACAGCGTCGCGATCAGCATGCATGCGACGCAGTGAATCACAGATTGGACGCGATGGGACTCCCCAAAATGCAAGAAGCTACAGATTCGGCGCTCAGCCCGCGCTTTGTGGCCGCCAGCTCGGTTGCGGATTCCTCCAGTCGATGCCTTCGAGCATGTAAGCCATCTGGGCCGCCGAGATCGACACCGCACCGTCCGACGCCGAGGGCCAGATGAACTTGCCACGGTCCAGGCGCTTGGCATAGAGCGACATGCCCAACCCGTCATGCCAAAGAATCTTCACCAGATCACCGCGGCGGCCCCGGAAGATGTAGAGATCGCCGGCATGAGGATCGCGCTTCAGATTCTCCTGGACCGCAAGCGCCA
>NZ_JADPKL010000001.1:0-133239 GCF_023073935.1 Bradyrhizobium sp. 147 | reverse complement strand
ATGCCAGCGCCTCACCCAGCCCGGCCGCCGCGGGCGGCGGCCGCCAGCCCCGCCCCGGTACAGACCGCCGATCCCTTTGGCCTCGAGACCGTGCTCGAGCCCAAGAAGGTCGTGATGGTCAAGGGCACTGCCAATTGGGACTCGGCCTTCGACACCCTGATCGACGCCTTCAAGGCGCTGAACACGCTCCTGGACAAGCAGGGGATCAAGCCATCAGGCAATTCGATGATCGTCTACACCTCCACCGACGACACCGGCTTCACCTTCCTCGCCGAGATCCCGGTCGAGCAGGATCCGAAGAACCTGTCCAAGGACATGAGCATTGGCAAATCGCCGGAGGGCAAGGCGCTGAAATTCGTCCATCGCGGCTCCTACGACAACATGGACAACACCTATGAGGCGATCACCAATTACCTCGACGACAAGAGGTTGGAAGCCAAGGATACCTTCATCGAGGAGTACCTCACCGATCCCCTGAAGACGGCCGAGGACAAGCTCGTGATCAACGTTTTCGTGCCGCTGAAGTGAGAATGATGAAAAAGCCTGCCGTCCTTTTTGCTCCACTCGCCGCCGTTTTCGCCACAACGCTGCTGGCGGCCCCCGCCCGCGCCGACGATTTTCCGTCAGCCATTTCGGCGAGCGGCGAAGCCACGATTTCCGCCGCCCCCGATCTCGCGCAGATCGACGCCGGGGTCGCCAACGATGCCAAAACGGCGAAGGAAGCCTCCGATGCCAACAATGCGGCGATGGGCAAGGTGCTGCTGGCGCTGAAGGGCGCCGGGATTGCCGAGAAGGATTATCAGACCTCGCGCCTGTCGCTCCAGCCGCAATACGGCCAGAACAAATCCACCGGCGCCTCGCCCGTGGTCGGCTTCCGCGCCTCCAACCGTGTCACCGTGAAAATTCGCGACGTGACCAAGGTCGCAGGCATCATCGACACGCTGGTCAGCGCCGGCGCCAACGACATCGGCAATATCTCCTTCGAGGTGACGCAGGCCTCAAAACTGCTGGATGATGCGCGCGAGCAGGCAGTCGCTGATGCCCGCCGCAAGGCGGAGATTTACGCCAAAGCCACCGGCGTCACGCTAGGGGCGCCGCTCAGCGTCACCGAGGGCGGCGGCCCGGTGCCGCTGTTCAAAGGCCGCGTCGCTGCGGCTCCGATGGCTGCACCCGCCGCCGTCGCGCCCGGCGAGGAGACGCTGTCGGTGACGGTGAATGTGAGCTGGGCGATCAAGCCGAAAGAGCAATGACTGGTGTCCCGGATGCACTGCGTCCGGGGCACGAGCAGTTTGCCAGCACGCTAAATCTCCACCACCCGTCCCGGCAGCATTGCCACGAACCGCTCTTGCGGAATCTTCGCGGCATCCAGCGCTGCGACCAGCGCCTTTGCCGGCGCATCGATTGCCTCATCCGTCAGCTGGAACGTGCCGTGATGATGCCCGAGCGCTTCCTGCGCGCCGCAATCCGCGAGCGCCTTCACGGCATCTTCCGGATTCATGTGCTGGTCACGCATGAACCAGCGCGGCTCGTAGGCACCGATGGGAAGGATCGCGAGCCGCAGCGGCCCGTGCTTCTCCGCGACGCAGCGGAAATGCCTGCCGTCACCATAACCGGAATCGCAGACGACGTAGATCTTGCCGGCCGGCGTCTCCAGCACGAAGCTCGCCCATAGCGCCTTGTTGCGATCGAACACACCGCGCGCGGTCCAGTGCCGGGTCGGAACCAGATGCACGGCGATGCCGCCACCGAGCTCGACGCGGTCGTGCCAGTCGAACGCCTCCACCTTGATCGTGGGATCCCACCTTCGAATCGTCACGTCATTGCCGAGCGGAGTGACGACGCGCGGCGCAAAATTCTTGGCGAGCCGCGATAACGTCGTGATGTCCAGGTGATCGTAGTGGCCGTGCGAGACCAGCACGACGTCGATCTTGGGCAAATGTTCGAAGGCGATGCCGGGATCATTGTGCCGCTTCGGCCCGGCCCAGGCGACCGGCGAGACCCGCATCGACCAAACGGGATCGACCAGGATGTTGAGACCGCCGGTCTGGATCAGCCAGCTGGCGTGGCCGACGAAGGAGAGCCGCACCTTGTCGCCGTCGACCCGCACCGGCGGGGTGTCGGCATGGGGGCTGGGGGCCCAATCCGGCCATTGCGCGCGCTGCCGCTTGCCGCCGAATTGCCAGCGCAGCACCTCTCGCAGCGATTTCGGCGGCGCGCCGTCGGGATCGAAGAAGTGCAGACCGTTGAAATGGTCGGAGGCCGGACCATCATAGGTTTTCATGCGAGACATCCAAAGGGACGGAATAGCGACGAGCGCGCCGGCCCCGGCAAGCAGTCCGAACAGGCGACGGCGGGTGATCGGCACGGCGGGCTCAGGGGTGATAGCGGAGGTCAGTCATCGCCTTCTATATGGGCGAAGCCCTAGGAAATGGAACCGCCCGGCAAAAGGGCACTAAATTTCAGGACCTTGTCCTGGCAAAGGCGCCGCGGCACCCTAACTTTCCTTGACTTTTGGGCGTGAGCGGCGTTTAACCCCGCCACTTTCTCGGAAAGGCTTTCTTTTCGACCCGCCGACTGGCCCTGGAGGCCGGAGGTCAACGCCCGACAGCGCTGTGCGCCCTCGGGCGCAATGGTGTTTGGAACTACGTCTTGGGGCAATGCGCCAAGGCACATTCAGGGTCATCCCCCGCGAAGGCGGGGGATCCAGTATTCCAGAGACGTCTCGGCTAAGGCCGAGAAGCCGCGGCGTACTGGATGCCCCGCCTGCGCGGGGCATGACAGCGGAGAGTAACGGCGCGCCCCTCATCGGGGGACAGCAACAGGATAACGGCATTGTTCGACAATCTGTCGGAACGGCTTGGCGGCATCCTCGATCGTCTGACGGGGCGCGGGGCGCTGACCGAAAAGGACGTCGACGCCGCGATGCGCGAGGTGCGCCGCGCGCTGCTGGAGGCCGATGTCGCGTTGGAGGTGGTGCGCAGCTTCACCGAACGCGTCCGTGAGCAGGCGATCGGCGCTACCGTCGTCAAGTCGGTCACACCAGGCCAGATGGTGGTCAAGATCGTCCATGACGAGCTGATCAACACGCTCGGCGCCGAAAGCCAGACCATCGACGTCAATTCCGTGCCGCCGGTGCCGATCATGATGGTCGGCCTGCAAGGCTCCGGTAAGACCACCACCACCGCCAAGCTCGCCCGCCGCCTGGTCCAGCGCGACAAGCGCAAGGTGCTGATGGCCTCGCTCGACGTCTATCGCCCGGCGGCGATGGAGCAACTGGCCGTGCTCGGCCGCGATCTCGACATTCCAACGCTCCCCATCGTCGCAGGCCAGCAGCCGCCGCAGATCGCCAAGCGCGCGCTGGAGGCCGGCAAGCTCGGCGGCTACGACATCGTGCTGCTCGATACCGCCGGCCGCACCACACTCGACCAAGAGATGATGGCGGAGGCGGCCGCGATCAAAGCCGCGGCCAATCCGCATGAGGTGCTGCTGGTCGCCGACAGCCTCACCGGCCAGGACGCCGTGAATCTCGCGCGCTCGTTCGATCAGCGCGTCGGCCTCACCGGCATCGTGCTGACCCGCGTCGACGGCGACGGCCGCGGCGGCGCCGCGCTGTCGATGCGCGCGGTCACCGGCAAGCCGATCAAGCTGATCGGCACCGGCGAAAAGACCGATGCGCTGGAGGATTTCCATCCTGATCGTATCGCCGGCCGCATCCTCGGTATGGGCGACGTCGTCTCGCTGGTCGAGCGCGCCGCCGCCAACATCGACGCCGAGAAGGCCGCGCGCACCGCCGAACGCATGCGCAAGGGTCAGTTCGACCTCAATGACATGCGCGAGCAGCTGTTGCAGATGTCCAACATGGGCGGCATCAGCGGGCTGATGGGCATGATGCCCGGCATCTCCAAGATGAAGAACCAGATCGCGGCCGCCGGCATCGACGACAAGATCCTGAAGCGCCAGGTCGCGATCATCGATTCCATGACGCGCGAGGAGCGCCGTCACCCCGACTTGCTGAAAGCGAGCCGCAAGAAGCGCATCGCCGCAGGGAGTGGCCAGAGCGTCGAGCACGTCAACAAGCTCCTGAAGATGCACCGGAACATGGCCGACGTGATGAAGGCCATGGGCTCGGGCAAGCGCGGCCCGCTGGCCGGCATCGCGCAGGCCATGGGCTTTGGCGGCGGCATGAAGATGCCGTCTCCGGAAGAGATGAAGGCTCTTCAGGAGAAGATGCAGAGCGGCAGCGGACAGGGCCTGCCGAGCCTGCCGAAGGATTTGCCGGCTGGTCTTCGCACCGGCCTGCCCAACGTTCCCGGACTGACTGGGCTCAGCGGCAAGCCGATGCTGCCGGGCCTCGGCGGTTTCCCGGGCAAGAAGAAATGAGGAATTCGTCGCACGGGATCGCAAGCGTCCCGCGCAACGCGGAATACCAATCAACCCAACAGACTGTACTTTGAAGGAGAACTTGATGTCCGTCGTTATCCGCCTCGCCCGTGCAGGCACAAAGAAGCGTCCCGTCTATCACGTCGTCGTCGCCGATTCGCGCTTTCCACGCGATGGCCGCTTCATCGAGCGTCTCGGTTATTTCAACCCGCTGCTGCCGAAGGACAACGAGGCGCGCCTCAAGCTCGACATGGAGAAGGTGAAGGCCTGGGTCGCCAAGGGCGCGCAGCCGTCGGACCGCGTGTCTCGCTTCCTCGACGCCGCCGGCGTCAAGAAGCGCGAAGCGCGCAACAACCCGCAGAAGGCCGTGCCGCGCAAGGAGCGCAAGGCGCAGGCCGAAGCCGCCGCGAAGGGTTAAGGCCAGACCATGCCGGCGCTGGTCTGCGTCGCGCGGATCGGCGCCGCGCATGGGGTGCGCGGTGCGGTCAAATTGTGGACCTTCACCGAAGATCCCTTTGCCATCAGGCGCTACGGTCCGCTGCTGTCCAAGGACGGCAAGCGCCAGTTCGAGGTCGCAACGGCGCGCGAGGCCAAAGATCATCTGGTCGCGACCTTCACGGGGGTCACGACCCGCGATGAGGCCGAACGGCTCAACGGCATCGAGCTCTACGTCGCGCGCGACAAGCTGCCCGCGACCGACGCGGACGAATATTACCACACTGACCTGATCGGGCTCGCCGCCGTCACCACGGACGGCGACGCTCTCGGCCGCGTGCTCGCGATCCATAATTTCGGCGCCAGCGACATCATCGAGATCGCCCCGCTCAAGGGCACGACGCTGCTGTTGCCGTTCTCCAACGCGGTGGTGCCTGAGGTCGATATCGCCGGCGGGCGTGTGGTCATCGCGCTGCCGCAGGAGATTGAGGTCGAGGACCCTACCGCTAGTCGTCCCGTGGAAGGCAATTGAGATGCAATGACCAACCCCTCACCCTGGCGCGCGACGGTGCTGACGCTGTTTCCGGACATGTTTCCCGGGCCGCTCGGCGTGAGCCTGGCCGGCCGGGCGCTGGCGGGCGGGCTTTGGCAACTCGAGGCGCGGGACATCCGGGCCTCCGCTACCGACCGCCACCGCAGCGTCGACGACACTCCGGCCGGCGGCGGGCCGGGCATGGTGCTGCGCGCGGACGTTCTGGCCGCGGCCATCGATGCCGCTGAAATCAGCCCGGATCGGCCCCGTCTGCTGATGAGCCCGCGCGGTCGGCCATTGACCCAGGCCCGCGTTGTGGAACTGGCCAAGGGTCCCGGCCCCCTCATCGTCTGCGGACGGTTCGAGGGGGTGGACCAGCGGGTGATCGACGGGAGAGGTCTGGAGGAGGTCTCGATCGGCGATTACGTGCTGTCCGGGGGCGAAATCGCCGCGCTAGCCGTGATTGACGCCTGCGTCCGGCTGCTGCCGGGGGTGATGGGCAAGGAGACATCGGGAACCGAGGAAAGTTTTGCGGACGGCCTGCTCGAATACCCGCAATACACCCGCCCGCAGCTGTTCGAGGGGGCTCCGATCCCGGAGATCCTGACCTCCGGCGACCACGCCAAGGTCGCGGCCTGGCGGCGGGCGCAATCCGAGGCCCTGACGGCGGCCCGGCGGCCGGATTTGTGGGCCCAGATCCCGAGCAAGGCCCCGAATCGGGCCGGGCGCCAAAAAACGCCAAAAAACAAGACAGACGGGTGACAAACGCTCCGGCTTGCCTTATAGGAGCGGCCACATCCGCAATGGCTGGATAGACGAATTTCGCGCAGCCCCCATTGAAAAGGCTGGGCGCGCCGATGGAGATTTACCCATGAACCTGATCAAGCAGCTCGAACAAGAGCAATTCGACAAGCTGTCCGCCGGCAAGGACATCCCGGAATTCGGCCCCGGCGACACCGTGATCGTCAACGTGAAGGTCGTCGAAGGCGACCGCACCCGCGTGCAGGCCTATGAAGGCGTCTGCATCGGCCGTTCCGGCGGTGGCCTCAACGAGAGCTTCACCGTGCGCAAGATCTCCTATGGCGAGGGCGTGGAGCGTGTGTTCCCGGTGATGTCGCCGATGATCGACTCGATCAAGGTGGTGCGCCGCGGCAAGGTGCGCCGCGCCAAGCTCTATTACCTCCGCAACCTTCGCGGCAAGTCGGCCCGCATCGTCGAGAAGCAGGACCGCGCGGCTGCCGTGGGCGAGTAAGCTTCGCCACCAGGCAAGTTTCGAAAAGCGCGGGGCTCGGCTCCGCGCTTTTTTGTTTCCCCGCGCTGTCATTGCGAGGAGCCCTTGCGACGAAGAATCCAGACTGTCTCCGCGGACGCATTTCTGGATTTGCTTCGCTGCGCTCGCAATGACGGCGCCGCTAAGCTCTCGCGCTTTAACTTCCGCGTGCTATATATCTCTAGAATGTTTCCAGATCTGACCAGCCTCGCCCCGGTCAAGCGCATCGTCATTGACGATCGCTCGCGGCTGCCTGGCCGGTTCTTCGGACGCTTCGCGACCTCGGCAACGTCAGAGCTTACGCGCGCAGCTTAAACGCTGCGCCGCCGATTTTGTTGCCCGCGCCAAGTGCGCCTATCCGCTTACACAGCATTCCTTCGGAGCTGACGCTCATGTCCAAGCCGACCACATTGTACGACAAGATCTGGAACGACCATCTGGTGCACGAAGCCGAGGACGGCACCTGCCTGCTCTACATCGATCGCCACCTGGTGCACGAGGTGACCTCGCCGCAGGCGTTCGAAGGCCTGCGTGCCACGGGCCGCAAGGTGCACGCGCCCGAGAAGACGCTCGCCGTCGTCGACCACAACGTGCCGACCACCGACCGCACCAAGCCGAACCCGGACCCGGAAAGCATCGAGCAGATCAAGGCGCTGGCCGAGAACGCCAAGGAATTCGGCATCGAATATTACAACGAGTTCGATAGGCGCCAGGGCATCGTTCATGTCATCGGCCCCGAGCAGGGCTTTACGCTGCCCGGCACCACCATCGTCTGCGGTGACAGCCACACCTCGACGCACGGCGCGTTCGGCGCGCTCGCGCATGGCATCGGCACGAGCGAGGTCGAGCACGTGCTGGCGACGCAGACGCTGATCCAGAAAAAAGCGAAGAACATGCGCGTCACCGTCGATGGCAAATTGCCTGACGGCGTCACGGGCAAGGACATCATCCTGGCCATCATCGGCGAGATCGGCACCGCCGGCGGCACCGGCTACGTGCTGGAATATGCGGGCGAAGCGATCCGCGCGCTCAGCATGGAAGGCCGCATGACGGTCTGCAACATGTCGATTGAAGGCGGCGCCCGCGCCGGTCTCGTCGCACCCGACCAGAAGGCCTACGACTTCCTGCGCGACCGGCCGAAGGCGCCGAAGGGCGCGGCCTGGGACGCGGCGATGCGCTATTGGGAGACACTGCGTTCCGACGAAGGCGCGCATTTCGACCACGAGCTGCGGCTCGACGCCGCAAAGCTGCCGCCGATCGTGACCTGGGGCACGAGCCCCGAGGACGTCATCTCGGTGACCGGCATCGTGCCCGACCCCGACAAGATCGAGGACGAGGCCAAGCGTATCTCCAAGCATCGCGCGCTCAAGTATATGGGCCTGACGGCGGGAACGAAGATCACCGACATCAAGCTCGACCGCGTCTTCATCGGCTCCTGCACCAATGGCCGCATCGAGGATTTGCGCGCCGCCGCCAAGATCGCGGAAGGCAAGCAGGTGTCGACCAACGTCAACGCCATGGTGGTGCCGGGCTCGGGCATCGTGAAGGAGCAGGCCGAAGCTGAAGGACTCGACAAGATCTTCATCAAGGCCGGCTTCGAGTGGCGCGAGCCGGGCTGCTCGATGTGCCTCGCCATGAACCCGGACAAGCTGAAGCCGGAAGAGCGCTGCGCCTCGACCTCGAACCGCAACTTCGAAGGCCGTCAGGGCTTCAAGGGCCGCACCCATCTGGTGTCGCCGGCGATGGCGGCAGCCGCGGCGATCGCGGGTCACTTCGTCGACGTCAGGGACTGGCGCTGAGCCGATTCCGGCAATTGTAGCGATCGCGGCAAAGCGTCGTTAATTGGCGGCGCCGACAGTGTCCTCGCGACGGTTTCGCGAGGACACGCGCCATGGCCAACAAGCCGGAATATGTCGATCTCATCAGCGAGGCGACGCGCCAGCATCGGCGGCGCGCAGCGCCATTGCGCCTCGTCGCCAAGCCGGAGGTCGAGGAGACCTCCAGGCTCAGCCGCTGGCCGCCGGCGATGTTTCGGCAATGGAAGCTCGAGAACCTGATGCGGTGGAAGGCTTCGTCATGGAAGCTGAAGGATTGGCTGTAGGCCACGCTGTCATTCCGGGGTGGTGCGCAAGCGCCAGACCCGGAATCTCGAGATTCCGGGTTCGATGCTTCGCATCGCCCCGGAATGACGGTGCTAACTCACCTCACCAATAGCGGTACGGATAGTGCCAGCGCGGCCAGCGGCAGACGCGGCGCGGGCCGTAATAGGTCCAGATGATCCGGCAGCGGCGCGGATAGTGATAGTAGGGATAATAGCCGCCGTAATAATAGCGCCGGTGGAAGTGACGGTAGCCGTAATAGGGGCGGTGATAGCCCCAGTGACGGTGATAGCCGCCATAGCCGCCGAAGCGAACGCCGCCATAGCGGAAGCCGCCGACATGGCCGCCACGAAATCCACCGCCGCGGAAGCCGCCGATATGTCCTCCGCCGCCATGGAAGCCGCGGAAACCTCCGCCGTGAAAGCCGCCACCATGTCCGCCGTGCCCGCCGCCGTGGCGAACCTGCGTGACGAGATCGTCGGCTGCAGCCTTCGTCGCGGGCGACGTGGCCGGATTGATCAATGTGAGCGCTTCAGCGCGACGCGCGGTGCCGGCCGACAGCATCAGCGCCGTGGCGGCCGCGATCCCGAGCAAGCGCATCGGGCTTGCCTTGAGACCTGATGTCCTCAGCATGGAATCCTCCCTGAATCTGGACAGCGCAGTTGCGGCGCGACGTCTTGGCTGCGCCAAAGGCTGTTCAATTGCGGTCGCTCCCTGGATTAAACTGAGGAGACCGATGTGAACGCCCCATGAATGAACGACGCTGGGCTTCGCGATGCGACGCAGTGCCGCGACGGAAGGAGTTTTTTGGAAATGACTGTCTACGCGATTGCGCAATTGAAGATGACAGACCGCGCGGCCTATGACCGCTATCAGGCGCGCTTCTTCGACGTGTTCAAGAAGTATGGCGGAAGGCTGCTCGCCGCGGACGAACATCCGCGCGTGCTCGAAGGCGCATGGCCGCATGACAAGATTGTCATGATGTCATTCCCGGATGAGGCTGCGTTCCTCGCCTTCTCGAACGCACCCGACTACGCGGAAATCTCGCGCGACCGCAAAGCGGGTGCGCAAGCGACGGTACTTCTGGTCAAGGGATTTGCGCCAGGCCGCTAACGCGTCACCACCACGGCCCGTAGCCGAACACGAAGGGAGCAGGCACCGCGTAGGGATAGGGACGGTAGTACACCGGCCGCGCGTAATAGCGTGGATCATGGCGCGTAGCTGGCCGCACCATGTCATGGGTGCGCGCGGGTCGTCGCACATCGAAAACCGCGATCCCGGCCGAGGCCTGCGGCATCGTCACTCTTTGCGCAGCCGAAGCGCGCGTCACACCGGCGGCAAGCGCGACGGCAACGGCCAATGCAATCCATCTCGCCATGACGACCCCCACGAGGCCACCGCGCCGCTCGCTGGCGCGGGCAGTGAACCCGGCATCAGCCCCGGCGCCAGTAACAGCTCACACGCGGCACGATCACCGTGCCGCTCGGGCGGTACTCCTGCGCATAGGTGGCGTTGCACACGCGGACTGCGTCGGGACCCGGATTGTAGCGCGGATAGACGCCGTCCGGGCTGTAATAGGGCGTAACGCGCAGGCGCGCCGGGGCCCGCTTGCGCGGCGGGGGAACGTCGTCGGACGAGGCGGCCTGGGCGAGACGGATCTCGGGGCCGGCGGTCTGCGCCTCGGCGCCAACGCAAAACTGCGAAAACAACCCCATGCACAGTAGCGTCAGCGCTGTTTTCGCTCGCATTTTTCCGCCCACCTGAAACGTCCCGTTCGAGGTCCCACGCTCCCCGTTTTGGCGGCGCTCGTCAACCTCGCCGGGCTTATAAAGCCAGATGCATCGCCGCGGAACCCGCGGTAAGAGAAACCCATGTGGACGGAATTGAAAGCGCCCTCGCTGGCCGAGATGGAAGCGACGGCGCACGACATCTTCGAGCGCCTGCCGGCGGAGTTTCGCAAGCTCTGCGAGGGCGTCATCATCCGCGTCGACGACTTCCCGACCGATGAGGTGCTGGACGAGATGCAGTGCGAGAGCGAGTTCGACCTGCTCGGCCTGTTCCAGGGCATCGGCCTGCCGCAGCAGAGTTTTGGCGACGTGGCGCGGCTGCCCAACATGGTCTGGCTCTACCGTCGGCCGATCCTGGATTATTGGGCCGAGCACGACGAGACCCTCGGCCACATCGTCCGCCACGTCCTGATCCACGAGATTGGCCACCATTTCGGTCTGTCGGACGACGATATGGCCGCGATTGAGGCGAAGGCGGATTGAGGGCCGCACAAAGACGGTGCGCTCCCTCGCCCGCTTGCGGGGAGGGCTGGGGGCGAGGGTGTCGCGGCAATGGGACTCCCCCAGTGGAGAGAACCCTCACCCGGCGCGCGGGACGATGCTTCGCATCGCCCGGGCGCGCCGACCTCTCCCGCAGGCGGGAGAGGTAAGGCAGATCTGCCGAATTCGGCCTAGGATTTCCACCCCGATCGCGATAAACACCTGTTCCCCTAGACCCATCCCGGAAGCGCAACCATGGACAAGTTCACCACGCTGGAAGGCGTCGCGGCGCCGCTGAAGATCATCAATGTCGATACCGACATGATCATTCCGAAGCAGTACCTCAAGACCATCAAGCGCACCGGCCTTGGCAAGGGGCTGTTCTCCGAGCAGCGCTACAAGGACGACGGCAGCGAGAATCCCGATTTCGTGCTGAACCAGCCGGCCTATCGCAATGCCAAGGTGCTGGTGGCCGGCGACAATTTCGGCTGCGGGTCAAGCCGCGAGCACGCGCCCTGGGCGCTGCTCGACTTCGGCATCCGCTGCGTGATCTCGACCTCGTTCGGCGACATCTTCTACAACAACTGCTTCAAGAACGGCATTCTGCCGATCCGCGTCTCGCAGGAAGACCTCGACAAGCTGTTCGACGACGCCGAGCGCGGCGCCAACGCGACGCTGACGATCGACCTGCCCAACCAGGAGATCCGCGGTCCCGACGGCGGCAAGGTCAAGTTCGAGATCGATCCGTTCCGCAAGCACTGCCTGATCAACGGCCTCGACGACATCGGCCTGACGATGGAAAAGAAGGCCTCGATCGACAGCTATGAGGAGAAGCTCAAGCGCGAACGCGCCTGGGCCTGAGATCGCGTTTCTGGTTCGAGCCCCGGTGCTGACGGCGCCGGGGCTTTTTCTTTGCTCTGACTATCCTTATAGCTCGCGCATGCTGCCCGACATCGTCACCTTCTGGCATGGTCCGATGGACGCCCTGCGCCAGACCTGTCTGCGCTCGCAGCTGGCTGCCGGCCACAAGGTCACGGTCTATAGCTTCGACACCATTCCGGGCCTGCCTGCAGGCATCGCGAATGCGGATGCCGAAGCGATCCTGCCGCACGCCTTCTCCGAACGATTGCGGCCGCCGCAGCCCGACGGCAGCTGGCGGGACTGGACCACGCTGCAGTTCAGCGACTTCTTCCGCATGAAGCTGATGGCGAAAGGCCTCGGCCTGTGGCTCGATGCCGACGTGCTGCTGCTGAAGCCCGTCGAGCTCGATCCGGCAAAACCCTATTTCGCCTGGGAGCGGCCGCGCCAACTCGGCAATTCCGTGATCTACCTGCCGGCCGGGCACGGCATCGTCGCGGCCTTCGAGGAGCTGATGGAGCAGGAGGAGCTGACGCCGAACTGGCTGTCCGTGCGCCACCGCGTCACCTTCGCGATGCGCCGCCTCCGCGGCGGCTCGAACCGTCTTTCGGACATTCGCGTCGCGATCTACGGACCGGCGGCACTAACCGCGCTCGCGCGTCGCACCGGCGAGCTCGCTTACGCGCTACCCAAACAATCGTTCTACGCCGTGCATGCCGAGCCAAAACTGTTCTTCGATCCATCGAGCTATCTCGAGCTCGTCACCAATCCCGAGATCATCGGCCTGCACATCTCGCCCAAGGGCCGTGGCGGCGAAAAGCCGATTCCGGGCAGCCTGTATGCCTGGGCGGCGGAGCGGTTCGGGTAGCGGCCGCGTAGAAAGTGCGCTCCAAAGCCGGCCTGTACTCTCCCGCAAGCAAGTCCGGGCACTGGCGATAAGGTCTGCATTGCTCTTCGTTTGAAGATCATTTAGCAGCCACGAAATAGAAGTCCTGTCGGCCGGAGATCGAGCCGTAACTGAAGGGTTTTTGCCGACGACCGGTCGCTTCCATGACATCGTCGCGAACGAAGTCGAAGAGCCTGCGGACTTCGAGGCCTGGCGTTGGAACATTCTTGACGAAGGCAGCCGCGAACGGACTATTGATCCCGTCACCGTCGAGCGCGGTCTCGCCATCCTTGGCGGCGTAGACCACCAGCGTTCCCGCCTCTGGCTCGATCGGGGCCAAACCTCGCGACACCGAACGCGACGCCACCGTCATCGTCCGCTTCATCTGGTTTGCGAATGGATTGTCGCGGCAGGCATCGAGAATGACGAGGCGCAGCTTTTTGGCGCGCTCCGCCGCATTGAGAACCTGATCAACCGGAACGGCTTCAAATCCGATTTCGCGATCCGCGGCAATCTTGGCATCCGTCGGAATGAGATAGTTGACGCCGCCGACCTCCATGCCGTGCCCGGCATAATACACGACGGCCCAATCCGCCGTCTCCGCACGTGCTGCGAATTCGCGCAGGGCATTCACCAGCGCATCCTTGCGGAGATTGGTCAGCAGAGTAACTGCTTCGAACCCGGTGAGCTTCAGCACGTCGGCGACGAGGCTTGCATCCCGCACGGGGTTCGCTAGCGCTGCGACGTTTTCATAAGCCGAATTGCCGATCACGAGAGCGATGCGGCGATCGCCGTTCGCAGCCCCGGACGCCACGACAGCCGGCGCGACACTGGCTTTCTCGACCAATATCGTTGCTGGCCGCGGCGAAGGCAGGACAGCAAGCCGCTCGCGAGCCTTGTCCTGGGCCCATCTTGTGGCGCCATGGGCCAATCCGAGCGTGGCATTGAAGTCGGCCCTTGCTTTGGCGAAATCTCCGCGCTTCTCGTAGGCCAGTCCGCGATTGACATACGCGTTCGCGTATGTGAGATCCACGCGTATCGCTTCTGTGTAATCTGCAATGGCGCGGTCCGCGTCGCCCTTGCTGCCGTATGCATTCCCGCGGTTGAAATACGCGTTCGCATTCGTCGGCTGCAGGCGAACCGCTTCGCTATAGTCGGCAATTGCGCGGTCGGTGTTGCCTTTGTTGCTGTAAGCATTGCCTCGATTGTAGTACGCGTTCGCATAGGCCGGATCGAGCCGGATTGTCGCCGTGTAGTCCGCGATCGCACGCTCCGTATCGCCTTTGATGCTGTAGGCGTTGCCGCGATTGTAGTACGCGTGCGCATGCGTCGGATCGAGACGGATCGTTGCCGTGTAGTCCGCTATGGCGCGATCATTGTTGCCATTAGCGCTGTAAGCGTTGCCCCGGTTGTAATAGGCGTTCGCATCCTTGGGATCTCGCCGGATCGCCTCCGAGGCGGCTGCAATGGCAGGGCTCGTGTCGCCCCTGACGCGATCGACAGCCGCTGCCGGGCCAGCGAGGGCAAGAATGACAAAGCAGTAAAATAATTTGCGGAGCATAAGAACCCCACTCGCCATATCGAAAGGATGGAAGCCATATTTAAACGGCGCAAATTTAACGGGGGCAACCAGCCGGGTTGTGTGACCTACATCACAGGAATGTCGGCTTCGCGGCGGCTATCGCCAGTTGGAGCTGAGTATAGATGCCCGTGCACTCGAGCGCTTGCTGAGGAGCATGCCCGGTTGCGAACATGCCGGCGCACCGGCGAAAATTGCCACGGTTATTGCGCCAACGGCTCGACGCTGGAGTCGCTTGACCGTGCTAATCTCGCGCCGCGCCGAGGCAGCTTGCACCGGAGCCTATCGGTTCAGCGTCGATAAAACCGCGCGCGCAAGATCCGCGGGCCACTCTACTAGTTGATCCGCGCCGGCTGTTTCCAGCTCATCCCGAGTGCCATATCCCCAGAGCACGCCGAGGCCGCGCATCTTGACCGCGTGAGCGCCATTGATGTCGTGGCGGCGGTCGCCGACCATGAGGCTGTGCGATGCAGAGATACCGTGCTTGGATAGGATATGGGCGAGCAGCTCAGGCTTGTGATCCAGCACGCCGCCGGGAACTGAGCCGTGAATGCCATCGAAATGCGTCGCTAAGTCCAGATTCTCCAGGATCCGCCGCGCGAAGATTTCGCGCTTCGATGTCGCGAGATAGATTCGCAATCCAGCGCTTCGCATCTCCTCAAGCGCCCCGTTGATTCCGGGATAGAGCTCGCTTCCGAGCAGGCCAATGTCGCCGTAATGCTGGCGATAGGCCGCTACGGCTAACTCGATCCGGTCATCACCGTAGGCGGCGAGCAAAGCCCGTAATATGTCTTCAAGCGGCGGTCCGATGAAGCGCTTGATATCAAGGGTGTCGCCGGGCTCATGACCGAGCGCACGCAACGCAGCCAGGCAGCTCGCGGCAATGCCCGGCTGGGAATCGACCAGCGTTCCGTCGAGATCGAGGAGGACGCAGCGGGCTGCGCCCACCTCTCAGCCCTTCCCCATCGCCGCGATTGCGTCTGCGATCTCGATCGTGCGCCTTGCCATGTCGGCGTGCAGGCGCTCCACCATGGCGCCGTCGAGCCGGATCGCGCCGCGCGCGGCGTTCTCCGGCAATTCGAACGCCGCGATGATTTTTCGCGCCCGCGCGACTTCCTCCTCGGGCGGGGTGAAGATCGCGTTGCAGGCATCGATCTGCGAGGGATGGATCAGCGTCTTGCCGTCGAAGCCGAGATCGCGGCCTTGCGCGCATTCGGTGGCAAAGCCATCGGCATTGGCAATGTCGCTATAGGGACCGTCGAGGATTTCGAGGCCGTGGGCGCGCGTCGCCAGGATGCAATGGGTGATCATCGGGATCATCGCGGCACGGCCCGGCAGCATCCTGATGCGGGTCTCGCGCGAAATGTCGTTCGGGCCGAACACGAAGCCTGCGAGGCGGCTCGACGGATCGCGGCCGGCGGCGGCCAGCTCCTCGGCATGGAGCACGGCGCGCGCGGTCTCGATCATGGCCCAGACCTTCACGGTCGACGCAGCGCCAAGCTCGGCCAGCTTCCGGCCGACCGTATTGAGATCTTCGATGCTTGAAACTTTTGGAACCAGGATGCCGTCAGGCGAGGCCTTGGCGGCCATCGCGACGTCGTCGGCCCACCAGGGCGTGTCGAGGCCATTGGTCCGGATCAGGACCTCGCGTTTGCCAAAACCCTTGGCGGCGATTGCGGCGGCGATGCCGTCGCGCGCCACCGCCTTGGCCTCGGGGGCGACGGAATCCTCGAGGTCGAGGATGAGGCCGTCGGCGGGAAGATTGCGCGCCTTTTCCAGCGCGCGGGGGTTGGAGCCGGGCATGAACAGATGGCTGCGGCGCGGGCGGGTCATGCGAGCGTTCCTTCCTCGTCAGTCCTCTGACCGAAGCCGATAGCATCTGCCCTGCCCATTCGAAAGGCTTGTTCGCCCCTGCGGTCTATGATTAGGCATAGTCATGATGACATTCCCGAAGCATTTGCTGGAAGGCTACAAGGCCTTCGCCACCCAGCGGCTGCCAACCGAGCAGAACCGCTACCGCGAACTCTCTGTCAAAGGACAGTCGCCCGAGACGATGGTGATCGGCTGCTGCGACTCGCGGGTCTCCCCCGAGGTGATCTTCGATGCCGGGCCGGGCGAACTCTTCGTCGTCCGCAACATCGCCAACCTGGTGCCGACCTACCAGCCTGACGAGAACGCACACGGCGTCTCGGCGGCGCTGGAATTTGCCGTGACGGTGCTGAAGGTGAAGCACATCGTGGTCCTCGGCCACGCCCAATGCGGCGGCATCCGCGCCTTCATCGACAAGAGCGAGCCGCTCACGCCGGGCGACTTCATCGGCAAATGGATGCAGATGTTCATCAAGCCGGGCGAGGTGGTCGAGCAGCGCGAGCACGAGACCATGGCGCAGTTCGTCGAGCGCATCGAGAAGGCCGCGGTGTTCCGCAGCCTGGAAAACCTGATGACCTTCCCGTTCGTGCGCAAGGCGGTGGAGAGCGGCCAGATGCAGACCCACGGCGCCTATTTCGGCGTGGCCGAGGGCACGCTGTTCGTGCTGGACAAGGCCGCGAAGGAATTCAGGAGCGCGCGCGAGGTGGCGTAGCTCCGTAGGGTGGGTTAGCCGAAGGCGTAACCCACCACTTCTGTCGCCGTGGAGACCAAAGAGGTGGGTTACGCCCAGCGGATTGCGCTTCGCGCATCCGCAAGGCTAACCCGCCCTACAATTCTCACGCCGCCTTCTTCTTCGCGCTGATCAGCTTGCGGTTGATCAGGACTTCCGCGATCTGGATCGCGTTCAGCGCGGCGCCCTTGCGCAAATTGTCGGACACGCACCACAGCACGAGGCCGTTCTCCACCGTCGCGTCCTCGCGGATGCGGCTGATATAGGTGGCGTCCTCGCCGGCCGCTTCGTAAGGTGTGGCGTAGCCGCCGGGCTCCTGCTTGTCGATGACGAGGCAGCCCGGCGCCTTGCGCAGGATCTCGCGGGCTTCGTCCGCACTGATCGGGTTCTCGAACTCGATGTTGACGGCCTCGGAGTGGCCGACGAAGACCGGCACGCGCACGCAGGTCGCGGAGAGCTTGATCTTGGGATCAAGAATCTTCTTGGTCTCCGCCATCATCTTCCACTCTTCCTTGGTGTAACCGTCCTCCATGAAGACGTCGATGTGGGGGATGACGTTGAATGCGATGCGCTTGGGGAATTTCTTCGCGACCAGCTCGTCATTGGTGTAGACGGCCTTGGTCTGCGAGAACAATTCGTCCATCGCGTCCTTGCCGGCACCCGACACGGATTGATAGGTCGAGACCACGACGCGCTTGATGGTCGCCTTGTCGTGCAGCGGCTTGAGCGCGACGACGAGCTGCGCGGTCGAGCAGTTCGGGTTGGCGATGATGTTCTTCTTCTTGAAGCCTTCGGTCGCAGCCGCATTCACTTCCGGCACGATCAGCGGCACGTCCGGATCCATGCGCCAGGCCGAGGAATTGTCGATCACGACCGCGCCGGCGGCCCCGATCTGCGGCGACCATTCCTTCGACACCGAGCCGCCCGCCGACATCAGGCAGATGTCGACGTCGGAGAAGTCGTAATGCTCGAGCGCTTTGACCTTCAGGGTACGGTCGCCATAGGAGACCTCGACGCCGACGCTGCGGCGCGACGCCAGGGCGACGACCTCGTCGGCGGGGAATTTGCGCTCATCCAAGATGTTGAGCATTTCCCGTCCGACATTGCCGGTCGCGCCGACGACTGCGACTTTGTAACCCATCGTTCACTCTCCGATGAAAAAGCCCGTTCCTGAAGCTGACGCTTAAACAGGAAGAGCAGCGCTTCTATGCGAGAACCGGCCTCAAGACAACGTTGGACCATGCCTGAAGGCCGTGGATGCAGTCGCCTGAGGCCAGCACGGCCGTTAGCCCCACCCAGATCCACTTGGCGCTTGCAGCCTTCGCCGACGAGGTCGTCGGCACGCTGGCGCGCCTGATCGCCTATGTGGGGGCGCTCGCCCTGTTTGCCATCCTCGCCCTCGCGGCGCTCGGCCAGCTGCCCGACTTGCAGGGCAATGAGCCGGCGGACAGACCGGGCTGGAGCGTGGCCGACCGCTCGCACCCGGCCTTCGCCATCAGCCGGATCGATTCATCAGAGAAAACAGCCTCTTACACCATCCTTCGGCATCCCGAAGGCGGCCGCAGGGACGTGCTGCGCTGGACAAACGAGGCCGGCCAGCCCGTGGCCGGGCTCGACATCTACCGGGAAGGCGGCGAGTTCGACGTGGCTGGTCCTGCGACTGCCGATCTGGCCGTGGAAATGGGATTGAGCACGACGAGCACGCTGGAGCAGGCCGGCCTGATCGACACGAAATTCGGTCCCGTCGCCCTGTTCCGGCCGGTCGGCGCGGCGGAGGGGACGCGCGCTTGCCTCGGCTATCTCAAGCGCAGCGAGGACCCGGCGCTGCAGATTTCCGGCTTCTCCTGCCAGGGCAACACCCTGCCCGCCCGGCTCGCGGCGATTGCCTGCACGCTGAATCGGCTGACGCTGCTGACCTCCGGCAACGAGCCCAGGCTGGCCGAATTGTTCGCCCGCGCCGAGTTGAAGCGCCGCCCCTGCGATTCCCTGGGATCACCGGACTGGCTGCTGGGCGCCGCCAACGCGCAATTGCGCGGGACGCTTTAGGTTGTTGTTTGAGCATGATCTTTTCGGAAAGCCGCTGCACGCTTCTCCGGATCACGCTCCGGACCGCATCAAGCTCAAGTGGCTGGTATTGATGCAACTTTTGCCGGCACGCGCGATTATTCCGGGCTGGTGTGACCCAATTGACCTAGTTGCGTCTGCCCCGGCCGCGCTAGTATGGGGTGAAATCGACTGGCGGCCTGCCGCCTGAAGGGGACGTGATGAGCTTGAATTTCTCTGCGGCGAACAAATTGGCGACCTTGCTTGCGGCGGGCGCCGTCATTGCCATGTCCTCTGCCATCGGTTTGGCTTCGCCAGCTTCGGCCGACACCAAGACCAAGCGCTATGACGAGCGCGGCCGACACTATTACGGACCGAGCGGCCCCAACGCGGTCTACCAGCAGGGCCGCACCCGCATCTATGTGAGCAAGCGCTCCTGGCTCGACGGCGGCACCGAGGTCAATCCGGGCGACCGCAAGTTCAGCGACTACGCCTTCCCGCCGGCGGTGGGCTATCCGTCCTTCGCCCGCGAGAACCTCAACCGTCCGATCGACCGCCAGCCGCTCTCGCCGCCGCAGGATGTCGGCGGTTACCCGCAGAATTTCCCGCTGTACTGAAGCGACAGGTCTTTCCGAATCAAAATGGCCGGGCTCACGCCCGGCCATTTTGGTTTGGGCCGTCATTCCGGGGCGGCTCGAAGAGCCGAACTCCGGTGCGCAATTGCGCACCTGAGAATCTCGAGATTCCGGGTCTGGTCCTTCGGACCATCCCGGAATGACGGCATCTACGCGTGCAGCTTCTGCAATTCCTTCAAAATCGCTTCGCCCATCTGCGTGGTCGAGGCGGCTTTGGTGCCTTCCGACTTGATGTCGGCGGTGCGCAGCCCGCTGGCCAGCACGGCGGCGATCGCGGCATCGACCTTGTCGGCGAGATCGCCCATGTCGAAGGAGTAGCGCAGCGCCATGCCGAAGGACGAGATCATCGCGATCGGATTGGCGAGGCCCTTGCCGGCGATATCGGGGGCGGAGCCGTGCACCGGCTCGTACAGCGCCTTGCGCTTCTTGCTCTTGACGTCGACCTCGCCGAGCGAGGCCGAGGGCAGCATGCCGAGCGAACCCGTCAGCATCGCCGCGATGTCGGACAGCATGTCGCCAAACAGATTATCGGTGACGATGACGTCGAACTGCTTCGGCCATTTCACCAGCATCATGCCGCCGGAATCGGCGAGCTGATGCTCGAGCGTGACGTCGGGGTATTCGCGCTTGTGAACCTGTGTGACGACCTCGTTCCAGAGCACGCCCGACTTCATGACGTTGCGCTTCTCCATCGACGTCACCTTGTTCTTGCGCTTCTTGGCAAGCTCGAAGGCGACGCGGGCGATGCGCTCGATCTCATAGGTGTCGTAGACCTGGGTATCGACGGCGCGCTTCTGGCCGTTGCCGAGATCGGTGATGGTCTTGGGCTCGCCGAAATAGACCCCGCCGGTGAGCTCGCGCACGATGACGATGTCGAGGCCCTCGACCGCTTCGCGCTTCAGGCTGGATGCATCGGCCAGCGCCGGGTAGCACACGGCGGGACGGAGATTCGCGAACAGAGCGAGATCCTTGCGCAGGCGAAGCAGGCCGGCCTCCGGGCGCACCTCGTAGGGCACGGCATCCCATTTCGGGCCGCCGACCGCGCCGAAGATCACGGCGTCGGCGTCCTTGGCCTTGGCCATGTCGCCTTCCGAAATCGACACCTTGTGCGCGTCATAGGCCGCGCCGCCGACAAGGCCCGTATCGGTCTCGAACTTGGCGATCCCGGCCGAATTGAGCCAATCGATCAGCCGCTTCACCTCGCCTATCACCTCGGGGCCGATACCGTCGCCGGGGAGCAGCAGCAGTTTATGGGTCGCCATGGTCGTGTCCTCAGTTTTTCCTCGTCATTGCCGGGCTTGACCCGGCAATCCAGCCTTCTTGAAAGATGGATGCCGGGGTCAAAGCCCGGACATGACGAAGGGCATGAATTTCGGCCGGAGTGCTAGAGCGGCGTTGCGCGCTTGGCAAGACACCATTGCCGGGGAGCCGGCTGTGCAAAGCGGATGGAGCCTGCCACACTCGCTCGGCCGGAGTACCCCTTGCACGCCCCTGACCGCGCCCCGCCGAACGCGCATCCCGCGCGGCTGATCCTGACCTTGTCGCTGGCAGCGACGGTCGGGCTCGGGATCGGCCGCTTTGCCTATGCACTGGTGCTGCCGGATATGCGGGAGACCCTCGGCTGGCCCTACTCGGCGGCCGGATTCATGAACACCATCAACGCCGTCGGCTATCTCGTTGGCGCGCTGATGGCGTCCCGGCTGATCCAGCGGGTCGGCTGGTCGGCGGCGATCCGCCTGGGAACCCTGGCCTGCGTCGCCGCGCTCGCCACCTGCGCGCTATCAGGCAATTTCGTTGCGCTGAGCCTCGCGCGCCTCGTGCTGGGCTTGGGCGCGGCGGCCGGCTTCGTCGCCGGCGGCGCGCTGGCTGCGACCATCGCCCAGTCCCGCCCGGAGCGCGCCAATTTCCTGCTGAGCCTGTTCTACGCCGGCCCGGGCATCGGCATTCTCGCCTCGGGGCTGATCGCCCCGTTCACGCTGCAATATTTCGGGCCGGGCTCGTGGTGGATCGTCTGGTGGGCGCTAACCCTGCTGTCTGTCGCAATGACGATTCCGCTGTTCCTGATCCGCATCGAAAGCGGTGCGCGCTTCTCGGAAGGCAGCCACGCGTCGTTTGCGATTCTGCCGGTGCTGATCTATCTCGCCGGCTACTTCCTGTTCGGCGCCGGCTACATCGCCTACATGACCTTCATGATCGCCTATGTGCGCGACGGCGGCGGCGGGGCCGCGGCACAGGCCGGATTCTGGAGCCTGATCGGGCTGAGCGCCTTCGTCACGCCATGGGTTTGGCGCGGCGTGCTGGCGCTCGATCGCGGCGGGCTTGCCACCGCTATCATTCTCGGCACCAACGCGTTAGGAGCCGCCTTGCCGATGCTCGGACATTCGCCGGCGTGGCTTGCGGTCTCCGCGGTGGTGTTCGGCGTCGCGTTCTTCGCCGTGGTCGGCTCGACCACCGCCTTCGTGCGCTTCAACTATCCGCCAGAGGTGTGGCCGACCGCGATCGCGGCGATGACGATCTCGTTCGGCGTCGGCCAGACGCTCGGGCCAATCGTGGTCGGCGCGATCACGGATGCGCTGGGGAGCTTGAGTTACGCGTTGAACGTATCGGCGGCGCTGCTGGCGCTGGGGGCGGTGGCGGCGCTGTGCCAGCGCAAGGTGGGGCCGAAGGCGGCGAATGGTGAATAGCGAATTGAGAGCGGGTTGGCTTCACTGCTTCCCTATTCGCTACTCCCGATTCGCCATTCGCCTCTCAGCTCCCACTAAACGAATTATACCCCTGGTCTTCCCAATAACCACCCTTGTAGTCGTTGGTGACCTCCATCGAGACCACGTATTTCGGGTTCTTGAAGCCGAGCTTGGTCGGCACGCGAATCTTCATCGGGAAACCGTAGGCGCGCGGCAGAATCTCGTTCGCGTATTTGAACGTCATCTGGGTCTGCGGATGCAGCGCGCTGCGCATGTCGAGGGGAGAATTGTAGCCGTCCTTGTCGGCGCACTGGAACCAGACATATTTCGCACGCGTGTCGGCGCCGATCAGCTTGAGGAAATCGCGCAGCGGCGTGCCGGTCCAGCTTCCGATCGCGCTCCAGCCCTCGACGCAGATGTGGCGGGTGATTTGCGTGACCTGCGGCAGCTTGTAGAGCTCATCCAGTGTCCAGGACTTCTTGTTGTCGACGAGGCCGCGCACCTCGAGCTTCCAGTCTTTGCCGTCGACGTCGGGCGCGTCGTCGAGATCGTAATAGGCGTTGAACGGGAACGGCTTGGTGATCGCGCTCTCGGGAAACGTCGGCGCCAGCGCATCGGGATTGAAGATGAAGGCCTGCACCGCGTCGTTAAATTTCGAGACCTGCTTCAGCATCTCCTCGGCCGAGGAGGAATCGACGATGTCGCAGCCGGTGAGCAGCGTCAGCGCCCCTAAGCTGGCGCCGCCCGCGATGAAGCGGCGGCGGGTGACATCCGGCATCGCCTTGATGGAGTCTTTGATCAGCAATCGCTTGTCGACGCCGGGGATCAGGAATGAGCGCTTGGCCATGATCTCCTCCCTCTCAACGACCAATGATCATCGCGCGCAGGCTCTTCGGCACCAGCAGCGCGAGAGCAACGTGAATGACCAGGAACGCGCAGATCGCGGCCATGCAGAAGAAGTGCACATAGCGCGCGGTTGGATAATCGCCGAACAGCATCACCAAATAATAGAGCTGCACCGGCTTCCAGATCGCGAGGCCCGAGAGCACGATCAGCACGCCGACCACGATGATGCCGGCATAGAGCAGGCGCTGCACGTAATTGTAGACGGTGAGATCGTCATGGCCGAGCTTGAAGGTCAGCGCCGCCCTGACGTCGTGCAGCACGCCGGACGCCGTGATCGGCAGCAGCTTCTTGCGGAAGCGGCCGGTGGCGAAACCGGTGATGAGATAAGCGAGGCCGTTGATCATCAACAGCCACATCGCCGCAAAATGCCAGAGCAGGCCGCCGCCAAGCCAGCCGCCGAGTGTGTACTCGCGCGGAAAGCTGAAGCCGAACAGCGGCGAGGCGTTGTAGATCTGCCAGCCCGACAGGATCATCAGGATCATGGCAAGCGCATTGATCCAGTGCATGATCCGCACCCAGGCCGGCTGGATCACTTTGGCCGGAGTGGCCCTGACCTGCTCGTCGGTGACTGTGAGGCTCGCCATGATGGTTCCGTCCTGAAGGTCGTGTGTCAGCAATTATACGCCGAAGCGTCCGCTTTCGTTACGCCCTTCCGGCATCGAATCGATACCGGGGGCTATCACGGTCACAATAAAGCGAGCCGGGTACCCCCGGCTCGCGGCCTCAAGGCCTCCTGTTGGGGGGATGAAACAGGACCGCGCGGTGTTACGTCGCCGGCATCAGCACGGTGTCAACCACATGGATGACGCCATTCGACTGGTTGACGTTGGAGATCGTGACCATCGAGGTGCCGCCTTTGGCATCGACGATCCAGGTCTTGCCGTCCATCTTCTTCACTGTCAGTTCCTCGCCCTCGGCGGTCTTCATCTTTTTGCCGTCGGTGAGGTCGGCGGCCACGAGCTTGCCGGGCACGACGTGATAGGTGAGGATCTTGGTCAGCGTCGCCTTGTTCTCGGGCTTGACCAGATTGTCGACGGTGCCGGCTGGCAGCTTGCCGAAGGCGGCGTTGGTCGGCGCGAACACCGTGAACGGGCCTTTGCTTTCCAGCGTCGGCACCAGGCCCGCCGCCTTGACCGCCGCGACCAGCGTGGTGTGATCCTTGGAGTTGACCGCGTTCTGGACGATGTTCTTGGACGGGAACATCGCGGCGCCGCCGACCATGACGGTCCTTTCCTCGGCGCTGACAGGCGCGACGACGGTCGCGGTGATGGCCAGGGCACTGAAGGCGGCGGCAGCGAGACAGGCAATGCGCTTCGACATGAAGAATCTCCCGATTGAATTGAGACCGGCGATGGCCGGCGTTGAGCTGACAACAACGGCGGCTGCGACAGTTCGATCTGGAGCAGCAGCGCGTCGTTGGACCGAACTACGGGAGGGTTTGCGATGCGGTTTCGCAGAAAAATTCTTTGTGATGCGTGAAACTATGCGGGGGGGATGTTCGTGTGGTGGCTCCGCCGTCATTGCGAGGAGCGAAGCGACAAAGCAATCCGGGCTATCTGCGCGGATATTTCTGGATTTGCTTCGCTTCGCTCGCAATGACGAACTCGCGGCTACGACCGGGGCTAATCCCTATTGTTCGGCGTCTGGATGAAGCCGCGATTATGCGTGGGGCTGATCAACACTTCGTTGATGCAGACTCTGGCCGGCATGCTTGCGATGAAGGCGATGGTGCGGCCGAGATCTTCGGATTGCAGCATCCTGGCCTGCTCCTCCTCGCTCGGCACCACCGGGCGCAGTTTCAGGATTGGCGTCGCCACCTCGCCCGGCATCAGGCAGCAGGCGCGCAGGCCGTTGACGCATTCGTCCATGTTGAAGGAATGGGTCAGCGCCAGCACCGCATGCTTGGTCGTGGTATAGGCCGGGCCCGGCATCTTCGAGACGTGACGGCCGGCCCAGGACGAGACGTTGATGATCGCGCCGTCCTGCTGCTTGCGCATCGTCGGCAGCACCGCGCGCATGCAATAGAGCACCCCGTTGAGATTGACCTGAACCAGTCTGTCCCAGCCTTCCAGTTCCATATCCTTCCAGCTGCGCTTGGGGACATTGATGCCGGCATTGTTCACCAGCAGATCGATCCGGCCATGTCTGGCGACGATCCGATCGGCCGCCTTCTGCGCTTCAGTGGCGTTGGACACGTCCAACACAATGGCCTCGGCCGTCCCGCCTGCTCCCGTGATCTTCGCGACCACGGCATCCAGGGCTGGCTGACGCCGGCCCGAGACCACCACCGTCCAGCCATCGGCCGCGAGCGCCTCGGCGCCGGCCTCCCCGATGCCGCTGCCGCCGCCGGTGACCCAGGCCACGCGTTTTCCGTTTCTTGTCATGCCAACTGTCTCCGTTGCTTCTGCGGGGCGGTTTTTGCTAATCCAGCCCTCGGTTTTGACCGGCCTTTGCCGGCGAGGAATGTTGCATGAACCAAGCTGCCAACGCCAACCTGTTTTCCCGCCTGTTCGACGGTCTTTCCGATCCCAAACGCCTCGCGATCGAGACGCATGACGGCGCCCATATCAGCTATGGCGATCTGATCGCGCGCGCGGGGCAGATGGCGAATGTGCTGGTCGCACGCGGCGTGAAGCCCGGCGATCGCGTCGCGGTGCAGGTGGAGAAATCGGTCGCCAATATCGTGCTGTATCTTGCCACGGTGCGGGCCGGCGCGGTCTATCTGCCGCTGAACACTGCCTATACGCTGAACGAGCTCGACTACTTCATTGGCGATGCCGAACCGTCGCTGGTGGTCTGCGATCCCTCCAAGGCCGAGGGCCTCGCCCCGATTGCTGCCAAGGTGAAGGCCGGGGTCGAGACGCTCGGCCCTGACGGCAGGGGCTCGCTGACGGACGCCGCCGCCAAGGCGAGCAGCGAGTTCACGACGGTGCCGCGCGAAAACGGCGACCTCGCCGCGATCCTCTACACGTCAGGCACCACGGGCCGCTCCAAGGGCGCGATGCTCACCCACGACAATCTAGCGTCGAACTCGCTCAGCCTCGTCGATTACTGGCGCTTCACCGACAAGGACGTCTTGATCCACGCGCTGCCGATCTACCACACCCACGGCCTGTTCGTTGCGACCAACGTGACGCTGTTCGCGCGCGCGTCGATGATCTTTTTGCCGAAGCTCGATCCGGATCTGATCATCAAGCTGATGGCGCGCGCCACGGTGCTCATGGGCGTTCCGACCTTCTACACACGGCTTCTGCAGAACCCCGCGCTGTCGCGAGAGACGACCAAGCACATGCGGCTGTTCATCTCGGGCTCCGCACCGCTGCTGGCCGAGACCCATCGCGAATGGTCGGCCCGCACCGGCCACGCGGTGCTCGAGCGCTACGGCATGACCGAGACCAACATGAACACGTCGAACCCCTATGACGGCGAGCGCGTGCCCGGCGCGGTCGGCTTCCCGCTGCCGGGCGTCTCGTTGCGCGTGACCGATCCCGAGACAGGCAAAGAGCTTCCGCGCGACGAAGTCGGCATGATCGAGGTGAAGGGCCCAAACGTCTTCAAGGGCTATTGGCGTATGCCGGAGAAGACCAAGGCGGAATTCCGGCCCGACGGGTTCTTCATCACCGGCGATCTCGGTAAGATCGACGCCAAGGGCTACGTCCACATCCTCGGCCGCGGCAAGGACCTCGTCATCTCCGGTGGCTTCAACGTCTATCCGAAGGAAATCGAGAGCGAGATCGACGCCATGCCCGGCGTGGTCGAATCCGCCGTGATCGGCGTGCCGCACGCCGACTTCGGCGAGGGCGTCACCGCGGTGCTGGTGCGCCAGCCCGGCGCGAGCATCGATGAGGCGACCGTGCTGAAGGGCCTGGAAGGACGACTCGCCAAATTCAAGATGCCCAAGCGCGTTTTCGTCGTCGACGAGCTGCCGCGCAACACCATGGGCAAGGTGCAAAAGAACATTTTGCGCGAGACGTATAAGGATATTTACTCGAAGAAATAGGGGCTCAATCGCTCCGGGATGGGGAACGCATGAACCGAGAGCAGGCCGTCCGGATCAACGATCATCTGCTTGATGCTTGCGAAGCCCTCGACCGGGCTCGAATGGCGATTGCAGCACTTGGCAAGACCGAGCGGATCGAGCTCGGGGACTGGCTTGTCGCTATCGTCGGCGCCCTGGAGGACAAGCTGCTCCTGCCGATTTACGAGCAGCATCCGGAGCTGGAGCCGCCAGCGGCCGATTTAGAGGAGCCGACGGTCACCAGCGAGCTCACATGGAATGACGTCCAGCTTCCGCCGTCAGTGACCGAGCAGCGTTTCGACGAGATCATTTTTTCGGTCATGGAGCGGACTTGGCGGAAGACCGCCATGATGGTCTGGCTTGTGGTGAATCGCTGCAAGGAACTTGGATTGTCGATCGACGACGAAATGGTTGCTGCGCGATTGAAGGCGCTTTCCGACTCCGATCGCATCGAAGGCATCGGCGATCTGCGAATGTGGCGCCACAGCGAAGTACGATTGAAGGACTAGACCGCCGATTAGGCCAGATCGGGGCTCAGTCCCGTTCACTTGGTGTAGCGTACGCTCTCAACCCCGCCTTGCGACCAATCCAGACTGCTGTTGTTGAAAGAGTCTTGATTGTTCGCTTCGCACGCAAGGAGTGTGTGGCGGCTACTGCCCGCCTAACAGGCTCAGCACAAACCGGCTGCCCACGATGAACAGATAGCAGCCGAACGCGACCTCCAGCGTTCGCTTCGACATCGCATGGGCGGCTCTTACACCGAGCGGCGCGGTGACGAGGCTCATCGGCATCACCAGCGCGGCGCCGATCAGCGAGACGTAGCCGAGCGCGAACGGAACTTGCAGCGCTACGATGGCCGGATAGGTCGTCGCGGCCGGCCAGCCGGCATAGACGTAGCCGAGCGCGCCGGGGATCGAGATCAGCACGGCGAGCGCCGATGAGGTCGCGACCGCCTGATGGATCGGACGGCCGTAGAACGTCATCAGCAGGTTGGAGAACAGGCCGCCGCCGATGCCCATCAGCGTCGAGAGGATGCCGACGCAGAAGCCGTAGGCGCGCATCAAGAGCCCCTCGGGCATGTCACCTCCGAGCTTCCAGCTCTCGCGCGCGAAGACAAGCCTCGCCGCAGCGGCGTAGGCGACACAGACGAACACGATCTTGAACAGCCGCTCCGGCGCGTAGCGCGCCACCACGCTGCCGGCGACGACGCCAATGACGATCGGCAGCCACCAGAGACGCAGGATCGCCATGTCGACCGCGCCGCGCCGGTAATGCGCCTGGAACGAGCGAAGCGAGGTCGGGATGATGATCGCGAGCGAGGTTCCTATGCAGAGCGGCATCCGCACCTCCAGCGGCACGCCGACGATGCGAAAGCATTCGTAGAGCACCGGCACGAGGATCGCGCCGCCGCCGATGCCGAACACGCCGGCCAGGAATCCCGAGAGTGCGCCGGTTGCAATCAGCAACAGCGCGAGCTCGATGATCTCCTTGATATCAAGACCTGGAATCACCCCTGACCTGCTCCGGCATCGCCCCCGAAACATCTGCTCGGATTCGGCTGCAGGCCCAGCTGTAGAAGATCTGATTTGCCTGGTCGACACGCCGCGCCTGCCGCCTTGGGTGGGATGCAGGACGTGCATATCCGCCATCGCACGGAAAGTCGGTGCGCACGGCAGAATTAGACATGCCCTTGTGGTTCGCCCGAGGTGCTTCCGGCGTCATGAACTGCTGGCTTGAGCGACATTCGAACCACCATCGCTTAGAGGCGTTCCAATAGTGATTTCAATGGACCGCGCCGACGCCAGAAAAGGATGAACCAAGATTCGATATTTCGCTGGTAGGCCTACGCTCTGGTATACCAAGCCTCTGATTGGCCTTGTTTCATCAAGGCTCTAGAGCTGAACTCGCGTTCGATTTATGGCCATTTGGTGATTGCGCAGGTGAAGTCGACTCCGTAAATAGAGCCGACCTTTCCGATCCCCACGCGCCCTTCTGTTGGGCCGCAATACAACATCAAAGCCCATGACCGCACGGATCGAACGACCGCTCTCGCCACACATGCAAGTCTACCGCTGGACACTGACGATGGCGCTGTCCATCGTCCATCGCGCCACCGGTATCGCCCTTTATGTCGGAACCCTGCTGCTGGTCTGGTGGCTGGTTGCCGCAGCCTCCGGTCCGGCCGCCTACGGCCATGTCCAGGCCTTCGCCGGCAGCATCATCGGCCGGCTGATCGTGTTCGGCTACACTTGGGCGCTGATGCATCATATGCTCAGCGGCATCCGGCATTTCGTGTGGGACCTCGGCTACGGCTTCAAGGCCAATGAGCGGGAAGCGCTGACCTGGGGCGCCCTGATCGGCGGCATCGCTCTGACGGTGCTGATCTGGATCATCGCCTATGCGATTGGAGGCGGCCGATGAGTTTTGACGAATCCCACGGCTCGCCGCAGCGTCCCTCGATGCGCACCCCGCTTGGCCGCGTCCGCAATCTCGGCGCCGCGCATTCGGGCACGTCCGATTTCTGGCGCCAGCGCATCACCGGCGTCGCGATGACGCTGCTGATGATCCCGGTGCTGGTGATCATCATGATGCTGCTCGGCCGCAACCAGGTCGGCGCTGCGCAGATTCTCAGTTCCATTCCTGTCGCCGTGATCCTGCTCCTCTTCATCATCGCCAGCGCCTGGCACATGAAGATCGGCATGCAGGTGGTGATCGAGGACTACGTCCATAACGAGAAGCTGAAGCTCACTGCCATCATGCTCAACAACTTCTTCTCGGTCGCCGTGGCGCTCGCCTCGACCTACGCGATCCTGAAACTGTCATCCGGAGTGTAACCCATGGCCACCACAACGAATGGCTCGGGCAAGGGCGCTCCCGCCACCAACGGCAAAGCCTATCCGATCGAAGACCACACCTATGACGTCGTCGTGGTCGGCGCCGGCGGCGCGGGCCTGCGCGCCGTGGTCGGCTGCAGCGAAGCCGGCCTGCGCACCGCCTGCATCACAAAAGTGTTTCCGACCCGCTCGCACACGGTCGCAGCGCAGGGCGGCATCTCCGCCTCGCTCGGCAACATGCACAAGGACGACTGGCGCTGGCACATGTACGACACCGTCAAGGGGTCGGATTGGCTCGGTGACCAGGACGCGATCGAATACATGGTTCGTAACGCGCCCGACGCGGTCTACGAGCTCGAGCATTGGGGCGTGCCGTTCTCACGCACCGAGGACGGCAAGATCTACCAGCGGCCGTTCGGCGGCATGACGACCGAGTTCGGCAAGGCCCAGGCGCAGCGCACCTGCGCCGCCGCCGACCGCACCGGCCACGCCATGCTCCACACGATGTACGGCCAGTCGCTGCGCCACGCAGCCGAGTTCTTCATCGAGTTCTTCGCCATCGACCTGATCATGGACGACCAGGGCACCTGCCGCGGCGTCATCGCGCTCAAGCTCGACGACGGCACGCTGCACCGCTTCCGCGCCCAAACCACGATCCTGGCCACCGGCGGCTACGGCCGCGCCTATGCCTCCTGCACCTCGGCGCATACCTGCACCGGCGATGGCGGCGGCATGGTGCTGCGCGCCGGCCTGCCGATGCAGGACATGGAGTTCGTCCAGTTTCACCCGACCGGCATCTACGGATCGGGCTGTCTCGTCACCGAGGGCGCGCGCGGCGAAGGCGGCTATCTCGTCAACTCCGAGGGCGAGCGCTTCATGGAGCGCTATGCGCCGTCGGCCAAGGATCTCGCCTCGCGTGACGTCGTCTCGCGCGCGATGACCATCGAGATCCGCGAAGGGCGCGGCGTCGGCAAGAAGAAGGATCACATCTTCCTGCACCTCGACCATCTCGATCCCGCGGTGCTGGCCGAACGGCTGCCGGGCATCTCCGAATCCGCGAAGATCTTCGCCAATGTCGACGTGACGCGCGAGCCGATCCCGATCGTGCCGACCGTGCACTACAACATGGGCGGCATCCCCACGAATTATCACGGCGAGGTGCTGACTAAGAAGGATGGCGACGACAACGCCATCATCCCGGGCCTGATGGCGATCGGTGAAGCCGCCTGCGTGTCCGTGCACGGCGCCAACCGCCTCGGCTCCAACTCGCTGATCGATCTCGTCGTGTTCGGCCGCGCCGCGGCGCTCCGCCTCGCCGAGAAGCTCACGCCCAACGCCAAGCAGCCCGAGCTGCCGGCGAACTCGGCTGACCTCGCGCTCGGCCGGCTCGACCATTACCGCTACGCCTCCGGCGGTACGCCGACGGCGAAGTTGCGTGAGGGCATGCAGCACGTGATGCAGAACAATTGCGCGGTGTTCCGCACCGGCGAGGTTTTGAGCGAAGGCCAGAACCTGATCCAGAAGGTCCACAGCGGCATCACCGACATTGCCGTGTCCGACCGCTCGCTGGTGTGGAATTCGGACCTCGTCGAGACGCTCGAATTCGACAATCTGATCTCGCAGGCGGTGGTGACGATGAACTCGGCCGCCAACCGCACCGAGAGCCGCGGCGCTCATGCGCGCGAGGATTTCTCCGAACGCGACGACAAGAACTGGATGAAGCACACGCTGGCCTGGCTGGACGAATCCGGCAAGGTCAAGATCGAGTACCGCCCGGTTCACAACTACACCATGACCAACGACGTGCAGTACATCCCGCCGAAGGCGCGCGTGTATTGATCGAACAATAGCCGTCATTCCGGGGCGATGCGCAGCATCGAGCCCGGAATCTCGAGATTCCGGGTCTGGTCCTTCGGATCATCCCGGAATGACAAAAGGTTAGAGCAATGGTTGAATTCGCACTTCCGAAGAACTCCAAGATCACTGGCGGCAAGACCTGGCCGAAGCCGGCGGGCGCCACCGAGCTCCGCGAGTTCAGGGTCTATCGCTGGAATCCGGACGACGGCAAGAATCCGAGCGTCGACACCTATTACGTCGATACCAATGATTGCGGTCCGATGGTGCTGGACGGCCTGATCTGGATCAAGAACCACATCGATCCGTCGCTGACCTTCCGCCGCTCCTGCCGCGAAGGCGTCTGCGGCTCCTGCGCCATGAACATCGACGGCCAGAACACGCTGGCCTGCACCCGCTCGATGCACGACGTCAAGGACGGCGCGGTGAAGATCAACCCGCTGCCGCATCAGCCGGTCGTCAAGGACCTCGTCCCCGACCTGACCAATTTCTACGCGCAATACGCCTCGGTCGAGCCGTGGCTGAAGACGACCTCGCCGACGCCGCAGAAGGAATGGCGCCAGAGCCACGAGGACCGCGAGAAGCTTGACGGCCTCTATGAATGCATCCTGTGTGCCTGCTGCTCGACCTCCTGCCCGAGCTATTGGTGGAACAGCGAGCGCTATCTCGGCCCCGCCGCGCTGCTTCAGGCCAACCGCTGGGTGTCCGATTCGCGCGATGAAGCGACCGGCGAGCGGCTCGACAATCTCGAGGACCCGTTCCGCCTCTATCGCTGCCACACCATCATGAACTGCGCCAAGGCCTGCCCGAAGGGCCTGAACCCCGCGGAAGCCATCGCCGAGCTCAAGCTCAAGATGGTCGAGCGCCAGATCTGAGTCGAAATTGATGGGCCCGCCCCGGCCGGGCTGGCCCGGGCATGCTGCGATCGCACTCAATTCGAGGAGAATTTTCTCCGGCCCGCTGCGCGCGCAAATTTTGAACCCACAACCAAAGGTTCCAGCAGAAGCTGCTTCCTTCCCTGCGCGTGATTCAGTTAAGCTCCGGCCAGGGACGGAGCGACTGTGCAGAGGGCGCAACGCAATTCGCTGAAACTGTTGCAGTGGATGATGGCGGCATCCCTGGCGCTGCCGATTGCGTTGTTCGCCATCGCCGCCACGATCTCCTACACATCGACGAATGATATCGCCGACCGCGAGATCGAGCGCACCCTCGACGTCGCGCATGAGCATGCGCTCAAGGTGTTCGAAACCATCGACCGCAGCCTTGCCGAGCTCAACGAGGTCGTGCGCAGCCTTCCCGACGAAACCATCCGCGCGCGCGAACCGGCTTTGCACCGTCGCCTGAAGCGGCTGACCGATTCGCTGCCGCAGCTCAAATCGGCCTGGATCTTCGATGCGGACGGAAAAGCGCTGGTCAACAGCCTCGTCTCGCCGCCGCCGGAGCTGAGCTTTGCGGACCGCGATTACTTCTATGCCCACGTCGACCAGAGCATCGGCACCTTCATCGGCACGGCGCTGACGCCACGCCCGCCCTATCAGGGCGCCCGCTTCTTCGGCGTGAGCCGGCGCCGCGATGCCGACGACGGCCGCTTCATCGGCGTGATCCAGGCCTCGGTCCTGCCGGAATATTTCGAGAGCTTTTATGCCAGGATCGGCTCAGATCCCGGCAGCTTCTTCGCGATGGGGCGCACGGACGGCGCACTGCTCGCGCATTTCCCGCGGCTCGACCACGACCTGCGGCTCGATCCGGGCGGCCCGGTGGGCCAAAAGATCGCAACAAGCCCCGAGCACGGCCTCATGACCATCGCCTGGCCGTTGGACGGGATTGAGCGCCGCATCGGCTACCGGCGCATCGCCGAATATCCGATCTATGTCAGCGCCGGGCTCGAAAGCTCGGCCATCCGGGCCCGCTGGTTCGCCACCATGGGCCAGCATCTGGTGTTCGGCATTCCCGCGACCGCGCTGCTGTTCCTGCTGCTCGCCTTCGCGTTCCGCCGCACCCAGCATCTCCAGGCCGAGGCCGCAGCGCGGCGAGAAGCCGAGGACGCGCTCAAGCACAGTCAGCGCCTGGAGGCGCTCGGGCAGCTCACCGGCGGCGTCGCGCACGACTTCAACAATCTGCTGACGGTGATCCGCGCCTCGGTCGACCTGCTGAATCGCCCGCAACTGACCGAAGAGCGGCGGCAGCGCTACATCACGGCCATCGCGGACGCAGTTGCGCGCGCCGCCAAGCTGACGTCCCAGCTCCTCGCCTTCGCGCGGCGCCAGACCCTGAAGCCGGAAGTGTTCGATGTCGGACAGCGGATGCAGTCGCTGCATGACATGCTGGCAACGCTGCTCGGGCCCGCCATCGAGATCGTCACGCGGTTGCCGGCCGAACCCTGCCTCGTCAACGCCGATGCCGGCCAGTTCGAGACGGCGCTGATCAACATGGCGACCAATGCGCGCGATGCCATGCAGGGCAAGGGCAGGATCACCTTCGAGGTCGAGGCCGCGACGACCATTCCGGACACGCTGGCCCCCGGCGCTCATGGCTACATAAGCGTCACCGTCCGTGACACCGGGATCGGCATTCCTGCGGCGCGGCTCGGGCGCATCTTCGAGCCGTTCTTCACCACCAAGCAGGTCGGCCACGGCACCGGTCTCGGCCTGTCCCAGGTGTTCGGTTTCGCCCGGCAATCCGGCGGCGAGGTGACGGTCGCGAGCGAGGTGGGACAAGGCAGCACCTTCTCGCTCTATCTGCCGCGCGTGCCGCTGGAGCTGCGGCCGCAGCGGCAGGCGCCGAGCACAGCGCCCGCGGTGGCCGGCAGCGGCATGTCGGTGCTGGTGGTCGAAGACAACATCGAGCTCGCCAATTTTGCCGCCGACGGGCTGACCGAGCTCGGTTACAGCATCACGCTGGTCGACAATGCGACCGACGCGCTTGCCGAGCTCGTCGTGGACGCCGATCGATTCGACGTCGTGTTCTCCGACGTGGTGATGCCGGGGATGACCGGGCTCGACCTGGCGCAGGCGGTCCGCGACCGCGGCATCGGCGTGCCGGTCGTGCTGACCACGGGCTACAGCCAGGCTCTATCCCAGGATGGCGCCGCCGAGTTCGATCTCGTGCAGAAGCCCTATTCGATCGAAGAATTGTCGGGCGTGCTCCACCGGACCGCCCGGCTGCGGCGCGTCCGGGACGGCGCTGCCGAATGAATCGGTGCTCGGAACCCAAGGGAACCGTTTGATTTCCTTTGCGTTGTCCGCCCATGCACAAGCCGGCCGCGAAGCGCGAACAGGGCAAGAATCCGCCCATTGTCGAGGTCAAAGGCGAGAACGGCGATGACGTGGCGCCGCCGCCGCCCGAGCTGCTCGAACCGGACCCCGAACTGTCGCCCGAAGAAGCCCAGCAGGCCCGCAAGGACTATCTGCTGACGCGTTTCTGGATCAGCGCGCGCGGCTTCTGGGGCCGCAACGGCGACCGCATGGCCTGGCCGTTCTCGATCGGCCTCGGCATGCTGATCGTCCTGACCGTCGGCTTCCAATACGGCATCAACGTCTGGAATCGCGCGATCTTCGACGCCATCGAGAAGCGCGATGCGACGAGCGTCTTCCATCTCACGGCGCTGTTCTTCCCGCTCGCAATCGGCAGCATCGTGCTCGGCGTCGCCCAGGTGTTCGCGCGGATGAGCATCCAGCGGCGCTGGCGAGCCTGGCTCACGAGCAGCGTGCTGACGCGCTGGCTCGCCAACGGCCGCTATTATCAGCTTAACCTCGTCGGCGGCGACCACAAGAATCCCGAATACCGCATCGCCGAGGATCTGCGCATTGCGACCGACTCGCCGGTCGATTTCCTCGCCGGCGTCACGTCCGCGCTGCTGTCGGCCGTGACCTTCATCGTCGTGCTCTGGACCATCGGCGGCGCACTCACCGTCAGGCTCGGCGGCTCAAGCCTCACCATTCCCGGCTTCCTGGTGATCGCCGCGATCCTCTACGCCGCGATCGCCTCCAGCTCGATTTTGGTGATCGGCCGCCGCTTCGTGCAGATCTCCGAGGACAAGAACCAAGCCGAAGCCGATTTCCGCTACACGCTGACGCGCGTGCGCGAACATGGCGAGAGCATCGCGCTGCTCGGCGGCGAAGAGGAGGAGCGCGACGGCATCGACCGCAATTTCACCAGCGTACTTCGGCAATGGGCGCGCCTGGCCGGACAGCACATGCGGACGACGCTTGTCTCGCAGGGCTCCAGCCTCGTCGCGCCCGTGGTCCCTCTCCTGCTCTGTGCGCCAAAATTCCTCGACGGCAGCATGACGCTGGGACAAGTCATGCAGGCGGCCTCCGCCTTCACAATCGTGCAGAGCGCGTTCGGCTGGCTGGTCGACAATTATCCGCGACTCGCCGACTGGAACGCCTGCGCGCGGCGCATCGCCTCACTGATGATGTCGCTCGACGGTCTCGAACGTGCCGAGCAAGGCGATGGGCTTGGCCGCATCAAGCGCGGCGAGACCAGCAATGACGCCATGCTGGAGTTGAAAGACCTTTCTGTCACGCTGGACGACGGCACCGCCGTGGTCGGCGAGACGGAGGTGGTGATAGAGCCGGGCGAGCGGCTTCTGGTCGCCGGCGAATCCGGCACCGGCAAGAGCACGCTGGTGCGCGCTATCGCAGGGTTATGGCCGTGGGGCGGCGGCAGCGTCAATTTCCATCCCGACCGTCGGCTGTTCATGCTGCCGCAGCGGCCCTACGTACCCGCGGGATCGCTGCGCCGCGCGGTAGCCTATCCCGGCGCCGCCGAGGATTGGACGATCGAGGAGATCGGCAAGGCCCTGCGCAAGGTCGGCCTCGATCACCTCAAGGAGAAGATCGAGGAGGAGGCGCCGTGGGACCAGACGCTATCAGGCGGCGAGAAGCAGCGCCTCGCCTTTGCGCGGCTGCTGCTGCACAGCCCCGACATCATCGTGCTCGACGAGGCCACATCCGCGCTCGACGAGAAGAGCCAGGACAAGATGATGAAGATGGTCACCGACGAGCTGCCGAAGGCGACCATCGTCAGCGTCGCACATCGCGCCGAGCTGGAGGCTTTCCACAGCCGCAAGATTGTGCTGGAGCGCCGCAAGGGCGGCGCCAGGCTCGTCAGCGACGTCGAGCTGATCCCGCGCAAGGGCAAGCGCAGGCTGCTCGGCCGCTTCCTGCGCCAGCGCATGGCCCCGCCGAAGAAGGCGGCGTGACTTTCGCTTCGCCGTCCCGGCCGTAATCGTCCGCATCGAGCGTTGGAGTCCCTCGCAAAACCGGCTATGCATGCGCCGCCTGCAATGAGGACCGCCTGCTTGACGACCGACAACGCCCCTTCGTCCGCGCCGTTCGGCGCCTTTGCGCCGAATGCGGCGCAGGCCGCTCTCATTCGCCTGGCCCAACAGTCCGGGCTGAAGCGCGGCGCATTCCGGCCCTGGATGTCGCGGCTGGTCAACCTGCTGCGCGGCGGCCCGGTCGACGTGCAATATCAGGGCGCTTCGTTCCGCTTCTATCACCAGGGCAGCGCGACCGAGCGCGGTGCGCTGTTCAATCCCGACTACAATCTCGACGAGCTCGATTTCCTGCGTGAGCACACCCCGGCGGGCGGCACATTCGTCGACGTCGGCGCCAATGTCGGCACGTTTGCGCTGGTGATGGCGCGGCAGGTCGGCACCACAGGCAAGGTTGTGGCGATCGAGCCGCATCCGACGACGTTTGCGCGGCTCGCGTTCAATCACGCCGCATCGAACGCGACACAGGTGCGCCTGGTGCAGGCCGCTGCCGGTGACAGCAACGGCGAGCTGATGATCGAGAGCGGCGGCGGTAATCTCGGTGCCACGCACGTCGTCACCGGCACGGCGAGCGCTGATGCGATCAGGGTCCCCTCGCTGCGCCTGACCCGTATCCTCGACGAGGCTGGCGTCACGCAGATCGATTCGCTCAAGATCGACGTCGAAGGCTTCGAGGACCGCGTGCTGATCCGCTTCTTCCGCGACGCGCCGCCATCGCTGTGGCCTCGCGCCGTGGTAATCGAACACTTGTCTCAAAACGAATGGCAGCAGGATTGCATTGCCGACATGGTGGCGCGCGGCTTTTCCATCGCGCGCAAGACGCGCAGCAATACGTTCCTGTCGCGCTGACAGGGACGAACAACGGAGGTTGCGATGCTGGATCACATGGGATTCTCGGTCTCCGACTATGAGCGCGCCAAGGCGTTCTACGCCAAGGCGCTGGCCCCGCTCGGTTACAGCCTGATCATGGAAGTGACGGCCGAGCAGACCGGGCACGCCGCAGCCGCAGGGTTCGGCGCCGACGGCAAGCCGGATTTCTGGTTCGGCGGCGAAGGCGCGATGAACAAGCCGGTCCACATCGCGATCGCAGCCAAGGACCGCGCCACGGTGGACGCGTTCTACAAAGCGGCGATAGCGGCGGGCGGACGCGACAACGGGCCGCCCGGCATCCGCCCGCATTATCATGCGAACTATTACGGCGCCTTCGTGCTCGATCCCGACGGGCACAACATCGAGGCGGTCTGCCACGCACCGGAATAAGCCGCGCTGCACACCGGCGAACAGGGAACATCGGCACGGCATCATCGTTATCGTCCTCTGGGCCATTGATCACGAAGGTGCCGATGCCAATCGAGCCGCCAGAGATTCCACCGACAACACCGGGGACTCCAACCGAGCCGCCTCCTGGAATTCCGCCGGGCAATCCGCAACCCGACATCACGCCGCCGATGCGCGAGCCCGGCGAAACACCGCGGCCGGATGAATTGCCCGGCCATGTTCCCGAAGAGATTCCACGACGCGGGCCGAACGGACCGCTCACGCCCAATCCCGCGACGGACGCGCGTTCGCCGCGGGATCACACATGAGGCGAGCGATCACATGCGGGGCGATTGCAACATGCGTCTGAATGCGCAATGAACGTCGTCATAATGAAGTTATTTGCGTGCAGAAATAAATCGGGCCCCGACTGCTTGGCCCGCCACATTCCGGCCTAACGCGTAGCTGTTCATCCCAACACTTCGTCAAAGAACCTTCCGGGGAAGCTCACCACCATGACCAACCTTCGTCTCGTGCTGCTTGCAACGACGGCCCTGACCGCGATGCAATTCGCAAGCTCCGCATCGCATGCGCAAAGTGCGCCGCCGCTCGTCGTCGCGCAGGCCCAGCCACAAGAGACTGGCCCTGACGGAAAACCGAAGCAGCCTCCGAAGGGCCCGCCAGCGGCCGCGCCACCTGCGGCGCCCGCGCGCCCGGCCGCACCGCCGCCCGCGGCTGCACCGCCGCATCCGCCCGCCGCGCCTCCGCCGGCCGCCGCACCGCCGCGCCCGGCAGCGCCGCCCCCGCCTCCGCCTGCGGCCCGTCCGGCGCCGCCGCCACCTCCGCCGCCTGCCGCACCGAAGCAGCCTTCGCCGCCGGCTGCGGCGCCGCAGCAGCATGCGCCGACACCGTCCCCTTCGGCACCGCCTGCAGCACGTCCGGCTCCCACGCCGCCAGCACCTCCTCCCGCCGCAGCTCCGCAGCAGCATGCGCCGACGCCACCGCCACCTGCGGCTCGCCCGACACCGACACCGACGCCGCCTCCTGCCGCGCAGCCGCATACGCCGCCTCCGGCGCCGTCTGGCGCACGCCCGGCTCCGACGCCGCCGGCCCCGCCCGCAGCAGCGCCTCAAGGCCGCCCGGCGCCGACGCCTTCGCCTTCGCCTTCGCCCGCAGCGCCGACGGCACGACCTGGCGCGCCTGCCCCGACCGCCACGCCTGCACCGACTGCGACACCAGCCCCGACGCCTGCGCCGACCGCGACGCCGGCTCCCGGGAGCACGCCCGGCGCGCCGCCGGCTGGACGCCCCGGTGCACCGCTGCCCGGACGCCCGGGCGCGCCACCGGCTGCAGGATCGCCAGCTCCCGGTGCAACGCCCGCTCCAACGGCGACACCGGCACCAAGTCCCGGCACCCCGACGCCGCTGCCCGGACGTCCCGGTGCAGCACCGACGCCTGCTCCCGGCGCAACACCGGCCCCGGGCGCAACACCGACGCCTGGCCCTCAGGGGGGTACGCCGCCTGCGGGTGCGCCCGCTGCCGGAACTCCGCCCGCGTCGCCGCAAGCCGGCGCCCCGGCCCGGCCGCCGGCGCCTCCCGCCGGTGCCGCGGCGCCAACTGTCGTCCCTGGCACGGCGGCCGCAGCACCGCCGCCGAACCGGGCGCAATACGCTCCGCCCACGGTCGCGCCGGCCTTCCGAGCCGCGCCCACCGTTGCAGCACCGTTGCCGCCTCCGCCGCGTCCGCCGCAGCGTGACCTGACGCCGCTCGCGATCGGCGCAGGCGTGGTGGCCGGCGTCGCGATCGGCGCCACCATCGCCGACCTCCACAACCAGCGGCGCGAGGTCGTCGAAGGCGGCCGCACCGTCTACACCGAGCCGGATCGCATCATCATTCGCGATCCGGGCGGGCAGGCCTATGTCCGCGGCAACGATCTCTATCGCTTCCGCTACGGCGCCCGCGACATCCGCACCGACACAGTCGGCGGCGAAACCCGCACCGTCGTGGTCCGCCCTGACGGCAGCGAGGTGATCACCGTGGTCGGTGCGGACGGTTCGCTGCTGCGCCGAATCCGCAGGGACCCCGGCGGGCGCGAGATTGTCATCATCGACAACAGCTACCGGGATCCGCGCGCGATCGGCGGGTTCTATGTCGACGTGCCGCCGCCGGTGGTCAACATTCCCTATGATCGCTACATCGTCGATGCCCAGGAGGCGTCGCCGGACGTGATCTACGCGACCATGCAGGCACCGCCGGTGCAGCGGATCGATCGGCGTTACTCGCTCGACGAGATCCGCTACAGCCCCAATGTTCGCATGCAGATGCCGAGCATCGACGTCAACACGATCAACTTCGAGACCGGATCGTGGACCATCCCGCCGGACCAGGCGGCCCGGTTGCAGGTGATCGCCGACGGCCTCAACCAGGCGATTCAGCGCAACCCGCGCGAGGTGTTCCTGATCGAGGGACATACTGACGCGGTTGGCAACGAGGTCGACAATCTATCGCTGTCGGACCGCCGCGCACAGTCAGCGGCCGAATTGCTGACGCAGCAGTTCGGTGTGCCCGCGGAGAACCTGACGTCGCAAGGCTACGGCGAGCAGTATCTGAAGGAGCAGACGCAAGGGCCGAGCCTGATCAACCGGCGCGTCACCATCCGCCGCATCACACCGCTGCTCAATGGCGGCCAGGCCTCGCTGCCGCCGCCCCCGCCCGGCACCGCGCCGCCGCGCTGAGACGAAGCATTACGAACGCAAATGGCCGGGAGCGATCCCGGCCATTTTTTTCGAACAGCATCGCCGCTACGGCCGAGCAGCCAGCCCAAGCGCGTCGACCATGAGGCGAAAGATCTCGGTATTGTCCATCGAACCGCGCACACCATCACTGCCTGGCCCTGCCGCCGTGAGGATGACGTCCTCACCCGAATGCACACTGGCGCCGATCATCGCCGGCAGATTGCCCGGGCGCAGCACGACGCCTGGAACATCCTTGTATTTGTCGTTGGCCTTGAAGGTCCCATCCTCGCCACCCTTCACGGTAGGCTCGTTGGGATTGTCGAGCTTCGGGCGGAACGTCTCGTAATGGTCCGGCAGACTGGCCGAGAAGATGGCGAGCCGCCGGCTCACGTCGACGCGTGCCGGATAGCCCTCCGCATCCGCAGCCGGATAATTGGGAAATCCGGCCTGCTCGTAGACGCCGACGCGCTCGCGCAGCGGCACGTTGGGCGCAGTGCCCATGTCGTCAATCACCGTACCGACGAGGCTGTTGGGATGATTGTGGTCCGCCACCACCAGAATGAGGGTGTCGTCGCCACGCGCATGCGCCCATTCACGTGTCTGGCGCACAGCATTGTCGAGCATGATCGTGTCGTAGACGGCTCGCTCCATGTCGAGCAAATGCGCGTATTTGTCGATCATCCCGGACTCGACCATCAGGAAGAAACCGGCCTCATTCCGCGACAAGAGTTTCAGCGCCGCCTGCACCTGCTCGGTCAGGTCGGGCTGCTCGGGGAATTTCCTGACGCCGCCGCCCTTCAGGAACTTGCGGTCCAGTGCGCCGTCCATGTTTCCCGTTGCGAACAGGCCGAGCAGCTTGCCCGTCTCCGGCTTGGCCGCGAGAGCGCCGAGCTCACGCGCGGTGGTCGCCACCTGATAGCCTGCATCGCGAAACTTCGCGATGTAATCGGTCTCGTCCTTGCGTTTCGAGCCGGCGGCGGATTTCGGCAGAAAATTTGCGCTGCCGCCGCCCATCAGCACATCCGGCTTCGCCGCGAAGAATTGCTCGACGATCTCGTCATAGGCGGCGCGCCGGCGGGTGTGCGCAAGCATCGCCGCCGGCGTCGCGTCCTCGATCTCGGTATTGGTGACGATACCGATCGCCATGCCGAGCCGCCTCCTGGCGAGGCTCGTGATGGTTTCGACCCGTGGATCGTCGAACGGGCTTGCGGTGCGGTCCGCATAGACGCCCAAAGCGTTGACGGCGCTCTTGTGCCCGGTCGCATAGGCGCTGGCCGAATTCGCAGAGTCCGTGATGATCGAGTCCGAGCCTGCGGTCGCCACCAGTGCCATGTGAGGCATGTCGTCGATGGCGAGCTTGCCGCGGCTCTTGCCCTCCGAAATGCCCTTGGACAGGATGCGGGCTGCGACCCGATGCGCCGGCGACATGCCATCACCGATGAACAGGATGACGTTCTTCGCCTTGCGCGGACCCGTGTCGTAGACCGTCCATGTGACGCTGCGCTGGCGCGTGCCGTCGCTCACGTCCACGGCAACGCTGCCCGGCGTAGTCAGTGTAACGTCGCGCAGGACCAGGGCCGACTGTTCCTTGCCGTCCTCGCGATCGACGAAAATCCCGGAGCGGCCGAACGCGACTGCGTAATCTGTGCCGTTCACCGTCACCTTCAACTTGGCCGGGTCAACCGGCCCGGGGAGTTCGACCTTAAAATCGAATTGAGCTCCGGCCAGGATCTCGGCACGATCAATGGGATAGATCGTCTGTGCCGACACTGACGTTGCCCAAAGAAGGACGATGAGAGAGGCGACGGCCGACTGCTTGACCATGTTCGATGCTCCGCGCTGCCCATTCCGGGGGAAGCTAGGAGCCTAGCGGCCCTCAATGACACCGTCATTATGTCGTGCATCGCCCGATCGCCGCGACAAAGGGCTCAATCCTTGTCGCTCTCCAGCCGGAAGATCTGCGAGCCTTCGCTGCCCGACAGCAGGCCGGTGTCGCTGTAGAGCTTCAGCTTGCTGCGCGTGTCGGCGATGTCGAGATTGCGCATGGTGAGCTGACCGATTCGGTCGGCAGGCGTGAAGGCGGCGTCCTCGACCTTCTCCATGCTGAGCCGCTCGGGCGCGTAGGTGAGATTGGGACTCTCGGTGTTGAGGATCGAGTAGTCGTTGCCGCGGCGCAGCTCCAGCGTGACTTCGCCGGTGACGGCGCGCGCGACCCAGCGCTGCGCGGTCTCGCGCAGCATCAGGGCCTGCGAGTCGAACCAGCGGCCCTGATAGAGCAGCCGGCCGAGACGCATGCCGCTGATGCGGTACTGCTCGATGGTGTCCTCGTTGTGGATGCCGGTGACGAGGCGCTCATAGGCGATGTGCAAGAGCGCCATGCCGGGCGCCTCATAGATGCCGCGGCTCTTGGCTTCGATGATGCGGTTCTCGATCTGGTCGCTCATGCCGAGGCCGTGGCGGCCGCCGATCGCGTTGGCCTCGAGGAACAGCGCGACGGCATCAGAGAAGGTCTGGCCGTTGAGCGCAACCGGCTGGCCTTCTTCGAAACGCACCACGACCTTCTCGGCCTTAACGGCGCAGTCGTCGCGCCAGAACGGCACGCCCATGATCGGGTTGACGATCTTGATGCCGCTGTCGAGGCTCTCGAGATCTTTCGCCTCGTGCGTGGCGCCGAGCAGATTGCTGTCGGTCGAATACGCCTTCTCGGCGCTCATCTTGTAGGCAAAGCCCTGGGCCGTCATGAACGCCGACATCTCGGCGCGGCCGCCGAGCTCGTCGATGAACTGCTGGTCGAGCCAGGGCTTGTAGATCTTCAAAGCGGGATTGGTTAGCAGGCCGTAGCGGTAGAAGCGCTCGATGTCGTTGCCCTTGAAGGTCGAGCCGTCGCCCCAAATGTTGACGCCGTCCTCCTTCATCGCCGCGACCAGCATCGTGCCGGTGACGGCGCGCCCCAGAGGCGTGGTGTTGAAATAGGTGATGCCGCCGGTCGAGATATGGAAGGCGCCCGACTGGATCGCGGCGATGCCTTCGTGGACGAGTTGCGTGCGGCAATCGACCAGCCGGGCCTTCTCGGCGCCGAACTCCATCGCCTTGCGCGGAATCTCGTTGTAGTCGGCCTCATCAGGCTGGCCGAGATTGGCGGTGTAGGCGTAGCAGCGTGCGCCCTTCTGCTTCATCCAGAGCAGCGCCGCAGAGGTGTCGAGGCCGCCCGAAAAAGCGATGCCGACTTTCTCACCCTTGGGCAGGCTTTTCAGGATTGTGGTCATGGGGCTTCCAATCGGGTCACAAGGGCTGATGTCGGGCCGGGTTTGACCCGCGCGAATATCAAATTTCGCACGCCTCGGCACCTCTTTAATGGCTCAAATCGACGGCTCTGGACCTGTCTTGCGGCCGAACAGGCGCTGGCGGAGCCGGTAGGCGGGCCAGTTCAGCCGCGTCAGGGCCGCGTCGACCGCCTCGTCCGAAAACCGCGTTCGAGGCCAGCGGTAAATCAGCGCGTAGGCGAACCAGATCACCACGAAGGTGACGAGGCCGGCAATCGAGACATCGGTGAAGAAGTGGCCGCCGAAGGCCATACGCAGCCCGCTGGTCACAGCGCCGAACACCACGGCGGCCGTATAGGCGAGCGGCCGCCACGCCGGCGGAGCGAGAGCGGCCGGTGCCAGCGTCCAGAACGCGGTCGCGCCTTCCCCGGAGAAGAACGAGCAGTTGCGCCCGCAGCCGCCGCGCGGATCCCACCACGGCACGAACTGCTGATCGCCAGCAAACTCGGTCACCACGACCGGACGCGGCCGGCCCCAATAATTCTTGAACGTCAGGTTGGTCAGAATGCCGGCCGACATCGTCAGCGTTACCAGCAGGAAGACGACCGTGCGCCCCGGCACCAGCAGCGGCCGGTCAGGCCGGATCATCTTGACGACGAGCGCGACGATCGAGGGAAGCGCGAATGCCCAGGCGATCCACATCGCCGCATCGCGCGCAAAGCCGGCCCAGCCGTTCAGCTTGAGCGGGAATGTCTTGGTCGCGGGGTCGAAGAACAGCGACGCGAGCTTGAGGTCGAGCTCGGGATAGAGGCCGAAGACAAGGCCGATCACGAGCCACAGCGAAAGGGCGATGAAGAGTCCAGTCCGGTTCATGGCGCGCGGTTTAGCGGAGCAGGGCGGAGATGAAAACCCCAACGGCGGTCCCCATCCTCCCCTGGAGGAGGATAAGAAGTCACCGCGCATCGGGCCTGGAATTCGACGGCAGCGGAGGTGGGGGCAGGTGCGAAGGCGGCGGGATGCGCCAGGCGCCTGCATTGCGGCCGGCGATCAGCCAGTAGACCACGCCGGCGACGATGCCCGCGCCCGTCATGATCTCCAGGTGGCGCCGCACGATACCCTCGAATTGGAACGTGTCGCCGTGGAAGGGGACGAGACCGAGATAGCAGGCGAGCCCGACAAGGCCGCCGCCTGCGGCATAAGCGAGCGCGCTGCGGATATAGAGCGCCTCGGTGATGGCAACGATCACCGCGGCCGGCACCAGGGCGAAGCCGGAGACGAAGATGAAGCCGAAGCCGAACAGGATGTCGATCGTGCCCTGATCGACGGGACCCGCGCCGAGGTCAGCGAATTCCGGAAACAGCAGCGCGACGACGACGATTATGCCGCCGACGAAGCAGGCGGCGAGGAAGCCGATGAAGATGACGACAAGGCGGCCGATCAGGGACATGACGTCACCTTCACCGTCGTTGCGAGGAGCCAGCCGGTCCCGCCTTCGGCGGCCGGATGACAGGCTCCGCGACGAGGCAATCCAGACTGCCTCCGCGGAAAGATTCTGGATTTGCTTCGCTGCGCTCGCAATGACAAGGATGCGAAGGCGCAGGCATTACCTATCAATCCGTCATCGCCATCGCGCGCAGCGCCTGGCGTTCACGCGCCGAGAGCTTCTCCGTCTCTGATTTGAGCTGGCCGCAGGCAGCGAGGATGTCGCGGCCGCGCGGGGTGCGCACCGGCGAGGAATAGCCAGCGTTGAAGATGTATTCGGAGAACTTTTCGATCTGGTCCCAGTCCGAGCATTCATAGGCGGTGCCGGGCCAGGGATTGAACGGAATGAGGTTGATCTTGGCCGGAATGCCCTTGAGCAGCTTCACCAGCAATTTCGCATCGTCGAGCGAATCGTTGACGCCCTTGAGCATCACATATTCGAACGTGATGCGGCGCGCATTCGAGGCGCCGGGATAGTCGCGGCAGGCCTGCAGCAGTTCCTTGATCGGATATTTGCGGTTGAGCGGCACGAGCTCGTTGCGCAATTCGTCGCGCACCGCATGCAGCGAGATCGCGAGCATCACGCCGATCTCCTCGCCGGCGCGCACGATGTTCGGCACCACGCCCGAGGTCGACAGCGTGATGCGGCGGCGGGAGATGCCGATGCCTTCATTGTCGCCGACGATCAGCAGCGCATCGCGCACCGCATCGAAATTGTAGAGCGGCTCGCCCATGCCCATCATCACGATGTTGGTGACGCGGCGCGTGCCGTCTTCGCGATCGGCCCAGTCGTTGAGGCGATCGCGCGCCACCATCACCTGTCCCACGATCTCGCCGGCGGTGAGGTTGCGCACCAGGCGCTGGGTGCCGGTATGGCAGAACGAGCAGTTCAGGGTGCAGCCGACCTGCGAGGAGACGCAGAGCGTGCCGCGATCGGTCTCGGGGATGTAGACGCACTCGACCTCATGCGCCTTCTGGATGTTGTCGCCGCTCGGCAGACGCAGCAGCCATTTGCGGGTGCCATCGTTGGAGATCTGCTCGGCCACGACCTCGGGCCGGTCGACGGTGAAATGCTGCGCGAGCTCGGCGCGAATGCCCTTCGAAATCGAGGTCATCTCGTCAAAGCTCTGGGCGCCGCGGAAATAGAGCCAGTGCCACAGCTGCTGCACCCGCATCTTGCGTTGCGCCGGTGCGACACCGATCTCGCCGAGGCGATCGGCGAGCTCGGCACGCGACAGGCCGATCAGCGAGGGCCTCGCCGGCGGCACATAAGTTTCGAGCGGAGTCTTCTCCACCAGGATTGCGTTGTGCGGCTCGGTCGTCGGTTGCATTGAATGGACCTGATGGGTTTTGTCGTTCCGGGATTGGTCCGGAGGACCAGACCCGGAACCTCGAGATTCCGGGTTCGATGCTGCGCATCGCCCCGGAATGACGGTAAATCTGGAACAGCCCCTATATAGCAACCGGATCTGCCGATTGCGACCGCGGCTATGACTTAGCCTTACCGCCTGCAATCCTATCTTTTGCAGTCCTGGGCGATCTTATCGAGCGCCTGGGCGAGGCCCTTCAGCGAAAACGTGTCGGTCGTCTCGGTGCCCTTGGCCGAGACCCCCTTGACCACGAGATCGGCGGATTTGCGCATGGCTTCGACCATCCGCTCCTCCTCGGCCGCGTTCTTGATCCAGAGGCCATCGCCCTGCGTATACATCGCGAAAGCAGCGCCGCCGACCTCGGCCGTCGATTCCGAACCCGGTTTCAGCGCATAGCCGATCATGACCGAGACTTCGTTGTTGACCTTCTCGGCCGGCCGGGTCGACACGAACGCATAAGCAGGATCGCGCGGCCGGTTCGGCGGGTTGGTCTTCGACGACGAGGGCTTGGCCAGCGCGAAGCAGACCTTCTTGCCGTTCGGCGTGGCTGAATAGGCGCCCCAGGTGCCGAACTGGCCGATCAGGGTCGGCTCCGCGCCGCCCGCAACCGCCGCGGGCGCTGCCGCCGGTTTGCTCTCTGGCTTTGCCGCCGTCTTGGCAGTCGGATGGGCCGCTGGGGGCGCCGGCTTTGGTGCCGCCTTCGGCGCCGGTTGCGGCGTCTGCGCCCCAGCGAGATCGGCGATCCCGCACGTCATCATGCCGATCATCAAAATGAAAGATAGCACCCGCCACATGCTGGAGTGGTTCCCTCAATATTGTGACTGGAAGATGGCCCGGCGTGTTTTGTCCCCCGGCAGGGATAGCCGGGAAAGTCCAATTTGGGAAGGCAGTTAGCGGGTTGTCAGCACTAGCCTCGAGATCGCGCGGCGCGCTGCTCGGCCCATTGCGCCTCGGTCCAGCCGAGCAGGTCCTCGGCCCCGGAACTGCGCAAATGCGCGCCTCCGTCGATCACCACCATCTCGCCATTGATATAGCCGGCGCGGTCCGAGACCATGAAGCTGGCGAGGTCAGCAAGTTCGCCGTGCTCGCCGGTGCGGCCCAGCGGGTTGCGGGCGGTCCAGCCTTCGTCGCGACCTTCAGGGCGGAGCTGCCCCGACGCGCCGGCGGTCGGGAACGGTCCCGGCGCGATGGCAACGGTTCGGATGCCCTTCGGACCCCATTCCACGGCGAGACTTTTGGTCATCGCCAGCAGCGCCGACTTCGCCATCGCCGAAGGCACGGTGAAGGCGCGGCCGGTGATGGTCGAGGTCGAGAGGATCGAGAGCACGACGCCGCCATGCTTACTCTCGATCCAGCGCTTGCCGGCGGCGAGCGTGCAATACATCGCGCCATGCAGGGTCGGCGCGAGGATCGCGTCCGCGGCGCGAAACGAGAGATGCTCGCTCTGCGCGATGAAGGTCGCCGCAGCATTGTTGACGAGGATATCGAGCGGCGCCTCGCGCCAGATCTGATCCATCATGTTGTCGACGGCCGCACCGTCGCGAACGTCGCAGGCGATGGTCGTGACTTTGCCACTGCTCTCTTTGCGCATCTCGCTCGCCGTTGCCTCGAGCCGGTCGAGCTTGCGGCCACAGATCACGAGCTCGGCGCCGAGTGCGAGGAAGCGACGGCCCATCGCCGCGCCAAGGCCGGAGCCGCCGCCGGTGACGAGGATGCGCTTGTCGTTGAGCAGGTTCGTTTCAAACATCGTTTGAATCCTTATCTCCGCGGATTTCGTCATTGCAAGGAGCGAAGCGACGAAGCAATTCAGATTATTTCCGCAGGGCGGACTCTGGATTGCCTCGCGGAGCCTGTCATCGGGCCGCGCTTTGCGCGGACCCGTTGGCTCGCAATGACGTGATGATAGGCCGAACAGAACGACCAACAAAGAATCCGGATTGTCCGGCTGCTCTAAATCCGGCAAAACCGGGCCAATCATAATTCCACTCGAAACGCTCCAGGTGCCCGCCATGAAAGCCATCCTCTGCTCGCAATATTGCCAGCCCGACGATCTCGTTCTGGCTGACGTGCCGGATCCGGTAGCAGGACCCGGCGAGGCCGTGATCGCGATCAAAGCGGCGGCGCTGAACTTCTTCGACATCCTGATGATTCAGGGCAAGTATCAGATCAAGCCGCCGTTCCCGTTCTCGCCGGCCGCTGAAGTCGCGGGTGTGATCGAGAGCATCGGCGCTGGCGTCACTGATCTGAAGGTCGGCGATCGCGTTGTCGCCTCGTGCGGCCACAATGGCGCACGCGAGAAGATCGCGCTGCCGGCGGCCTCGATTGTCAAGATCCCGGACAATCTCGACTATGATCGCGCGGCCGGCATCATCATCATCTACGGCACCGCGCTGCATGCGCTGGAGGATCGCGCCAGTCCGAAGCCGGGCGAGACGCTCGCGGTACTGGGCGCAGCCGGCGGCACGGGCCTTGCTGCCTGCGAGCTCGGCAAGCTGATGGGCCTGAAGGTGATCGCCTGCGCCTCATCGGACGAGAAGCTCGCATTCGCCAGGGCGCACGGCGCCGAGCTGACGCTCAATTACGCCAAGGAGGATTTGAAGGAAGGTTTGCGCAAGCTCACCGACGGCAAGGGCGTCGACATCATCTTCGATCCCGTGGGCGGTGCTTACGCCGAGCAGGCGCTGCGCTCGATCGCCTGGGAGGGTCGCTTCCTTGTGATCGGCTTCGCCGCCGGCGACATTCCGAAGATGCCGCTGAACCTCGCACTGCTGAAGGGCTGCGACATCCGCGGCGTGTTCTGGGGCGCCTGGACCCGGCTCAACCCGGCCAAGAATCGCGCCAATCTGGAGAAGCTCGTGAAGTGGACGGCGGAAGGCAAGATCTCCTCGCATGTCGACCGGACCTTCCCGCTGGCCCAGACCGCGGACGCGTTGAAGGTGCTCGCGGGACGTCAGGCGATGGGAAAGGTGATCTTGCACCCGTGATTGCGACTGCGCTGGCTGTCGCGAAGATATGCGCATGACAGCTGAGTTCATGGCACCCCATTCCTAGACCGCCACCTGGTAAGGTCTCCTCAACCAGCGCGGGCAAAATTGAGGTGCATTCCACAACCTCGCCCGAATCAAACCCAAATATTTCCCGATTCGTCCCCATCGCCGTCGCTTTTTGGGCTGATTCAGATTGCGATTTACCGGCTCCAGTTTGCTGGGCGCTCCTGGACAACAACAAAAAAACTGAAACCGGTATGCCCCGCGTCGTGTCAGTCTTGGGGAGCATCACCATGGAGACGACGGCGTTCCGTCCGTCCAGGGAATCGAGGGCATTCGATTCCGATCAAGCCGCATCACATCCGTCCACCGCATCGTACATCCGTGCGCGCGCCGCACGGATCGATCTGTCACCCGACGATCCAATTCCACTATTCCTGTCCGATCCGCGCGGTGCCCCGAACCCGGACGAATATACCTCGCTGGAGTTGCGTCCCCGGGTCAGAATTGTGCCGCGTGTTCTTGCGGGCGGTCTCGCAGCCGTTCTCGTGGCGTCCATTCTGGCAATTCTGGCCGCGCTGTTTCAGTCCGACCTTCGCGGCATCTTCGATGCCGGTGGCTCGGCAGTCGTCGCGCTGGAGCAGGCGGTGGCCTCGGCCAACCCGTCGGTCATACCGCAGAGCCCGCGCAAGGATTCGGCGCGCGTGACCGATCCACGCCTGGCGAGCGCTGACACGCAGGATCTTCCTGCACCGCCGAGCCGCGAGGAGATCGCGACCGCCTATCAGACCGCGCTGCAAGCCCAGACGCCTGTGCCTCAGCCCGCGGCGGCACCGCATGCGCCCCCTCCGCCCGCCAGCACGCTCGACGCCGACACGCTGGCCGGGCTGATGACGCGCGCGAAGAGCCTGTTGGGAATTGGTGACATTGTTGCGGCCCGCCTGCTGCTCGAACGCGCCGCCAATGCACAGGATGCGGCAGCGGCGTTTCTGCTGGCCCAGACCTATGACCCGGCCGTGCTGGGCACTAGCGACGCGCGGCGCATCGCCGCTGACGCGACCGCCGCGCGCGACTGGTATCAAAAGGCCGCGGCACTCGGATCGGCCGAGGCGCGGCAGCGCCTCGCCCAGCTTCAGAACTAGATCGTTTCAGGGGGACATCATGCGTAACGCTTTGGGAATGGCGCTTGCCGCCATTATGACGATCTGTGCCTTCGCGGCGCGCGCCGATCAGACCGAATACGATCCCGCCAAGGTCTCTGACGGCCTGAAGGCCATCTTCCAGTTCGGCTCGACCTCGACCAAGCAGGCGCTGAACGCAAACACGGTCACGCTGATCACCGGCACGATCGGCGGCACCTATGTGCAATTCGGCGCCGACCTCGCTTCCGTGCTCGACGACGGCAACAAGATCCGCGTGCTGCCGATCGTCGGCCGCGGCTCGGTGCAAAGCGTCGCCGATATCCTGTTCCTGCAAGGTGTCGATCTCGGAATCGTGCGCGCCGACACGCTCGACTATCTCGAGCGCAAGGGTTTTGCCACGGGCATCAAGAAGCAGTTCACCTATGTCACCAAGCTCTACAATGAGGAGATGCAGGTGATCGCGCCAAGATCGGTCGCGACGCTCAAAGACCTCGAAGACAAGACGGTGAGCGTGGACCTGCCGAACGGCGGCACCTTCGTCACGGCGCTCACCGTGTTCGAGCGGCTCGGGATCAAGGCGAAATTCGTCTATGTCGAGCAGCGCATCGCGATGGAGAAACTGAAGGCCGGCGAGATCGACGCCGTCATCGTGGTCGGCGGCAAGCCGTACAAGTCGGTCTCGACCTTCGGCAATGACGGCCGCTTCCATCTTGCGAAGGTCGACTATGCAAAGCCCCTGCAGAGCGATTATCTGCCGGCAACGCTGACCGCCAAGGACTATCCGAACCTGATCAAGGAGGGCGAGAGCGTGGACACGATCGCGGTGCCTGCGGTGCTCGCGGCCTACAACTGGACGCCCAACACCGAGCGCTATCGCAAGCTCGCGCTGTTCGTTGACGCGTTCTTCACCAAGTTCCCCGCGCTCCAGAACCCGCCCTTCCATCCCAAGTGGAAGGAGGTCTCGCTCGCGGCGCCTCTGTCGGGCTGGAGCAGATTGCCGGTGGCGCAGCAATGGCTCGACCGGCACGGCGTCGAGCCGGTGACGCGCCAGCGCTTCGAAGCGTTCCTGAAGCAGAGCCCGGCGGCCGCGCAGGTGTCCGATGCGGACAAGGAGACGCTGTTCAAGCAATTCCAGGCATGGGACGCGGAGAAGGCGCGTGCGGGGGAAAAGAAGTAGTGGCGCCGTCACTCCTCCGCCTTATCCACCCCGCGCTTCAGCGCGGCACGGGCGGCCTCGCGGTGCTCGTTCGTGATGTGGCCGGCCACCATGCGGATCGCGGTGGCGAGCACGGCGGCGTCATCGGCGAAACCGAGGATCGGCATCACATCAGCGACGAAGTCGAATGGCAGGATGAAATAGGCGATCGCCCCCAGCAGCGAGGCCTGAACATGGCGCGGCGTCTGCCGGTCGAAGGCGCAGTAATAGGCCGCGAGCAGGTCTTCGGCGAACGGCAGTTGCGCGGCAACGCGCTTCAGCTTGCGCCAGAAGCGGCGGCGAACGCCCTCGCGGTCTTCCGCGAGCCGATCGGCGGGCTCAAAGCCGACGCTGTGTTCGGCAGCCATGCTCAAACTCCCCTTTCAGCCGGAGCGGCGGATCGCCGCGTCGCCTGCTGATCACAAGATGGGGATAAGGCCAGGAGCCGCAAGACGTCAGCCGGCAATGGCGTTCATCGCCTTGGCCAGTTCGATATCGAGCGCAGTAACGCCGCCGGCGTCATGGGTCGACAGCACCACCTCGACCGTCTTGTAGACGTTGCGCCATTCGGGGTGGTGATCCACCTTCTCGGCGACCAGCGCCGCGCGGGTCATGAAGCCGAAGGCCTGGTTGAAATCCTTGAAGACGAAGGTCTTCCCGATGGCGTCGCGGCCGGACATCTCACCCCAGCCCGGTAGTCCGCCGAGCGCCTGCTTGCGCGCCTCCGCCGATAGCCGCTCTGCCATGATCGCCTCCGTCGTTCAGGGGAACTTTACCCTAACGCCGTGTCGATGCCCGGGTTCATACGGGATTTCGTCCATCCGCTAACCATGAAGGAGATGTAACCCCGCCGGACAAGAAATTTGCTACAATTGCGGGCGTAAATCGCCGGCGAAGATGAAACTGAGCCTCAAGCGCCTGTTTGGGAGATCGATGACCGGGGGACTGAACCTGGCCGAAACGCCCTCTCCGCCTTCGCCGCGATCCGCGGCGCGGAAGACCGCGCTCGTGTCTCTGGCCCTCGTGCTTGCGATCGTCGGTGCGCTCGCCGGCGGTTACTACTTCGCGATGCGGCCGGTGACGCTGAAGATCGCGGTTGGTCCCGCCAGCAGCGATGACGTCAAGGTGGTGCAGGCGCTGACTCAGGCTTTCACGCAGAACAAGAGTCAGGTGCGGCTGCGCCCGATCCAGACCGACGGCGCCACCGCCAGCGCCAATGCCCTCGCGGAAGGCAAGGTCGATCTTGCCATCGTGCGCGGCGACCTCGATGTGCCGAAGAACGCGCAGGCGGTCGCGACGCTGCGCAAGAATGTCGTGGTGCTGTGGGCCGTAGCGGGCAAGGGCAAGAAGAAGGGCGCGAAGATCACCAAGGTGGCACAACTCGCCGGCCATCGCGTCGGTGTCGTCGGCCGCACCCAGGCCAACGTCAACCTGCTCAAGGTGATCCTCCAGCAATACGGCGTCGATCCCGCCAAGGTCGAGATCGTGCAATTCCCGGCCAACGAGGTTGCCGAGGCGATCAAGGCCCAGAAGGCCGACGTCTACCTCGCGGCCGGCCCGGTCAACAGCAAGATCACGGCGGACGCGATCTCTGCATCGGTCAAAGAGGGCGGCACGCCGACTTTCCTCGCGATCGATTCCGCCGACGCGATCGCGCAGAACCACCCGGTCTACGAATCCGCGGAGATTCCAGCCGGCGCCTATGGCGGTTCACCCGACCGCCCGGACGACGAGGTCAAGACCATCAGCTTTGCGCACCACATCGTGGCGCGCAAAGCTGTGTCCGAAACCACCATCGCGGCATTCACGCGCCAGCTGTTCGCCGTGCGCCAGCAATTGGTGACGGAATTCCCACTGGCGGCGAAGATCGAGACGCCCGACACCGACAAGGATGCGGTGATCCCCGTGCATCCCGGCGCCGCCGCCTTCGTCGACGGCGAGGAAAAAACCTTTCTCGACAAATACAGCGACTACATCTGGTGGAGCCTGATGGCGCTCTCCGCCATGGGCTCGATCGGCGCCTGGTTTGCCGGCTATCTGAAGAAGGACGAGCGCGACAACAACAGCCATTTGCGCGAACGCCTGCTCGACATGATCACGGCGGCCCGCAAGAGCGAGACGACCGAAGAGCTCGACCAGATGCAGGCCGAAGCCGACGTGATTTTGCGCGACACGCTGCGCTGCTTCGATCACGGTGCGATCGAGGAGGCCGCGCTCACCGCCTTCAACATCGCACTCGACCAATTCCATGCCGCCGTCGCCGACCGTAAGGCGGTGCTGTTCAGCCTGCCGCAGACGCCGCCCCGCACGGGCACGCAATTCAGAGCCGCCGGCAACGCGTAGCGCCTGCGCGTTATTGCTGCGTCACATTGTCTCAATATAGGGTCTGATCTCATCGTGGCGGCTGCCGCAAGGCACCCGTCCCTGGCGAAATCGGGACCGTCCCATGACCATCACATTCTCACGCCGCCGTTTCCTCACCACCAGCGCGGGCGCGCTTGGCACGATCGCGATGCCTTATCTGTCGCGAGCGGCTGACCGGCCTGCAGTCACCCATGGCGTACAATCAGGCGACGTCACGGTCGACGGCGGCGTGGTGTGGGCACGCACCGACCGGCCGGCTCAAATGCTGGTCGAGGTGGCGACGACGGAGTCGTTCAGGGACGCTCGCGCGCTGCCGCCGATCGCAGCGCTGCCCGAGAGCGACTTCACGGCCAAAATGCTGATCGAGAACCTGCCGGGCGGACAGGACATCTTCTATCGCGTGCGCTTCCGCGATCTCTCGCATAGCGCGGTCGAGGGCGAGCCGGTGACCGGCCGCTTCCGCACCGCGCCGGCCGACCGCCGCGATGTCAGCTTCATCTGGGGTGGCGACGTCGCCGGCCAGGGCTGGGGCATCAACCCTGACGACGGCGGCATGTTCACCTTCGCCGCGATGCGCAAGCATCGTCCGGATTTCTTCCTGCACTCGGGCGATACGATCTACGCCGACAGCCTCATCCAATCCGAGGTGAAGCTCGCCGACGGCAAGATCTGGAAGAACGTCACAATCCCCGAGAAGGCCAAGGTCGCGGAGACGCTGGACGAGTACCGCGCCGCGCACAAATACAATCTGATCGACGACAACCTCCGCGCCTTCAATGCCGACGTGCCGATCTTCGTGCAGTGGGACGACCACGAGGTCACCAACAACTGGTCGCTATCGAAGGAGTTGCCGGCGTCATACAAAGTACGCGACATCACGCTGCTCGCCGCGCGCGCAACGCGCGCCTTTCACGAGATGTATCCGATGCGCGAGAGCATCACTGAACCGGGCCGGATTTATCGCCAGATCTCCTACGGCCCGCATCTCGACGTGTTCGTGCTCGACGAGCGCAGCTATCGCGGCGCGAACGGCGCCAATCTGGAAACGGAATACGGACCGGCCAGCCACTTCCTCGGACCCGACCAGATCGCCTGGCTCAAGCGCGGCCTGTTGAATTCGCGCGCGACCTGGAAGGTGATCGCCTCCGACATGCCGCTCAGTCTCATCGTCGCGGACACGCCGAAAGGCGGATCGGAAGCGATTGCGCAAGGCGACGGCCCGGTACGCGGCCGCGAGTTCGAGATCGCGGACATCCTTCGCTTCATTAAGATGGCGTCGATCAGCAACACGGTGTGGCTGACCGCGGACGTACACTATGCCGCCGCGCATTATTACGATCCGAACAAGGCACAATTCCAGGATTTCGAGCCGTTCTGGGAGTTCGTCTCGGGTCCGCTGCATGCGGGCACTTTCGGTCCGAACGCGCTCGACAACACCTTTGGGCCGGAGGTGCGCTTCGTCAAGGCACCGGGCAAGGACAGCCAGAACCTGCCGCCGTCTGCCGGGATGCAGTTCTTCGGCCACGTCAAGATCGACGGCGCCTCCGGCCAGATGACGGTGAGCTTGCGCGACCGCGCCGACGTGGCGCTGTGGTCGACCACGCTCGACCCGAAATCTGCCTGAACCTCAGCGACCGCGCGTCCGCAGCGCAGCCTCCAGCGCCTCGCTCGAGCACGGCTTTTGCAGCCGCGGCCGCGCCGCAAATTCGGGCGGAATCCGCGTTTCGGCACCATAACCGGTGACGAAGACAAATGGGACGTTCAGCGCCACCAGTCGCTCGGCGATCGCAAAGCTCTTCTCGCGGTTCAGCTCGACGTCGAGCAGGGCGAAATCGGGAGCACCTTTCGCGATCGCGTCCAGCGCCTGCGTCACCGACCCGGCGGTGCGCACCTGCCTCACGCCAAACCCGAGCAGACGGTCCTCGAAATCGATTGCAATGATCGGATCGTCCTCGACGACGAGGACGTCGGCAGGACATGGGAAGCCATCGAGAAGTGCGGGTGCCATGATCGCATCTTGGAGCGAGAGGTTTTTCTGATCAGGACAGCCGCGCCACGACGCCTGCGCCCAGCGCATCGGAGGGTTCCCGGAACGAAACCACCACATCACAGTTCTTCAGTCTGTCCACTTGTGCACACAGGAAACGGACGGAACCCGGTATTGTGGAAAAGAGCACGGGGGGTTCACGATGGATGCGCGTATCGGCAGTACAAGCGAGGTCGACAGCCGGCCGATCAACAATCTGTTGCGGCGCCTGAGCCCGGCGGATTACGCACTGCTCGCGCCGCACGTCATCATCGAGGACTGCGCGGCCGGCGAACTGCTCTACAATCCCGGCGATGACGTCCAGGTCGTCCACTTCCCCTGCGGACCCTCGCTTGCGACCTTTCTCGTCCCTAACGAGGATGGCCGCGACGTCGAGACCATCCTGGTCGGTCGTGAAGGCGCGGTGGGCGGCATCGTCAGCGAGGGATTTCTGCCGGCCTATACCCGCATCTGCGTGAAGTTCGGCGGCCCATTTTCGCGCATTCACGTCGGCAAACTGGAAGCAGCCAAGACACGTTCGCCGTCACTGCGCAACATCTTCGCCCGCTATGCCGATTGCATGCTGGCGCAAATCTTCCAGTCGACCGCCTGCAACGCCATCCACTCGATCGAGCAGCGCACCGCCAAATGGATCTTGGCAGCAATGGAGCGTACCGGCGACGAAAGCAGCGTGCCGCTGACGCATGAGCAGCTTGCGACATTGCTCGGAGTGGGGCGCAGCTATGCGAGCCGCGTGCTCCAATCGTTCAAAGCCGAAGGCGTGCTCGACACGAGGCGCGGTTCAATCCTCGTCCGCAGCCGCGACGGCCTTCGCCTGCGCGCCTGCCTCTGCAACGATGCTGTCAAGCTGCACTTCGAGGAAGTGCTGCGAGGCGTCTATCCAACGGAGGAGCGGGAGGCCGGATAGCGAACCTAGTCTCGCCTCTTCTCCCTTGTGAAGGCAGTGCACATGGGAGAGGACATGAGCGCTCCGCTGGCGTGATCGTGCTATGCTCTCCGCCGCATGAGCGGGGCTTTCCTTCATACGGTCTTCGATATTGCAGCATGGCTGGCGGCGGCAGCTGCCGTCTACTGGCTGTCGCGACAGGGCTTGCGGTTTCCTGTGCAATCCTTCGAAATGTCCTACATCGCCGCCCTGGTGTTCGGCGCAGGCGTCGGCGCCTACCTGTTCGGGTCGGTCAATCTGTGGCTGTCGGGCCAGAGCGGCGTTGCGCGCTCGGTCGAGGGTGCGCTCGCCGGCGGCATCGTGGCGATCGAGCTCTACAAATGGTCCGCAGGCATCACGGCGCGAACCGGCGCCCGTTTTGCCCTGCCGCTGGCGCTCGGCATCGCGGTCGGCCGGATCGGCTGCTACTTCGCGGGCCTCGACGATTTCACCTATGGCACGCCCACGGCGCTGCCCTTTGGCCATGATTTCGGCGACGGCCTTCTTCGCCACCCGGTGCAGCTCTATGAGAGCACCGCCATGGGCGTGTTCGCGCTTCATCGTCCGCCACGCGCTCACCTGGAAATGCGTGCGTGGGGTCACGCTGCAGCCGGTGCAGGACGCCGGCCGTAACGAGAACTTCGACAAGAACACCGACCGCATCATGCTGTCGGAGATCCGCAAGCGCGTGATCGAGACCGACGTGTTCGGCGACAAGGACATGATCCCGCTGCCCTGCAATCCCGAAAGCATCTCGATCGGCTACGGCCTGCGCAACGGCGAGAACGTGCTGCCGCTGACCTCGCTGATCCCGCAGGAGCAGCTCGTCGCGGTGATGCCGAACACGATCAGCCCGGAGAAATATCCGGTGCTGAAGGAGAAGTTTATTGACCTCTTCTCGCTGTCGTCGGGCCCGCTCAACACCCCCGAACGCGTCTGCGAACTGCTATGTTGCCTGCCGAGCTTTCAGGTGCCGCAAGGGCTCACTTACGAGAACGTGTTCCGCGTCACCATCGTGCAGTTTCTCGATCGCTTCAATTTCTGCGTCGGCAACGTCAAGCGCAGCTGCATCCATTTCGTGACGGAGCAAGGCTCGATCATTCCGTTTGACACCTACAATCTGTTCTACCGCAACGGAAACATCGACGGCGTTCGCGCGGCCCTCGCTGCACAGACGACCGACGGAGTCTTGCAAGCATGAGCATCAGCAACATACCGCCGCCGGGACTGCCTCCTGCCCCGGCGAACAAACGCGGCGGCTGCCTGACCGCCCTCATGGCGATCTTCGGGCTGATCATGCTGCTGCCGGGTGTCTGCGCCTTGCTCTTTGGCGGAATGTCGGTCGTCGAGGACGGCCGGATCGCCTCCGACATCGCACCGCTGGTCTTCCTGGGCCTAGTCGTGGGAATCGGCGGGATTGCCCTGATCTGGGCGGCGATCAAGGGGCGGCGCGCTTAACGCCGCTATTCGCCTAACCCCCGGAGATTCCCGGACAAAATTCAGTCAACCAACGGCCAAAGTACACATTGTTTTTTGGCTGTTTTTGCATATATTGCGCCGCAACGCGTAGGGCGCCCGGTCTGATATGGCCGGGCTTCCTTTTTGGGCGGCGAGCGCCCGTTTCCAGTCTTTCAGCGTTGTTTCGAGAAGAGGTCCCGGTCCGACCGGCGAGATCGCGCTTAACCCATTGTTCGAACGCAAAGAAGCTCACTCATGAACCTCCGCAACGTTGCCATTATCGCCCACGTCGACCACGGCAAGACGACCCTGGTCGACCGCCTCCTCCAGCAGTCCGGCACGTTCCGCGAGAACCAGAAGGTGACCGAACGCGCCATGGACTCCAACGATCTGGAGCGCGAGCGCGGCATCACCATTCTGGCCAAGGCGGCCTCGGTGCAGTGGAAGGACACCCGCGTCAACATCGTCGACACCCCCGGCCACGCCGATTTCGGCGGTGAGGTCGAGCGCATCCTGAACATGGTGGACGGCGCGCTGGTGCTGGTGGACGCCGCCGAAGGCCCGCTGCCGCAGACCAAGTTCGTGGTGTCCAAGGCACTCAAGGTCGGCCTGAAGCCGATCGTCGTCATCAACAAGGTCGACCGTCCCGACGCGCGCCCGACCGAGGTCATCAACGAGGTGTTCGACCTGTTCGCAGCGCTCGATGCCAGCGAAGAGCAGCTCGACTTCCCGATCCTCTACGGGTCGGCCAAGCAGGGCTGGATGGCCGAAAGCCCGGAGGGTCCGAAGGACAAGGGCATGGAGCCGCTGTTCGACCTGATCCTGCGCCACGTCGCGGCGCCGAAGGTCGAGGAAGGTCCGTTCAAGATGATCGGCACCATCCTGGAAGCCAACCCCTATCTCGGCCGTATCATCACCGGCCGCATCTCCTCCGGCGTGCTCAAGCCGAACCAACAGGTCAAGGTGCTCAACGCCGACGGCAAGCTGGTCGAGTCGGGGCGCATCACCAAGATCCTGGCGTTCCGCGGCCTCGAGCGCACGCCGCTCGATGAAGCGGAAGCCGGCGACATCGTTGCGATTGCGGGCCTGACCAAGGGCACCGTCGCCGATACGTTCTGCGATCCGACCGTGGAAGTGCCGCTGCCGGCCCAGCCGATCGACCCGCCGACCGTGTCGATGTCGTTCATCGTCAACAACTCCCCCCTCGCCGGCACCGAAGGCGACAAGGTGACGAGCCGCATGATCCGCGACCGTCTCTTGCGCGAGGCCGAAGGCAACGTTGCGCTGCGCGTCGTCGAAGCCGCCGACAAGGACGCGATGGAAGTCTCGGGCCGCGGCGAATTGCAGCTCGCCATCCTGATCGAGACCATGCGCCGCGAGGGCTTTGAGCTCTCGGTGTCGCGCCCGCGCGTCGTGTTCCAGAAGGACGAAGCCACCGGTGCCACGATGGAGCCGATCGAGGAGGTCGTGATCGACGTCGACGAGGAGCATTCCGGCGTCGTCGTGCAGAAGATGAGCGAGCGCAAGGCCGAGCTGATCGAGATGAAGCCGTCCGGCGGCAACCGCCTGCGTCTGGTGTTCTACGCGCCGACCCGCGGCCTGATCGGCTACCAGGGCGAACTTCTGACCGACACCCGCGGCACCGCGATCATGAACCGCCTGTTCCACGGCTATGCCCCTTACAAGGGCGAGATCCAGGGCCGCCGCAACGGCGTCCTGATCTCCAACGACCAGGGCGAGGCGGTCGCCTACGCCATGTTCAAGCTGGAAGACCGCGGGCCGATGATGATCGAGCCGGGCTGGAAGGTCTATCGCGGCATGATCGTCGGCGAGCATACCCGCGACAACGATCTCGAGATTAACGTGCTCAAGGGCAAGCAGCTCACCAACATCCGCACGACCTCCAAGGACGAAGCGGTGCGCCTGACCCCGCCGATCCGCATGACCCTGGAAAAGGCGCTCGCTTATATCGAGGACGACGAGCTCGTCGAGGTCACCCCGAAGTCGATCCGCCTGCGTAAGAAGCATCTCGACCCGAACGAGCGCAAGCGTGCGGAAAAGGCCAAGGAAGCGGTGGCGTAGGCCAAGCGAATGGGGAATGGCGAGTAGCGAATAGGGTTATTTGGCGAGAGGCGGCATTTCTTATACTCTATTCGCCATTCGCCACTCACTATTCGCCCTTCCATGTCCTTCCCCTCCTCCGTCGACGTCGCGATCATCGGCGCAGGTGCCGCCGGCCTTGGCGCCGCGCATGCGCTGCATGGCTCCGGCCTCTCCGTGATCGTTCTGGAGGCGCGTAATCGGCTCGGCGGCCGCGCCTGGACCGTGCAGGCCTCGCCTGACGTGACCTTCGACGTCGGCTGCGGCTGGCTGCACTCGGCTGACAAGAATTCCTTCGTTGCGATTGCCCGCCAGCTCGGCTTCGAGATCAACACGGATCTGCCGCCTTGGGGCGATCGCGCCTATGGCGACGCCTTTCCGGAAGCCGAGCGCATCGCCTTTGCGGACGCGATCGACGAATTCTACGAACGCGCCTGGGAGGCCGCGGAAAGCGGCGAGGACGCGCCCGCCTCCTGCTACCTCGAGCCTGGCAACCGCTGGAATCCGATGATCGACGCGGTCTCGACTTATGTGAACGGGTGCGAACTCGATCAAGTCTCGATCCTCGACATGGAGCGCTACGAGGACACGTATTTCAATTGGCGTGTGCGAGCCGGGTATGGAACGCTGATCGCGGCCTATGGTGTGCCCTGTCCGGTCGCGCTGAACTGCAACGTTACGCTGGTCGATCACTCCGGTCAGCGCATCCGGCTCCAGACCTCGCAGGGCACGATGATCGTGAACAAGGTGATCGTCACCGTCCCGACCAATCTGATTGCCGATGAGGCGATCCGCTTTTCTCCGCCGCTTCCCGCCAAGCTCGATGCCGCACGCGGCCTGCCGCTCGGTGTCAACGACAAGGTGACACTGGCGCTCGCGGATGCTGAAGCCTTTCCGAAGGACGGAAACCTGCGCGGCGCCACCATGCGCACCGCGATGGGCACCTATCACATCCGCCCATTCGGGCAGCCCTGCATCGATGGCTTCTTCGGCGGCAGCTTTGCGCGTCAATTGGAAGACGCCGGCGAGGGCGCCTTCGCCGCCCATAGCATCGACGAGATTACAGGCTTTCTCGGCAACGACATCCGCCGCAAGCTAAAACCCCTGCGCGAGTCGCGCTGGGCGCACGATCCTTTCGCCCGCGGCTCCTATTCGCACGCGCTGCCGGGTCACGCCGACGATCGCGCCGTGCTGGCCGCACCGGTTGATGGCCGGCTGTTCTTCGCCGGCGAGGCAACCTCGCCAAATTTCTTCTCGACAGCGCATGGCGCGCGCGACAGCGGCGAGCGAGCGGCCAGGGAAGTGCTGGCGGCCCTAGGCAGGCCATGACCGCAAGCTCCGTGTTGCGAGCGCAGCGAAGCAAATCCAGGGTCTTTCTCCGGAGAGATTCTGGATCGCTTCGTCGCTTCGCTCCTCGCAAGACGAGGATACTATTCGATCACCCGCGCCCATAAATCGGCATCGGGCACGAAACAGGGATCGTACTTGCCGAAGATGCGATAGCGATTGCGTGCGACGAGGCTGTACACGGGATCCCGCAGCGGCCTCGGCACGGCGAACAGCCGGCGCACCCATTCCCAGCCGGGGAGCTGAGACAGCACCATGAGCGCGGCATCGGACTTCATGAACACCTCGCCGCCGTGGATCACTGCATTGGTATCGGGATCGTGCGGATCGATCCCGAACGTGCGCGCGAGCCGCGCCCCATAATCCGACTGGACCGGCGTGAAGCGAAACCCCTTCGCCGTATCGCGGGCGGCCACGAAACGGACCCAGCGCGAGCAGAAGATGCACACGCCATCGAACAGGATCACATCGTCGTCGGGCCATTCAGGCATCAGCGATTGTCCCACGGCTTCTTGGCCGCCACCGGCCTGCCCTGGTTCAGCGCGCGCGCGAGCTCGCCGCTTGCGGCTTTGACGCCGGCCTCGGTTTCGATCATCCAATGACCCTCGCTGCCGACGGCCGGCAGGATGCGAAAGTCGAGCTTGTCGCCACCGCCGCCAAACGCCTCGGCCAATCTTTGAGAAAATGCCGGTGCGAAGTAACTGTCGTTGGCGGCAACGAGCCACGTGACGGGGATGCGCGCGGTCTTGCCGAATTCGGCGGCGGCCGCAAGGAGCGTATGCGGCGCGCAGATCCTGTTCGGCTCATCATTGGCATGGCCGCCGCGCCCCGGCGCGAATGCAACGATGGCGGAGATCGCCTTCGGCTCGGCGCTGGCGAGCGCCAGCGCGCCCCAACCGCCGGCGGAATGGCCGATGACCGTTGCAGCCTCCTTGCGGATGAATTCCTGTTTTCGCAAATAGTCCAGCGCGAGCGAGATTTCGTCGGCCGTTGCACGGGCCGATCGCGCGTAGTCCGCCTCGTCGCAGCCGCCCTGGTCTTCGACATAGTGGCCGCCGGTCGCGCCGTGACCGAGCCGTTCCGGCACCAGCACGGCAAACCCGTGCGCGACGAGATACGCCGTGAGCGCGCGATATTCCGGTCGCGGCATTTGCGCGCGACGCAAGCCATTCTGCGTCGAGGCGTGGGCAATGACCGCGAACCGGAACGGGCCGGCGCCGACGGGGCGAAACAGCAGCGCATGCGCGGCAATGCCGGTATCCGGCGACGGCACGCGCCACTGTTGCCGGCGAAACGGTTCGCCCTCCTCTCCGGAGGGGCCAAACGTGGTCTGAGCGCACAGAGGTGACGCAGTCAGCACGGCCAGCCAAGACAGAAACGCAGGGGTGATGAGGAGCCGCATGAATTGCCAGAGGAGGCGGACACCGACAGCGATGTCACACGAAAGCGCGATGAGATGAAGACGAATGGTCACCGCGCTTTAGACTATTGTTTGAGCATAATCTTTTCGGAAAACCGCTCCTCACTTTTCCGGATCATGCTCCAGTAGGAACGAATCACTCCGGCCAGACTTTTTGCGCAGCCATCGCATTCATTGGGTGCCGCAGCGAGTTTTGCACCGACGCACGGCAGGGCGATCCCGTTCTGAACGGCGGCTTGTCCTCTTTCGGTACAACATGGTTAAAAACTGATGCAGAAAGTCCACAGGTTAACCGATAATTAACGATAGGTCTTGCCGCCGGCGCGGCGACTTGGTTTGATCGCGTCCATGAGCACAACCCTGATCGAAGTCCGGCCGGCCAAAGCCGCAGATGCAACTGCGGTGGCGTCGACCCATGACGAAGCCTGGCGCTCGGCCTATCAGGGCATCATTCCCGGCGCCGAGCTGGAGAAGCTGATCAACCGCCGCGGTCCGCAATGGTGGGACAGTGCGATCCGCAAGGGCAGCCGCGTCAGCGTGCTGGTGTTCGGCGACAAGATCGCAGGCTACGCCAATTATGGCCGCAACCGCGCCCGCAGCCTGCATTTCGACGGCGAGATCTACGAGCTCTATCTGCGTCCTGAATTCCAGGGCCTCGGCTTCGGCCGCCGCCTGTTCGCCGCCGCCCGCCGCGACCTGATGCAGAGCGGCCTGAAAAGCATGGTGGTGTGGGCGCTGTCGGACAACGATCCGGCCACCGAGTTCTACCGTGCCCTGGGCGGCCGCATGGTGGCACGCTCCTCGGAGCGGTTCGGGCCGAAGTCGCTCGACAAGGTTGCCTTCGCCTGGACCAATTGAGCTGCTGAAACCTGAATCGGCAGCGTTTCCATCCGTCGATACCGTTGCCACTTGGGCCGGTGATCGCCGGATTCATTATTTCACAAAAACGCGATGGATCAGCGGGCGAAGCCCGCGTATGACAGCGCCAAAATCGCTGCCGGGCGCGATGTCACCTCGGCAACAACGGAGCCTTGAATGCGTATCGATGCGGTCTCGATCGGGAAAAACGTACCACATGACGTCAATGTCATCATCGAGGTCCCCGTGGGTGGCGAACCGATCAAATACGAGATGGACAAGGAGGCTGGCACGCTCGTGGTCGACCGCTTCCTCTACACGCCGATGCGTTACCCCGGGAATTACGGCTTCATCCCGCACACCTTGTCGGATGACGGCGATCCCTGTGACGTCCTGATCATCAACACCCGCGCCATCATTCCCGGCGCCGTCATGAGCGTGCGCCCGGTCGGCGTGCTGTTCATGGAAGATGAGGCCGGCGGCGACGAAAAGATTTTGGCGGTGCCGTCGTCGAAGCTGACGCAGCGGTACGATAAGGTGAAGAGCTACTCTGACCTGCCTGACATCACGCTCCAGCAGATCCAGCACTTCTTCGAGCACTACAAGGACCTTGAGAAGGGCAAGTGGGTGAAAATCCTGCGCTGGGGCGGCCCCGAGGACGCGCACAAGCTGATCCTCGAAGGCATTGAGCGCGAGAAGAAAAAGAAGGGCTAACGGTCATTCCGGGGCGCGCGAAGCGCGAACCCGGAATCCAGGAGTTTGTGTCCCGAGATTCCGGGTTCGATGCTGCGCATCGCCCGGAATGACGACAAACCTACACCGCCGGCTTCGGCAGCCTTGTGATCGCGCAGGCGGCACGGAGCGTATTCACCAGCAGACAGGCGACCGTCATCTGGCCGACGCCGCCCGGCACCGGCGTAATCGCGCCGGCAACCCCAAGCGCTTCCTGATAGGCAACGTCGCCGACGAGGCGGGTCTTGCCGTCTTGTTTGGGGATGCGATTGATGCCGACGTCGATCACGGTTGCGCCCGGCTTTAGCCAGTCGCCGCGCACCATCTCCGGCTTGCCGACAGCGGCGTAGACGAGGTCGGCGCGCTTCACGAGGCCAGGCAGGTCGCGCGAGCGCGAATGCGCGATCGTGACCGTGGCGTTCTCGTTCAGCAGCAACTGCACCAGCGGACGGCCGACCAGGTTGGAGCGGCCGATGACGATGGCGTTCATGCCTTCGAGCGAAGCGTGCACGCTTTTGGTCAGGATGATGCAGCCCAGCGGCGTGCAGGGCGACAGCGCCTCAAAACCGGCGGCGAGCCGGCCGGCATTGCTCGGATGCAGGCCATCGACATCCTTGGCGGGATCGATGGCATTGATCACGGCCTCGGTGTTCAGCCCCTTCGGCAGCGGCAGTTGCACCAGAATGCCGTGCACGGCCGGATCGCGGTTGAGCTTTGCGACGAGCGCCAGGAGATCTGCTTGCGCAACGTCGGCCGGCAGCTTGTGCTCGAACGAGGCCATGCCGGCGCCTTGCGTCTGAGTGTGCTTGGAGCGGACATAGACCTCACTGGCAGGGTCGTTGCCGACCAGCACCACCGCAAGGCCCGGCACCAGATTGTGCTCGCGCTTGACGCGGGCGACCTCCTCGGCGACGCGGCCGCGAAGTTCCGCGGCAATGACTTTTCCATCGATGATTTTCGCGGTCATGTCAGTTCCTATGGTCTATCGATTTGGCGAAAGCGAGCTGACGCAAGGCTTCGCCGAGCCGTGCCGAATCGCCTTCGATCGCGATCTGCTTCAGCCGCGAGGTCGCCCCGGATAAAAGCCTGACGTTGGCCTTGGGCACACCAAGCGATTTCGCCAGCAGGACCAAGACCGACTTGTTGGCCTCGCCACCATCGGCAATGGCGCGTACCCGCACCTTGAGCACGCTGCGGCCGTCGGAGAGCTGCTCGATCCCGTCGATGTCGTCGCGGCCGCCGCGCGGCGTCACCCGCAGCGCGATGCTGATTCCTGTGGCGGAGGGACGCCAGGGTTCTTTGACAACCAAGGCGCTCCAGCTTGCCTAGATCACGTTCGGGTAGATGTAATACAGGATCACCCGCTCGATGAACATGATCAGCAGGATCAGGATGATCGGCGAGATGTCGAGGCCGCCGAGACTGGGCAGGAAATTGCGAATAGGTGCCAGCAGGGGCTCGGTGATCCGGTACAGGAACTCCGCCACCGCCGAGACGAACTGGTTGCGGGTGTTCACCACGTTGAAGGCGATCAGCCAGGACAGGATCGCGGACGCGATCAGCAGCCAGACGTAAAGATCGAGCACGATGATGACGATGTCGAGAACGGCACGCATGGTTTTTGAAAACTCTGGCTCCGGTCGGGATTGACGCCGCTGGCTTGATATCGGTTCCCCCCGACCCAAACAAGGGAAGTCGGCGCCCGGATGGCTAAAACCGGGTTATACCCGTCCTTGACTTGACCTTGGCGGGGACTTAAATGGCGCCCGGTTGTCGGCCGCATTCACCAGAGCGGCCAGCAAAGGGGCCATAGCTCAGCTGGGAGAGCGCGTCGTTCGCAATGACGAGGTCGGCGGTTCGATCCCGCCTGGCTCCACCACGCTTCGCCCTTCGGGCTACGCGTGGCGCAGCCACGAGGAGTCCGAAGAGCGAAGCGTGGTGTCCGGCGAAGCCCGAAGGGCGAAGACGGACCGTATCCGCAAATCGAAACAGCACTTAGCCAAGGCCCTTCGGGCTACGCGTGGCGCAGCCACGAGGAGTCCGAAGAGCGAAGCGTGGTGTCCGGCGAAGCCCGAAGGGCGAAGACGGACCGTATCCGCAAATCGAAACAGCAATTAGCCAAGGCCCTTCAGGCTACGCGTGGCGCAGCCACGAGGAGTCCGAAGAGCGAAGCGTGGTGTCCGGCGAAGCCCAAAGGGCGAAGACGGACCGGAAGCGTGGTGTCCGGCGAAGCCCAAAGGGCGAAGACGGACCGTATCCGCATCGAAACAGCAATTAGCCAAGGCCTCCGGGCTCCGCGTGGCGCAGCCACGAGGAGTCCGAAGAGCGAAACGTGGTGTCCGGCGAAGCCCAAAGGGCGAAGACGGACCGTATCCGCAAATCGAAACAGCAATTAGCCAAGGCCCTTCGGGCTACGCGTGGCGCGAAGCGTGGTGTCCGGCGAAGCCCAAAGGGCGAAGACGGACTGTTCGAAGCTCCTGCCCCTATTTCCCCATAAACCGCGGTGGCCGCTTCTCCATGAAGCTTGCGACTCCTTCCCGGAAATCGCTGCCGTTCAGCGCCACCATCATCTCTCGGTTGGCTTCGATCGTCGCCTCGGCCAGCGTCTGGAACGGCACCTCGTAAAGCTGCCGCTTGATCACCGCCATCGCGCTCGGTGAGACCAAATCGGCGAGGTCGCGGGCATAGGCATAGGTCTCCTCGCGGAGTTTTTCCGGCGAGCAGAGCCGGTTCACCAGCCCGATCCGCAGCGCTTCCGCGCTCGGCACGCGCCGGGCCGAAAGCAACAGGTCCAGCGCATTGGCATGACCGACGATGCGCGGCAGCATCCAGGATATGCCGTGCTCGGCGATCAGACCGCGCCGCGCGAAGGCGGTCGTGAACACCGTGTTGTCGGCGGCAAAGCGCAGATCGCAATAGAGCGCGTGGACGAGGCCGATGCCCGCGGTCGCGCCGTTGAGCATGGCAATGATCGGCTTCTTGATCGATGGGTAATAGCCGTAGCGCGTCTGCCAATCCGGCCGGCGGTTCATGTCAAAGGGCGGCAGGTTCGAGGCGCGTCTGACGTCATCGGGATCGAGCCCCTTCAGCGCATCCATGTCGGCGCCGGCGCAGAAGGCGCGGCCCGCACCGGTGAGCACGATGACGCGGACATTGTCGTCGATGCTCGACCCTTCCATCGCGTGACGCACGTCGCGCTCCATGATCGGCGTCCAAGCGTTCATACGATCCGGGCGATTGAGCGTGATGGTTGCGATCTTATCGCTCACTTCATAGAGAATGTGCTCGTAGGCCATGGCGCTCTCCCTTTGCCGGCGCGTTCGTGCGCGCACGTTGACAGAGAGCCTAGCATATTCAGGGGAGAGGCAAGGGCTTCGCGCGAAGGCGCGATCACTCGGCGGCTTGCGCCAGCGCCGGCCGGCGCGCCAGCCAGCCATCGATGAAGTGATCGAGCCAGGCGCGTTCCGCGGCATCGTAGACGGCACGATCTGCAAAATGATGATGCCGCTGCCGCGCACCCGGCGCGCTGAAGCCATCATAGCCGCGCGTGGTCCAGCGACACATCATCGCGTAGGTCACGTCTGGATGAAACTGCACACCGAAGGCATTGCCCGTACGGAACGCCTGCACCGGAAAATCATCGCCCTCGGCAAGCAGCTCGGCGCCGACCGGAAGATCAAATCCTTCGCGATGCCAGTGGTAGACTTGCTCCGGCCAGTGCGGGCAGAGCGCATGTCCCGCGGCAGTGGGCCTGATCGGGTAGTATCCGATCTGGGCCAGCGCCTCCGCATGAGGCGCGACCCGGGCCCCGAGCTGCATCGCCAGCATCTGTGCACCTAAGCAGACGCCGAGGAACGGCCGCTGCTCGCGGAGCGGAATTTCGATCCAGTCGATCTCACGGCGGATGTAGTCGTCGGGATCGTTGACGCTCATGGGGCCGCCGAAGATCACGACGCCGGCATGCTGATCGAGCGTCTCGGGCAGGGCATCGCCGAAGCGCGGTCGCCGGATGTCGAGACGATGACCGAGCGCGCGCAGGGCGTTGCCTATTCGGCCGGGGCTCGAGGATTCCTGATGCAGGACGATCAGAACCGGGAGCCGGGCTTCGGAGGCGAAGGCGGCCGCGCCAGGCGTCCTCTTTCGGAGGGGCACCAATTCTGCGCGACGAAACCTGTCCGTCCGGAACGACATGGCCTCTGCGAGTGCTATCGGTTCAGACCGCCAGCATAGCTAAGCGATGGTTAACATCGTGTGAGTTCGCGCACACACCGGGATCAAAGCAAGCTCCGGGCCACTACGGGGCGCCTCAGGCTTTCTCTTAGTATCTGCGCCTCTGGAATCGGCTGGTCGCGGCCAGGATGAAGCCGCGCGGGAAGAAACGCAGCGCCAACGGCACAATCTTGATGCCCAGACCAGGCAGCACTGCCCGTTTGTTGGCCATCAGACCGCGATACGCATCGCGGGCCACCTCGGCGGCAGAGACGTTGAGAACCGCCGTATCATGTTGGGATCCGACACCGGCGCGAGCCTGGAATTCGGTTGGCACCGGGCCCGGGCAAAGCACGGTGACGCGGACGCCGCGCGGTGCAAGCTCCGCCCGCAGCGCTTCGGTGAAGGAGATGACATAGGCCTTTGAGGCGTAGTAGACGGCCATGCCGGGGCCAGGCAGAAAGCCGGCGACAGATCCGACATTGAGAAGACCGCCCCTGTTCTTGATGAGCTGATCGGCAAAGCGCAGCGACAGATCCGTCAGGGCCCGGACATTGACATCGACGACGCCGAGCTGCTCAACGCGATCGCGCTCGATCGCATCACCGAACACGCCGAAGCCGGCATTGTTGACGAGATGATCGAGCTCGACACCTTCAGCGGCAAGCGCTGCCGCGATCTTGTCGCCGGCATCCGCTTCCTCGAGATCGCAGGCGATCACGATCGGTTTCTTGCCGCCCTTGGCGGCCAGCTCAGCGGCGAGCGCTTCCAACCGGTCTGCCCGGCGCGCGGTCAATGCGAGGCGATGCCCGTTGGCGGCAAACACGCGCGCCAGCTCCATGCCGATACCCGCCGAGGCACCGGTAATCAGCGTCACCCGCTCAGTCACGATCGAAGTCTCTTGAATTCAAGTTTTTGGCCCCGCAATGGTGGAACGAGAGCATAGGCCACGCGCGACATGCAAGCTGCGCCGCCAGCATGGCCGCTTGAGCAGAACGACAGGCCGCGCTGAAAAACCTTTGATTTGCAGGCGAATTCGGCGCAGGCGGCGAATAAATTAAAGTTTCGTCATGTCTCCGCGCAGGCCGCGATCAGTCGAGGCCAGAGCCGTCAGCCGCGACCGCGGTGTCCTTGACCTGACCACCGGCTCGGTCCGCGACCGCGTGCTTCAAGTCGATCCGGTCGCGCTGCGAAATCCCGAGCAGATCGGAGGCGCGCCAGACGACGTTGTCCTCGAACTCGCTGACCTGGCCGTCTGCATAGACCAGCTCCCACATCATCCGCACGATGCGCTTGCGACCCTCTTCGTCGAGCGAGCGCATGATGACGCTGGTGAAATGATAGAGATCGACCGCCTCGCCCTCGACCTGGGTGGCGTCGGCGATCAGCCGGTCCGCAGTGCCGCGATCCAGCCCAAAGTGGCTTTCGATCAGGCTATGTAGTTTACGTTGCTCGGCTGCGCTCGGCTGACCGTCCAGCGAGACCACGTGAATCAGCAGCGCCGTGGCTGCCAGCCGATAGTCGCTATCGCCAAATGCGCGAGTCTGGTCGTGGGGAGCAACAATGTCGGCGATGAATTGGCGCAGGCCGTCGAGCATAAAGTCCTACCGAGATCGATGAAGCCGCGAGGGGCGGATGTTACCAGCATTATATGAGGCGCAAATTCAACCGGCGCAATGTGCGTCAGTTCCGCGCGCTGCATTACGTTTCGGCAATCTGCCGGTTGGCGTTATGCCCGGTCCGATCGGCGCTGGAGGATGTAGCGCGCATCCGCCGCCACGCCCTCATTGCGACGGAGCGCATGTCGGACGCATCCCTCACGGTATCTCGTACACCACCATCTTGTCGGCAATGCCGCGCAGAGCCGCCTGCTTCTGGATCGGCTTGATCTCGCGCTGCTGAAGGATTTCGGCAACCGCCGGCACGTCGAGCACTGGACCGGTGATGTGGATCTCCTGCGCGGTCGACAGGCTTTGCACGCGCGCGGCGATGTTGACGGTCTGGCCGAAATAATCCTGGCGCTCGTTGAGCATCACCGCGAGGCAAGGCCCCTCATGAATACCGATCTTGAGAATGAGATCGTTGGCGCCGCGCTCCTTGTTCAATTCATCCATGGCGGCGCGCATGCGCAGCCCCGCGGTAATTGCGTGCTCAGGTCTGACGAAGGTCGCCATGACAGCGTCGCCGATTGTCTTCACCACCGCCCCCTTCTCGGCGGCAATGATCTCCAGCAGCGCACGAAAATGCGCGCGCACGAGGTCAAAAGCACTGAGATCACCGACTCGCTCGTATAGCGCCGTCGACCCCTTCAGGTCAGTGAACAGGAAGGTCAGCGACGTGATCTTCAATCGCTGGTCGACATTGAGGTTGTCGGCCTTGAAGACGTCGCGGAACGTCTGATTGGACAGCATCCGCTTGGCCGTCAGAATGGGCTTGCGCTTGCCGATCATCTCATGCAGCGCATCGGCGGCAATCCACACCGAGGGCAACACGCGATTGCCTGATTGATTCTCGAGCGTGAGGCGCAACGGTCCAGGGCGCATCACAGTGGTCCCCGTAGGCGCCTCTAATTTGTTGAACATGATCGAAAGCTGCTGACGTTCGCTCGTCGGCTCACCCTGAACATCCAGGAAATGGGCGGAATGCGTCACCGGCTCGAAGACGATGACGAACTGGCTAGGAAGCTTCAGCGAGAGGATCGCCTTTTCGCCGGCAGGCAATTCGAGCGCTTCCAGCGTCACTTCGTTGATCAGGCGCGAGAACGATTCATCGTTGATGTCGACCCCAGAGCTCCAGAACATCTGCCGCACATATTCCCAGATCGGCAATGTGTCGGGATCGTGGGCACCGATTCGGCGGACGCGCGGACTGACGGTAAAAGCCACCTCGACCATCTCATCGACTGACGCCTCGTACCCAGCTGCACAGAGCGCACAGTTGTAGTCTTCATGCTTCAGGGATTTCAACGTCGTATGCGCACCCAGAACTCCTCCGCAGCCGGGACACAGCACGTTCCAGCTCATGTCGAACAGGCCGAGCCGCGATGCGTGCAGGAATCCAGAAATGACCTTCTCCTGATCGAGCCCGGCACGATCGGCAAAATCCAGCACGTTGATGCGGTTGAGGTCTCGATCCTGACCATTGGCGATCAGTTGCGCAATCGCGTCGACCACCTTGGCGTCGGCGGTCTGCTTCAGAACGGAAAACTGGGCCTGGATGTCGCTCATGGCGGGGGCTCTGTCTAAGGTGGATCACGCCATCGGCCAGACGAGCGTCCGTTACCGACGCGTGATGCGGAACATGGGTGAGTGGTCTGGCTGCGTCGTGACGACGCCATGCGGAATCACGGGAACGGTATCGGCAAGCTCGACGCGGAACGCGCCGATCAGCCGGGCCAGCGCCAGCACCGATTCGGCTTGCGCAAACGGCGCGCCGATGCAGACGCGGGGGCCCGCGCCGAACGGCAGATATGCGAAGCGATCAGGCGGCTCTTTCGCCATGAAGCGCTTTGGAATGAACGCGTTCGGCTGATCCCACAATTTCTCGTGCCGGTGCAAAAGCCACGGCGCGATCATGATGATGTCGCCCTTGCCGATCTCGATGCCGGCCGCGTTGTCCTTCTCGCGCGCGGCACGCGCGACCAGGAAGGCGGGCGGATAGAGCCGCATGGTCTCCTCGATCACGGCACGGGTGAATTTCTGCCGCTCGATGTCGGCCATGCTGTCGAGATGTTCGCCGCGGGTCTCGGAGGCGACCTCCTCCTGCGTGCCAGGGTCGAGCGACAGCAGATAGAGCGCCCAGAACAGCGCCGTCGCCGTTGTCTCGTGACCCGCCAGGATCATGGTTGCGACCTCGTCGACGAGCTGTCCGTCGGAAAAGCCCTTGCCCGTTTCAGGATCGCGGGCCTCGTCCATGAGGTCGAACAGGTCACGCGGCGGCGCGCCGTCCTTCTTGCCCGCCGCGCGCCGTTCGGCGACCAGCATGGCAACGAATTCGGTCCAGCGCTTGCGAAAGCGCGCTCGTGCAAGATCCATCGGGCTCGGCCAGGACACCGGCAGCACCATGTCGAGGAAATAGGGCCGTCCCAGCCGCGCGGCATATTCCATGATGAAATTGCGCAAGCTCGTGCCATGGCGGTCCATACCGAACGAGAACATCGTGCGTCCGGCGATCTCGAGCGTCATGCGCTGCATGACCTCGCGCAGATCGACCGGCTCGCCGGTTCGCGCGTCGAGCTTCGCAATCGCTTCGTCGAGCACCGCGGTCATGTGCGGGACGAGATTTGCGGTAGCGCGCGGCGTGAAGGCCGGGGCTAGCGTGCGGCGCTGAAACGTCCAGGAATGACCTTCCGCAATCAGGAGGCCGTCACCGAGCACCGGGCGCAGCATGCGGATGCCCGCCGGCGTGCGCGTATAGTTCTCGTAATTGCTGAGCAGGACGTGCCGGATCGCGTCCGGCTGGTTCAGGATGAAACTGTTGCGGAAAAAAAAGCGGCCCGGGATGACGTCTTCCTCATAGGCGCGCTGCCCCCAGGACGCGATCATGTTCTGGCGGATCACCGCGAGCTTGCCAAAGAACGACATATCGTCCGGCGCACGCGGCGGGGTCGGAGGGATGATGGGCCGACGCACGCTGGCGATGTTCATGGCTCTCTCCCGCGGAAGTGACGCAAGCAAACAGCTAATAAGTCAGCTCGGCAATCGCAATCCTGTTCTCAGAGGCGGGCCAGGCGCGTGCCACAATCCGTTCTTCGCCAAACTGGGCCACGATGTTACGCCCGACCTCGCTCGCCGGAAGCCGCAGGGTTGCTGCCGCATCCGTGGGCACGCCCGATTTGACGTCGGCCGGCTCCTTGCCGTCGAGCAGCACCACGTCGCGTGGCAGACCGAAATAGCCGCGCGGCCGAGACATGATCACGACAGCTCCTGCGTCCTTGTCAGCCGGCCCGAGCGGGCGCGCGGGCCGCAGGTGCACGACGTCCGACGAGCGCGGGAATGGCGAGCGGTAGATGTGCGTCGTCGGCGCGTCGGGCGATGCCAGGACGAATTCGAGCGACCAGGTGGGATCGACCTGGACCGGTCCCCAGCGGCCATCGTTGAGCTGTGCAGCGCACCGCCCTTGCGCTCTCCGGTCTCGGGATCGACGCGGAAGACCTCGACGGTTGCGCCGGCCACCGGACGGTTGGTCGGCACGCCGCCCGGCGTGCCCGTGACCAAACCGCTCAACTTCACGCTTGGCTCCGGCACAATCGCGATGCGCATCGGCTCGCGGCCGGCGACGAACTTGTAGATCTCGCGAAATGCGCGCGGATGAAACGCAACCTCGCGATGATCGAGCGCACCGAGCACGAGGTTGGTGGCGCCCTTCAGCTCCGGCCCCTCCGCGGTAACACCGGTCGGGACGCCGGGGTTTCCGATGAAACGGCCGTCGGCTTGGGCATATTTGTCCAGGCCGTCACTGCGCAAGGTGAGAAAAGCTGTGCCCGCCGTCACCTCGCTCTCGCCCTCGTTCAAGCCGCGCAGGAATGCGCCGCGGCCATTGAACTCGTTGTTGGGCTGGTCGTCGGTCGCGAACACGCCGTGATTGGGCGTGCCACACAACACGGCGTGGCTGACATCGCCGGCACCGCCATTTTTGATGACGTTACGGATCGCATAGCCACCGCGGGAGCTGCCGACCAGCGCCACGCGCGGCGCGCCGGTACGGCGCTTCAGGTCAGCGATGGCGGCGGTGAGCTCGCGGCGCTGGTCTTCGGTCGAGAACCGGTTCGCCTGCTCGACCTTGTCGTCGCTGCGCGCCAGCGGATCGGTGAAATTGATCGCCGCCATGCGATCGCGTGCGACGCCGTTCGATTCCATCCGCCACAAAGTCGTCATCCAGAGCGCGTCGTAGTCGCCGTTGCCGTGGACCAACAGGATCGGCGGCAGCTCAGTGCTTGGCGTGGCGGCCGGTGCGGTTTGGGCCATCGCGCCCGCCCGCAAGCTCGCAACTGCGAAAGGCAAGCTGCTGACCCCTTGCAGGATCGTCCGTCGCGACAGCTTCATCTGTTCCTCCCCGGCAAACGCCTCTTTGCACCGCTTATACCGGCCTAACCACTGGACAGCGAAGGACTTTCGCGGGCATCACTGAATTTGCCGGAATCGCCAGGACCATTTCTGCCAGACCGTTTGGAAGGGATATGACCGAGCAGAGCAACCGCCAGAAAATTGTCGCCGAACGCATCACCGCGCCGCTGCGGTACACCGTATTCCGGCGCATCTGGCTTGCCAGCCTGCTCTCCAATCTCGGCCTCCTGATCCAAGGCGTTGGTGCCGCCTGGGCGATGACGCAGATGGCGGCCTCGGCCAATAAGGTGGCGCTGGTGCAAACCGCGCTCATGTTGCCGATCATGCTGATCTCGATGCCGGCGGGCGCCATCGCAGACATGTATGATCGACGCATCGTCACTCTGGTCTCGCTGTCGATCGCGCTGGTCGGCGCGAGCGCGCTCACTGTGCTGGCCGGCCTTAATCTGATCACGCCAGAATTGCTGCTCGCCTTTTGCTTCGTCGTCGGCAGCGGCAATGCGCTGTTCGGCCCCGCCTGGCAGTCCTCGGTGAGCGAACAGGTGCCGCCCGACGCACTGCCCTCGGCCGTCGCGCTCAACGGCATCAGCTACAACATTGCGCGCAGCTTCGGTCCCGCAGTTGGCGGCGTGATCGTCGCTGCGCTCGGCGCGGTGGCGGCGTTCGCCTGCAACGCGATTCTCTATCTGCCGCTGCTGGTGGTGCTGCTGCTCTGGCGCCGCAACACCGAACCCTCGCGCCTGCCGCGAGAGAAGCTCAACCGCGCGATGGTATCGGGCTTCCGGTACATCACCAATTCACCGCCGATCAAGATCGTGCTGTTGCGCACGCTGGTGATGGGCCTGATCGGCGGGGCCGTGATGGCGCTGATGCCGCTGGTCGCGCGCGACCTCTTGCATGGCGGCGCGCAGACCTACGGCATCATGCTCGGCGCCTTCGGCATGGGGGCCGTGATCGGCGCGCTCAACATCCATGAATTGCGCAAGCGCATGAGCGGCGAAGCCGCGATCCGCGCCTGCACCATCTCGATGGCGTTTGCGATGGCCGCGCTCGGCTTGAGCACGGAGCCGGTGCTGACGGCAACCGCGCTGGTGCTGGCCGGCGCGGTCTGGATGGCCGCGATCGCGCTGTTCAATATCGGCGTGCAGCTCTCGGCGCCGCGCTGGGTCGCGGGCCGCTCGCTCGCGGCGTTCCAGGCCTCGATCTCGGGTGGTATCGCGATCGGCGCCTGGGGCTGGGGCCATCTCACCGACTATGCCGGGGTCGAGGTCGCACTCCTGGTCGCGGCCGGCCTGATGCTGATCTCGCCGCTGCTCGGCGTCTGGCTAGCGATGCCGCGCGTCGGCGCGCGCAATGAGGATGCCGAGGTGCTGGCCGATCCTGAGGTGAAGCTGTCGCTGACCGGCCGCAGCGGGCCCCTGGTGGTTGAGATCGAATACCGCGTAAGCCAAGAGAATGCCCGCGCCTTCCACAATGTGATGCAGGACGTACAGCTCTCCCGGCAGCGCAACGGCGCCTATGGCTGGTCGATCGCACGCGACATCGCCGATCCGGAATTGTGGACCGAGCGCTATCATTGTCCGACTTGGCTCGACTACTTACGCCAGCGCAACCGTTCGACTCAGTCCGAACGCGCGCTGCATCAGGAAGCCATGGCCTTCCACATCGGCCCCGAGCCGGTGCGGATCCGGCGCATGCTGGAGCGTCCGTTCGGCTCGGTGCGCTGGAAGGAGGACACGCCGGACCGCGCCAATAGCGAAGTGCTGCCGGTGGTCGCGACCGCGGCGGGGAGCAGCACGTAAGCCTCACGTTCGTCATTCCGCAGCGCGCCGTCAGGCGCGAGGCCGGAATGACAGCTTACTGCCCGTGATCCGTCAGCACCTTGTCGCAGCCTTTGCTCAGCCGGGTGCGGTTCTGCTTCAGGCAGGCGAGCACGGCGCCATCGCCATTGTTCATCACGGCGCGGCAGAAGCGACTGACATCACGCGCGCAGGCATCGTGGCCGGGCTGCTGCTGCGCGGACGCGGCCGATGCGCACAGGAGCAAAGAAATAACGAAAAGAAATCTAGCCATCGCGTAATGCCTCTTACCCGGAAGAAATGTGCGGGCGAAGCTAGTGCGATGGTCCTAAGGCCGCAACGGCTTTGTTGAGTGGCTGCAACGTGCCGCCGCATGGCCCCGGCTTGACGCCGGGGCACATCGCGAGGGGAGCTATCCGACGCAACGATCGCCGTGTTGCTTACTGCTTGTCCTGCGTGTCAGCGACCTTGCGCGACGCGCCCTTGGCGAGGTCCTTGTCCATCACCGCGCGGCAGCCGGCGCTTAAGTCAGAACGATGCTTGATCATGCACGCCGTGATCTTCGGGATATTGGGAATGTCCGCGGAGCAGAGTCGGAAGGCATCGCCAGTGCACATCTGCTGCGCTTCGGCCGAGAAGGCGAAGCCCGAGGTCGTCGAGACGGTCGACACGATGGCGGCAAAGCACAGGGCCAGGTTGGTGTCGCGGATCCTGCTGGAAAACGACTTGGTCATTTGAAGCTCCCATTGGCACCGTCGGAACGGCGCCGGTTGTTGATGGGAACTACGATGCTCCGGCCAAACCGTTTCCACCGTGATGATGGTCACGGGAGGCACAGCCTCTGTGACCTCAGTCACTTTGGCGCACTTCCACTTTGGCGCACCTCGCTGAAATTCCTGCGCGACCGGCGTCGCGTTGGTGTCACGTTAACTGTTCCTTCGCATTAATGGCTCGTCGCGCGGGAAATTCCGCCGGTTTGGTTGCGTAATTGGAAAGAATAGCGATGCGTAATGCGTTGGGCCTGATGCTGGCCAGTGTAGTTGCGGCGGTCGTGATCGCCGCCGGCGGTTGGTTTTATTATTCCGCGCGCGCCGATCAGGGCGCCCCCAAGACAGTTGCAGCCCGTGCCGCCGATCCATTGCCGGCACCGGCGAAGCTCGCCGCCAAGGATGACGTCGAGACCACCGCGGCGATCGCGGCCAAGCCGGCGGCAGCTGCCCCATCGCCCGCCCCGGCCATGCCGGTGCAGCAGAAACAAGCCTGCGCCAATCCGAATGCGCTGGGTGTTGCCCGCGTGGTCGAGATCGACACCACAGGCGGTCCCGGCTTCGGCTTCGAGCACTTCAAGCAGTTCGACTTTCTGACCGAGAAGGAGGTCGTGCTGACCTTCGACGACGGTCCGTGGCCGGTCAATACGCCCGCGGTACTCAAGGCGCTCGCGGATGAATGCACCAAGGGCCTGTTTTTCTCGGTCGGCAAGCACGCAACCTATCATCCGGAGATCCTGCGCCAGGTGCTGGCCCAGGGCCACACGGTCGGCACGCACACCTGGTCGCATGTCAACCTCAACAGCAAGAAGATGACGGAGCAGCAGGTCAAGGACGAGGTCGAGAAGGGCTTCAGCGCAGTGAGATTCGCGCTCGGCACCAATCCGGCGCCGTTCTTCCGCTTCCCGCAGCTTCAGCACAATCCGGCGATGGTGACCTATTTCGGCACCCGCAATGTCGCGATGTTCTCGACCGACATCGACTCCTTCGACTTCAGGAAGGGCGCCACGCCGGAGAAGATCGTCGAGACCGTGATGACCAGGCTGGACAAGCTCGGCAAGGGCATCATCCTGATGCACGACTTCCAGAAGCACACCGGCGAAGCCATGCCGGGGCTGCTCGCGCGGCTCAAGGCCGGCGGCTACAAGATCGTGCAGATGAAGGCCAAGACGAGCCTCCAGACGCTGCCGGAATATGACGAGGCGTTGCTGAAGGACCTGAAGGTGCCGACCTCAGGCACGAACTCCCGCCCGATATCGAGTGTGGTGCAGACGGTCTCGCAGTAGGCGATCACCCGCTCAGATAGCTTCAACTTGCGCTGTGGCCGGGCTCGTCCCGGCCATCCACGTTCTTGGGCTCTCGTCAACAGCTCGGGACATGGCGGCGAGAGCGCGGGCCGAGCAACAATGGGGTGTGCCATCAATGCGTGAAGAACCCTGCAACCCTCGACAACCCGTTCGGCACGAGGTTGTCACCCATGTCTCAGGTACGACCTGTTACCTATGTGTCCGGGCTAGACAAAAGGGGCGCTGGTGCCGCAAGAGGGATTCGAACCCCCGACCCCGTCATTACGAATGACGTGCTCTACCGACTGAGCTATTGCGGCGAACCCAGCCGGAGCCAGGACGATGCCGGCCCCGATACGCGCGCCCCTGATATCGGGCATGGCCCGAATTGGCAAGGACAAGCGTTCGAAATGGGCCTCATGCGCCCCAGCGAGACCAGAATCCGCGCCACCCGCCGGCCTGGGCCTTTGGCGTGCCGATTTGTTCCGTAAATTCGTCGCTCGGACCCTCGTCGTCGACCCCGGGATCATCCGGCGCGCGCACGATCGGGATCACGGCGGGGATGGGGGCCGGTCCGGGTTTGCCAATATCGGCACGGCTCCGGAAGACCGGCGTTGCCGCCGGCGGCGATGATTCGGCAGGCGCGGGAGCCGGATCAAGCGGCTCGGAAGGCGCGATCGTTGGCTCTTCCTTGGCAGCCTCCTTGGGGGCTTCCTCGGGAGCTTTCTCGGAACCTTCCTTGGCCTGAGGAGGGGAATTGTCCTGGGCGGCGAGGGCGGGGGCCGTCTCCAGCGGTTCCACCGGCGCCTCGCTGGCCACGGTCACTCGCTTCGGCGGGGGCGCCGCCAGCATGGCCTCCTCGAAGGCCGAGGATTCGATCGTGGTGCCCTTGTCGGAAGGCAGGCTCGCGACCGGCGTCTGCCATTGGAAGGCGTCGAGACGGCCGGTGACCGGAGAGACCGGGCGCCAGCGGTCGCTGACATAGCCGTCCGCAGTCCAGGCTGGATCGAGGCGGGCCCGCACCGCACGCAAGGTCCACGCGCGCGCACGGCCGCCATCGCCATGCTCGGTACGCTCGATCTCGGCCATCAGCAGCGCGACGCGCTGGGTCGGATCGTTGAGATACGGTGCGAGCACCTCGCGCGCGCGGGCGAACTCGGCGGCATCGATCGCAGCGCGCGCGATCGCGAGCTGGCCCTCGACATGGCCGGGCTTGTCGGCAGGCGTCTTGGCCGCGAGCGTCTCGACCCGCTGCAAGCGCTGCCGGGCGGAATCGCCGAGCTTCACATGGGCATAGGCTTCCGCAAGATCGGGATGCGGATTGGCGAGCCAGGCGGCCTCGATCAGCTTCATGGCGCGGCGCACCTGATGCGCCTCGCTCTCGAACCTTGCGGCGAGCACCGCGGCCGGCACCAGGGTCGGCGCGAGCTTGATCGCCTCCATCACGCTCTCGCGCGCGACGTCGCGATCCATGGTTTCCAATTCCAGCGCGCGGGCGGTGAGCAGGACGCCGCGCTGCCGGCGATAGGTACCCTTGTCGATCAGACCCGCGGACAGATTCGAATCGAGGATCGCGAGCGCGCCGCCCCAGTCGCCGCGCGCGCAGCGGAAGCCAAGCACGGCATGGGAGGCCCAGGTCGAGGACGGCGACAGCTTGATGGCTTCCTCCGCGATCGTCACGGCGCCGAGCGCATCGTCGGCGCGCTGCGCCTCGATGAACAGGCCCCGCAGGCCGAGCAGCCGCGTGTCCTCACGCTCGGTCATGGCGCGGAAGACGCGCTGCGCTTCGTCGCGATTGCCTTCGAGCTGCGCCGACTGCGCGTGCAAGAGCAGCGCGAGCGGATCGTCCGGCGCATGCCGTCGCGCCGCTGCCGCATGTCGACGGGCAAGCGCGGTGTCGCCATGACCGATCGCGAGCAGGCCGTGAGTGATAGCGTGGCGACCGCGGGCATGGCGCTTCTCATGACGACGGCGGCGCAGACGCCCCGGCATGCGCCACATCATGGTCAAGACGCTCCAGACCAGCACGATCGCGGCTGCGAAGATGCCGAGCCCGAGCACGAACCCGGGAAAGGTCGTCGTGGCACGGAGACCGCCCCAGGTCAGGACCAGATCGCCGGGCTGATCGGCAACCCAGGCTCCGCCGGCCGCCGCCAATGCGATCAGAATGAGAAAGAGGACGATGCGAAGCATGGCGATCCCTATACGCGCCGATCGTTGCGCGAATCTTTATTGAGCAGGCTTGGCTGGATCAGATTTGGCGAGATCCGCCATGGCATCGTCGGCGAATTTGCGGGAGGCGGCGAGCGCGGCGTCGCGAGCATCGGCCTTGTCGAGCCAGGCTTGCGCGGCAGTGCGATCAGTCTCCGGAAGCGACTTCAGCTCGCGACGCGCCTCCGCCACATCGTTGCGCAGCGCCGCCGAGGTGATGCGCGCCACGATCGCACCGCGGTCATTGCCGATGCCGTCGGTGCGTTCGATGCGGACGAGCTTCGACGCGCCCGCCTGGAGACGCTCGACGATACCGGTACCGCCGGTCTGGGTTTCCGCCGGCGGCGACAGCTTCGGCACGATATTGAGAAGCTCGCGGCTCAGCGCGACCGGCGTCGGGATGCCGGACGATGCAAAGGCGTCGAGCGGCTTCAGCATATCCGGCTTTGCCGCCAGCGATCGCGCCGCTGCCAATTGCTGTTGATAGGGATCGCCATGGCGAACGGCGACGTCGAGCAGGGCCGCCGCCACCACATGGCGCAGCGGCTTGTCGTCCATCGTCCTGGCGTCGGCGATCTTCTCGCCTTGCTGCGCGAGCTCGGCCCGTTCGGTCCTGCTGGCGCGCTCGAGCTGCGCGATGCGGTCGTTGAGCGTGGCAAAATCGGGCGCGGCAGCACCTGGAGCGGATTTCACGTCGTTCAGTGCGCTCGCAGTCTTGTCGGATTGTGCGCGCAGATTGGCGATATCGCTGCGCAGACTGCTGACGGACTTCTCCAGCGCGTCGATCCGCGCCGTCATCGCCGGATCGGCGACGGGCTTGCCGGCCTTGGCTTCGACTGCGCTCACACGCCCGCTGAGCGCATCAACCGTCGCGCTCGTGACTTGCGGTGCGGCAGGCGGCGCCTGCACCGCGGGCCAGCCCAGCATCCAACCGACCGCAATCACGATTGCCGCTGCGACAGCGCCGGAGAGCGGGGCAACGACCCAGGGCGAAATCGGCTGCGATACGGGCGCGGATGCCACAGCGGCCGGCGCCTCGTCACGTTCCGGCTCAGCGTCAGCAAGTTCGGACTTTGCCGGCTCGGATTGTGCCGGCTCGGGCTCGGCGTGCTCCGGCGTCGGCTGAGCCTCGGGCTCGCCCGCCGCCTGCTGCGGCTGGGTCGAGACTTCGCTCGCCTCGAGGTCGATGGTGGGCGGGGCACGCTTGGCACGACGGCTGTCGGGGGCCAATCCTGCGTCTTCAGGCTTGTCGTCGACCATCGTGACGGTTCCTCACATCCATACCTTGCACAGATCCTTCGGATCCGATTGCGTCGGATTCGGCTCGACCTCTTACGCCAAACGGGTGCGCAAAGCACGCTCCAAGGTGTCGAATAAGGCATTTTCGTCCGGCGTCGCCGCCACCAGAACCTGCGACGCGCCGGCCTCTCGCAGCACGCCGGCAACCGTCTCGGACAGGCAGCATTGCGGTATAGCCAGCGCCGAGATTTCGACACCTTCGTCCCGCGCCGCCTCCAGGAACGCCCGCGCGCTGCGCCGGGAGTAGTGCAGCACCGCCTCGATCCCGTGGGTGGCAAAGCCCTCGCAAACTTCTCGCGGCAGCAACTTGACCGGAGCCATGCGATAAGTGGTCTGCGTGACCACATTGAATCCTTCGGCGCTGAGCTCGGCGCCGAGATCACGCGACAGATCCGCACCCGCCAGATAAAGCAGCGTGCTCCTTTTCTTCAGCACCTTGTCGCGTGCACTCTGCACCACCTTGTCGCGCAAGGCCGCGGCGTCGCCACCGGCAACGATCACCTCGGCAAAGCCGGCGTCGCGTGCCGCAATAGCCGTGTGCTCGCCGACCGCAAACAGCGGCAAGTGCAACAGACCAAGGCCCGGCAATTGCGGCGCGACGCCGCGGATCGCATTGGCCGATGTAACGATGATGCCGTTATAGCTCGTCTCACTCTCGTCATGAAAGGCGACCGGCTCGAACTTGAGCACCGGCGCAAGCAGCACCACATGCCCTCGCGCGCGCAAACTCGCCGCCGTCGCCTCATTGTCGGGATGTGGTCGTGTGACGAGAATGGACATCGCTTGGTGTTCCCGAGCCATTTGACGGTGGCCATTTGCGAGGGCGGCCGCGCGTGACGATTGCGCAAGCCGTGCCCGGAATGCTACCGGACGTACCAGAACTCTGCTTTACGGATGAGCGCAAGGGCGCAAGTTGGATAACAATTCGCCAATGCTGGTATTGGGCATCGAAACCACGTGCGACGAAACCGCCGCAGCCGTGGTCGAGCGCGCGCATGACGGTAGCGGCAAGATCCTGTCCAACATCGTACGGTCGCAGGTCGAGGAGCACGCCCGCTTCGGCGGCGTGGTACCGGAGATCGCCGCCCGCGCCCATGTCGATCTGCTCGATGACATCATCGGCCGCGCCATGAGTGAGGCCGGCGTCGGCTTCGCCCAGCTGGGAGGGGTCGCGGCGGCCGCGGGTCCGGGGCTGATCGGCGGCGTCATCGTTGGGCTCACCACCGCCAAGGCGATCGCGATGGTGCACGACACCCCGCTCATCGCCGTGAACCACCTGGAGGCGCACGCGCTGACGCCACGTCTCACCGACGGGATCGAATTTCCCTATTGCCTATTTCTCGCCTCGGGCGGACATACCCAGATCGTTGCGGTCACCGGCGTCGGCAAGTATGTGCGGCTCGGCACCACAGTCGACGACGCCATTGGCGAGGCCTTTGACAAGGTCGCGAAGATGCTGGGCCTGCCTTATCCCGGCGGTCCGCAGGTCGAGCGCGCGGCGGCAAGCGGCGATGCGATCCGCTTCGCCTTTCCACGCCCGATGCAAGGGCGCCCCGACGCCAATTTCTCGCTATCCGGTTTGAAGACGGCCGTCCGCAACGAAGCAAGTCGCATCGCCGAGCTCACACTGCAGGACATCAGCGACCTCTGCGCGAGTTTTCAAGCCGCCGTGCTGGAGTCGACGGCCGACCGGTTGAGCGTCGGTCTAAGACATTTCCGCGAGCGGTTCGGCGCGCCGCGCGCGCTCGTGGCCGCCGGCGGCGTGGCCGCCAATCAGGCGATCCGCGGGGCCCTGCACGACGTCGCGCAGCAGGCCGGGACCCAGCTGATCATGCCGCCGCCCGAGCTCTGCACCGACAATGGCGCGATGATCGCCTGGGCCGGCGCCGAACGCCTCGCGCTCGGCATGACCGATACGATGGACGCGCAGCCCCGCGCACGCTGGCTGCTCGATGCCAACGCGACGGCACCGGCGGGCTACGGCAACACGCGAGCGGGATTCTAGTGATGACCGCGTTCGATTCCGTCGCCGTGGTCGGGGCAGGTGCCTGGGGCACGGCTCTCGCAATTGTGGCGGCGCGGGCAGGACGGAACGTGATGCTGTGGGCGCGCAATGCCGAACATGCGACGCGGATTGCCTCGACGCGCGACAATCCGCGGCTGCCCGGCGTGCGGATCGCTGCGGAAATCGTCGTGACGAGCGATCTGGCGCTCGCCGCGCGCGCCGACATGCTGCTGATCGCAACGCCCGCGCAGCACCTGCGCGGCGCGGTCAACCTGCTGGCTTCGCACATTGCAAGGCCGGTACCCGTCGTCGCCTGCGCCAAGGGCATCGAGCACGGCACCCACAAATTCATGACCGATGTGATCACCGAAGCTGCACCGGGCGCGCAGCCGGCGATCCTGTCAGGCCCGAGCTTCGCCGACGATGTCGCGCGCGGCCTGCCGACCGCGGTAACGCTGGCGGCGAAGGAAGAAGCGCTGGCTACCAGGCTCGTGCAGGCGCTGGGCTCGCCGACATTCCGGCCCTATCATTCCACCGACATCCGCGGCGTCGAGATCGGCGGCGCGGCCAAGAACGTGCTGGCGATCGCGGTCGGCATTGCGGTCGGACGCGAGCTTGGCGCCTCGGCCCAGGCCGCGCTCACGACCCGCGGCTTTGCCGAACTGACACGCCTCGGTCGCGCGCTTGGTGCGCGCAGCGAGACCCTCACGGGCCTGTCCGGCCTCGGTGATCTCATTCTGACCTGTTCGAGCCCGCAATCACGGAATTTCGCGCTTGGCCTCGCACTGGGCCGCGGTGAGAACCCGCCCGCAGGCAAGCTTGCCGAGGGCGAGTCCACCGCGCCGGTGCTGATCGAGCTTGCGGCTTCGCAAAACATCGAGATGCCGGTATCGGAAGCGGTCGCTTCGATCCTGAGCGGCCGGAGCACAATCGACGCCGCGATCTCGGGGCTGTTGACGCGCCCCTTCAAGGCAGAGGAATGAACATGGCTTATTGGCTGGTGAAATCCGAACCGTCGGTGTGGTCCTGGGACCAGCAGGTGGCGAAGGGCGCCAAGGGCGAGGCCTGGACCGGCGTGCGCAACTTCACCGCGCGCCAGAACCTCGTCGCCATGAAGAGGGGCGACAAGGCGTTCTTCTATCATTCCAACGAGGGCAAGGAGATCGTCGGCATCGCGGAGGTCATCAAGGAAGCCTATCCGGATCCGACCGACAAGACCGGCAAGTTCGTCTGCGTCGACATCAAGGCCGACAAGCCCCTGAAGACACCGGTGACGATGGCGGCGATCAAGGCCGAGAGGAAGCTCGCCGACATGGCGCTTGTGAAATATTCGCGCCTGTCGGTGCAGCCGGTGACGGCGGAGGAGTGGAAGCTCGTCTGCAAGATGGGTGGGATGTCGTCCTAGGTACGTAGCCCGAATAAGCGAAACTCGACCCTACGTCTCCGGCAGCGCAAACACCTCGCACGGCGCGGCGATCCCACGCAGCGAATGCGATCCGAGCGCGATCAGAGGCATGTCCGTCTCTGCAGCGAGCGCGCCCGACACCAGCACGGTCCGCCCCAACGGCTTGCATAACCCTTCGAGCCGGCTGACGAGATTGACGGCGGGGCCGATCGCCGTGAAATCGAGCCGGTTGGCAGCGCCGATATTGCCCCAGAGCATCTCGCCGAGATGGAGGGCGGCACCGAACGCGAGCGGCGGCGAGCCGTTGCCGCGGCGCTCCTCGTTGAGATAGGCCATCCCGGCTTCGGCCGCGCTCGCGGCGCGCAGAGCGGCCTCGCAGGCACGCCGCGGTGACGCTTCGACCACCGGAAAGATCGCCAGCACGCCGTCGCCGATGAATTTCAGCACCTCGCCGCCGAAGGCGTGAACGGCGCCGGCGATGCGGTCGAACCAGGCATCGAGCGCTGCGATGACATCGCCCGGCGGACTTGTCTCCGACAAACCGGTGAAGTTGCGCAAGTCGGCATAGAGCAACGCGGCCTGAATGGTGTCGCCAAGATCGCGCCGCAGCGGCGCCGCCAGCACCCGCTCCGCACTGCGCTTGCCGAGATAGGCGTCGAGCGTCGCCCGCAACGTGGCACGCGCGGCGAGCACGGCGAGCGGCGTCGCGGCAAAACGTGCAGCCTGACGCAATCGTTCGATCTCGTCCGAGGTGAACGGACGCGGCCCGATCCACCCGAGCAAAGGCCCATCGGCCCGTCCGACGATGTCTTCCTGCACCTCACCGCCCGCGATATCGCGCAGCCAGCGGCGGCCGGCATCGTTCGGCGGGTCCGGTGCCAGGCCGCCCGGCGCAAAGCCGAGCGCTTCGATCACCCGGCCGGTATCGGCGCGCCACAACCAGGTCCGCTTCGCGATCAGCGGGTGAGGCACTTCCAGGGTCAGCGCGCCCGCTGCAAGCGGCACGCCATCAGCGACCAAATGTGCGCCGAGTTCCGCAAGCAGGCGGTCCGCCCCAACACTATCTGCGGCGGCATCGACAAGCCAGGCGAGGGTCGGGGAGAGGTGCATGGCTCAATCATGACGAAAGCGCGCCGTCTTTGTCACGGGCAATCCTTGACGGGCCGCTCCGGCCCCGCCATGTCCGAGTGTGAGCCCAGGGATGATCGCCAATGACCGAACCGTTCATAGTGCGACGCGAGACCCAGATCGCCGCCCCGCGCGCGACTGTTTTCGCCTATCTGACCGACCCCGAGAAGATTTTGAGCTGGATGGGTTCCGACGCGACCACGGAGCCGCATCCCGGCGGGCTCTATCTTCTGAAGGGCGTCGGCCCGCGCGGCGGCGTCGCCCGCGGCGCTTTCCGCGAGGTCGTGCCGGTGCATCGTCTCGCCTACACGTTCGGCTGGGAGGGCGGCCAGGAAGTGCCGCCCGGCTCGAGCCTGGTCGAGATCGATCTGATTGAGCAGGACGGCGGCACGTTGCTGCGGATGACCCACAGCGGCTTGCCGACCGCAGAACAGGCCGCCGCACATGCGACGGGGTGGGCACACTATCTGGAACGGCTCACCACGGCCGCTGCGGGCGGCGATCCCGGTCCGGACCGCGGCGTTTCGAACAAAGCGTAGCCGACAGGCGGATCAGACCGCCGCGGTCGCCACCACTTGCGCCAGAAGCTGCTCGCGCCTCGCCTGCGAGCGCTGGCCCTTCATGGTCGCGGCAAAGCGTTCGAGGATGCCGTCCTCGAAGGCGGTGACGATGGTGTCGTGGACGTAGCTCTTGCGGCAGATCGCCGGCGTGTTGGAGAGCTGGTCGGCGGCGGCGCGGATTGCGTCAAGCACCTGCTTCTTGCGGCCACGCTGGCTGGTCGCCGGCGTGATCCGCGACAGCGATTCCACGACCACGGCGGACGCCATCAGCGTGCGAAAATCCTTCAGCGAGATCTTGATGCCGGCGATCTCGCGCAGAAACGCATTCACCTGCGTGGTATTGACCGCGCGCACGATGCCGTAGGCATCGCGATACTGGAACATGCGCTTGCCCGGAACGCGCTGCAAAATGCCGATGGCGCGGACTAGCTTGGCTGCGTCGCACTCCTTCCGCACCGCCTTGCCGCCCTTCGCCTTGAAGGTCATCACAAAGCAATCGTCTTCCAGCGTGACGTTGGACTTGAGCAGCGTGGTGGCGCCGCGAGTGCCGTTGAGACGGGCGTAGGATTCGTTGCCCGGACGGATCGCGGTGCGGGCGATCAGTTCGATGACGGCCGAGAGCGCGAATTCGCGCGTCGGCTCGTCGCCCGACAGGAACGCCGAGACCTTGCGCCGGATTTTGGGCAGCGCGCCGACAAGCTTCTCCAGGCGATGCGCCTTGCGGTGCTCGCGGACCTTCTCCCAATCGGCGTGATAGCGATATTGCAGCCGACCCGCGGCATCGCGTCCCACGGCCTGGAGATGCGAGCTCGGATCGGCGGAGTAGCGCACCTCCCGGTAAGCTGGCGGCACTGCCATGGCGTGCAGCCGGCGGATGGTGCGGGCGTCGCGGATATGGGCCCCGTTCGGGCGGACGAAGGAATAGCCCTTGCCGCGCTTGATGCGCCGGATGGTCAGCTCGTTTTGGTCGCTGAGCCGTAGGCCGAGTTCCCTTGCGAGCGCCTCGACGGTTGCCGCCGGCCTCGTGTCGAAGGTCTTTTTGGGGCTGGAACGCCCAAAACCAGCTGGTTTCGGCCATTGTCCAAGGGCTTTGGCGAGGGCAATGGCCGCAGGATCGGCTGAAGCGGGCCGCATCGTCCCGAGATTCTGCTGATCCATCATAGTGTTAAGCCTTGGCCCTGTGTCTTACCGTTCAATGCCGCTGTTCTGATTTTTGTTCCTGGGGTCTCTTTGGACCCGGGTTGGCCATTTAGGGTGTTCCGAACCGTATTGCGAGTCCTGAATCAGTGATAGGCGGTTGCCAAATACCTCCAGACGGCGCATGCGGCTCTGCACGCCGCTATTTCGGCGATCTGGGTAAAGAGCCGAAAGGCGCCCTTGGCCGGCTTCAGATTTGCGCCAGCCGCCATCGCGGACCTTGATCCTCCGCATGGTCGGCCGCCCGCCGAAGGTCCAGCTTGTGCTCCTTGTCGGGTCCGGTTAGCCCGACGCATAATCGTTCAGCGATCAAGTCGGCTTGCCAATCGCATGCGTTCGGCTTGCCGTATGTGGAGGGAAACATGTCCGAGAAGATCTACGACGTACCCGCAGAGTGGGCGAAGCGGGCCTGGGTCGACCAGGCCAAGTACAGGGACATGTATGCGCGCTCGATCTCGGACCCGAACGGTTTTTGGGCGGAGCAGGCCAAGCGCATCGACTGGATGAAGGCGCCGACGAAAATCGAGAACGTCTCGTTCGCGCCCGGCAACATCTCGATCAAATGGTTCGAGGACGGCGTTCTTAACGTCGCCCATAATTGCATCGACCGGCATCTGGCCAAGCGTGGCAACCAGACCGCGATCATCTGGGAAGGTGATGATCCCTCCCAATCCCGTCACATCACCTACAAGGAGCTGCACGACGAGGTCTGCCGGATGGCGAACATCCTGCGCACCCGCAACGTTGGGAAGGGCGACCGCGTCACCATCTATCTGCCGATGATCCCGGAAGCGGCCTATGTGATGCTGGCCTGCGCGCGAATCGGCGCGATCCACTCCGTGGTGTTCGCCGGCTTCTCGCCCGACAGCCTCGCCCAGCGCATCAATGACTGCCAATCCAAGGTGATAATCACCGCGGACGAAGGCCTGCGCGGCGGCAAGAAGGTGCCGCTGAAGGCCAATGTCGACGCGGCGCTCGCCAAAACCGACGGCGTCGACTGGGTCGTCGTGGTCAAACGCACCGGCGGCAAGATCGACATGAACCCGACGCGCGACCTCTGGTACCACGAGGCGGCGGCGATGGTGACGACGGAATGCCCGCTTGAGCACATGCATGCCGAGGATCCGCTGTTCATCCTCTATACCTCGGGCTCGACCGGCCAGCCCAAGGGCGTGCTGCACACCTCGGGCGGCTATCTCGTGTTCGCCTCAATGACGCATCAATACGTCTTCGACTATCACGACGGCGACATCTACTGGTGCACCGCCGACGTCGGCTGGGTCACCGGTCACAGCTACATCCTCTACGGGCCGCTCGCCAACGGCGCGACCACGCTGATGTTCGAAGGCGTGCCGAACTATCCCGATAATTCCAGGTTCTGGAACGTCATCGACAAGCACAAGGTCAACATCTTCTACACCGCGCCGACCGCGATCCGCGCGCTGATGCAGTCCGGCGACGAGCCGGTGAAGAAGACCTCGCGCGCCTCGCTTCGTCTGCTCGGTTCGGTCGGCGAGCCGATCAATCCGGAAGCCTGGGAGTGGTATCACCGTGTCGTTGGCGACGACCGCTGCCCGATCGTCGACACCTGGTGGCAGACCGAGACCGGCGGCATCCTGATCACGCCGCTGCCGGGCGCAACAAAACTCAAGCCGGGCTCGGCGACGCAACCGTTCTTCGGCGTTGTGCCGGAGATCGTCGATGCCGACGGTAGGGTGCTCGAGGGCGAGGCCACCGGCAATCTGTGCCTGACGCGATCCTGGCCGGGCCAGATGCGCACGGTCTATGGCGACCATGCCCGCTTCGAACAGACCTATTTTTCGACCTACAAGGGCAAATACTTTACCGGGGATGGCTGCCGGCGTGACGCCGACGGCTATTACTGGATCACCGGCCGCGTCGACGACGTCATCAACGTCTCCGGCCATCGCATGGGCACCGCGGAAGTCGAGAGTGCGCTGGTCGCGCACGAGAAGGTGTCGGAGGCGGCCGTGGTCGGCTTCCCGCACGACATCAAGGGCCAGGGCATCTACGCCTATGTCACGCTGATGGCCGGCGTCGAGCCGACCGACGATCTGCGCAAGGAGCTCGTGACCTGGGTGCGCAAGGAGATCGGCCCGATCGCCTCGCCCGACCAAATCCAGTTCGCCCCGAGCCTGCCCAAAACCCGCTCCGGCAAGATCATGCGCCGCATCCTGCGGAAGATCGCTGAGGACGAGCCGGGCAGCTTAGGGGACACCTCGACGCTGGCCGATCCCGCCGTGGTCGACGACCTCGTCAAGAACCGGCAGAACCGGAAACAAGCATAGGCTCAACCCATCGTCATTCCGGGGCGGTCCTCAGGACCGAACCCGGAATCTCGAGATTCCGGGTCACGCTGTCGCGCGCCCGGAATGACGCGGCTCACATCCTCACGCACTCGTCAGCATGCGCGACGCACGTCCGCCTCTTTCCCGCCGAGTGTTGTTTTCAAGTCATTTACTTTATTTCGAACATTTCCTTTGTTCCCCCCGCTGGCTGGCACTTGGCGGCCGTGCGTGGAAACCATCCGGTTAACAAGCGCGGTTAGGAATGTCTGGGCAAGCCGCAATTGCCGGGTTTGCGTGGTTTGGACGATCCTTTCGGGGCAAGGGAAAATGATATCGATGAGGATTGCGGTGGCGCTGGCCGCCACCATCGGGGTCGGGGTCTTGATGTCGACGGCGGCCGAGGCGCGGCCGGAAATGGTCGGGACGAACCTGGCCGATTATTCGCCGGGCACGATCGTGGTCAAGACCAGCGAGCGGCGGCTCTATCTCATTCTCGATAGCGGCCATGCCGTGCGCTATCCGGTTGGCGTCGGCAAGGCCGGCAAGCAATGGGCCGGCACGACCAAGATCGACGGCAAGTATCTCAATCCGGCCTGGGCACCGCCTGCCGAGGTGAAGCGCGACAAGCCGAACATTCCCGACGTCATCCCGGGCGGCTCGCCTCGCAACCCGATGGGCGTTGCGGCGATGACGCTGTCCGGCGGCGAATATGCGATCCACGGCACCAACGTGCCGGGCTCGATCGGCGGCTTCGTCTCCTATGGCTGTATCCGCATGCTCAACGACGACATCACCGATCTCTATGGCCGCGTCCCCGTGGGCACGACGGTGGTCGTCACGCACTGATCGAAGAGACCGGGAGAGGATTGCGAAAGCCGCGTCTTGCGACGCGGCTTTTTTGTTACCAGAAACGCCAGCCCCGCGCGCACCAGCCGTCGCGATGGCCGCCATTGTAACTGCGCACGTAACCGCCCGCGAGCAGCGTGGCCGCGACGTTGGCAGTCCGCCGGGTCGCGACATCAGCGAGAATGCGTCCGTATTTGTCGGGTCCGAGATTGGAAATCGTCACGTCCCCCTGACCGAGCAGATTGCGCAGCGCATCGGTGGCGGCTTCGGCCTTGTTCAGCTCATCCTGGCAGGATGCCTTCAGTTCCGGCGCATCGATGCCGCGCAGGCGAACCCGCACAACGAGATGGCCGCCGCTGCGCTGATGCACGCGCGCCAGAAACGTGTCGCCGTCGACAGTGCGGATGACCTCGACCGGCTGGCGAGCGCCAGCATCTCCCGCCTGCTGGAGGACGACTTCGGTGGTCTGGCGTTCGGGCCCATGCGGGACGGGCCAGTTCGTGCCGTGCCGGAAGGCAAGCACGACAGCCGTCACGACGCCGACCACGAACATCCAGGGCAACAGTCCGGAGAATCGGCGATGCAACGGAGAGCCGCCGAACTGCGGCCGATAGGCACTAGGGCGATTGGGCAGGCGCATCCAGCCAAGCTAGGGCTGAGTCGGGGAAACGGACAAGTGCGACGCTCCAGATGCGACAATTCCGATCGACAGACGAGCCCTGCAGGAAAGTCCCACTTTCATGGATTGTCGACTCGATGGGCGAGGCAAACGAATTCGCGGTGCGGCGGGAGCGGATCGTGTCGCCAACTTCGCGCTCGTCGGCGGCGCATTCGTCTTCTCGGTGCTGAACATCGCCGGCCCGATCGTCGCACCGCGAGGTGCTGTTACAGCTCGCGGTGGCAAGAAGACAATCGAGATTCCCTGTTTCGGTCGTGGTGACGGGATCGGCGACGACGCGCATGCGGCCAAAACATTCAAGGAAGCCTGATCGGCATCGAGCAGATGGAATCCGAGCAGAGAATAAGCAAGCCGCGCGGGCAAGTTCATCGAGATCATGTCGCCTGTCGCTCACCGAGCGCGAGCATCGCGATCTGTGATGGCCACGGCGGACATCCCGCTGGACCAGCAAGGGCTCAAAAGTCGGAAGCGATGCCCTTGCTCTCCCAATCGCCGTAGCGAGTGGGCTCTGGTCCCTTGGGTCCCTGAAGCTCCTTCGGCCGCGCTTTGGCTTCGGCTGCCGCGGCCTGCCGTCGCGCCTCGGCTTCAGCCAGCGCGCGCTGGGCTGCGGGCGGCAGCGGCTTGCGATCGGGAACGGAAGGCTGGTCACTCATCGTGCGGCTCTTCTAGCGCAGGACGGCCCGCAGCGCGACGTCCAATAACGCATCCCTGAAATGGGGCCCAAGGGCTGAAAAAGCCGGAAGCGATTCTTACATTTGGCATATTCGCGTGCCACAAACGAGCCGGTTAAGGCATGCGCCCATCGCGGCGGAACTGCCGCTCGCTCAGAACCTTGCTTCCGCATGCCATCTCAACGTTTCGCCCCTCCGTCCGAAGTGCCAGGTCTTGCGGCACGGCGGATTGCCGCCGACATCGTCGACGGCGTGCTGCACAAGCACCGCACGCTCGACGACCAACTCGACGGAAGCGGCGCTCATCCCGGACTGAAGTCGCTGGCCGACCGCGACCGCGCGCTGATGCGGCGCCTGGTCGCCACCGTGCTGCGCCGCCTCGGCACGCTTGGCCACGTGCTCTCCCGCCTGCTCGACAAGGGCATTCCCTCCGACGCACCGCGTGCGCAGAGCGCGCTCCTGATCGGCGCGGCGCAGATCCTCTGGATGGACGTGCCCGACCACGCCGCCGTCGATCTCTCCGTTCGCCTCGTGCAATCCGACCGGCGCGCCGCGCGTTATGCCGGGCTCGTCAATGCCGTGCTGCGCCGCTGCGCGCGCGAGGGCAAGGCTCTGGTCGAGGAAGTTGCCACGCAATCGCTGGACCTGCCGCCATGGCTGCTCGCGCGCTGGAGCGCGCATTATGGCGAGGCGACAGCGAGAGACATGGCGCTCGCGCTCGGCCACGAGCCGTCGCTCGATCTGACGGTGAAGTCGGATGCCGCGCAATGGGCAAGCCGCCTGCATGGCGAGACGCTGCCGACCGGGACCGTGCGGATGCTGCTGCATGGCGCGGTGACCATGCTGCCGGGCTTTGCCGAGGGACAATGGTGGGTGCAGGACGCCGCGGCCGCGCTGCCCGCTCGGCTGTTCGGTGATATCAACGGCAAGTCCATCGCCGATCTCTGCGCTGCCCCCGGCGGCAAGACCGCGCAGCTGGCACATGCCGGCGCGCATGTCACGGCCATCGACCGCTCGCCCGCCCGGGTGGCGCGGCTGCGCGAAAACCTGCGGCGATTGTCGCTCCAGGCCGAGACGGTCGTCGCTGACGCCGTTGAATGGGCCGGCCCTGCCGAAGCCTTCGACGGTATTTTAATCGATGCGCCCTGCACCTCGACCGGTACGATCCGCCGTCATCCCGACGTGGCATGGCTCCGGCAGCAATCCGACATCGCCGCCCTGACCGCGCTCCAGCAGCGGCTGCTGCGCAAATCCCTGTCGCTGCTTAAATCCGGCGGGACGCTGGTCTACTGCACCTGTTCGCTGGAACCCGAAGAGGGTGAGCAGGCCATCGCTGCGCTGCTGGCCGCAGAGCCCGCGCTTCGCCGCGTTCCAATCGAGGCGTCCGAGGTCGCAGGTCTCGACGAAATCCTCACCGCGGAAGGCGATCTGCGCACCCTGCCCAGTCATCTTCCAAACGCCGATCCCAAGCTCGGCGGGCTCGACGGATTCTACGCGGCTCGGCTCGTTAAATCCTGATTTTGCACTGGATTTTGCACCCCCGACGCTAATTCGCACCCTTTCAAGGTGGTGTCAGCCGTGCGATTTTGGGATTAATAAGGATTCGTCGGAATCCTCCTCTCCCCTTCAAGGCAAGGCGTGTCGGTCGCTCAACGCAGACGTATCTCGACGCTGGTGATGAACCGCTTCGCGCGGAACATGCTCGCGCGCGCGAGCGGCGGACCTGTGGCGGTGTCGCGGGTCTGGCCCAGCCGCACCGACCGGCTGATCATCGCGCCGCATGACCTGCGTACCGCGGATGCGACCCGCGCCGCCGAGATCTATGCCGGCCGCTTCGTCTTCGCCGGCAAGATCGTCAATTGCCATGGCCGCTCGATCTTCGATCTCGAACCGCCGTCGGAGGATTGGGAGGTCGCGCTGCTCGGCTTCGGTTGGCTGCGGCACTTACGCGCCGCCGACACCGCGCTGACGCGGGCGAATGCGCGCGCACTGGTCGAGGACTGGATCTCGAACCCTGCCAACAAGCGCCGACCGGTCGCGCGGCGCGCCGACGTGCTGGCGCGGCGCGTGATCTCGCTGCTGTCACAGGCACCCTTGGTGCTCAACGACACCGACAACAAGTTTTACCGCCGTTACTTGCGCGCCCTCGCGCGCGAGATCCGCTTGCTGCGCTACGCCATGCTCGACATTCCCGACGGGGTGCCGAAGCTCCAGGTGCTGATCGCGCTGTGCTACGCGGCGTTATGCCTCGCCAACCAGGCACGCCACATCCGCACCGCCTCGAAAAAGCTCTCCGACGAATTGCAGCGGCAGATCCTGCCCGACGGCGGACACATCTCCCGTAACCCGGGCGCCCTGATCGATCTCCTGATCGACCTGTTGCCGCTGCGACAGACCTTCGCGGCGCGTAACATCGCGCCGCCGCCGGCGCTGCTCAACGCGATCGACCGCATGATGCCGATGCTGCGCTTCTTTCGCCATGGGGACGGCAATTTCGCGCTGTTCAACGGCATGAGTGCGACGCCGTCCGACCTGCTCGCCACGCTGCTCGCCTATGACGATACCCACGGCGCACCGATGGCGAACATGCCGCATACAGGCTTCCAGCGGCTCGACGCCGGCCAGACCACGCTGATCATCGATACCGGACCCCCGCCACCGGCGGGCGTCAGCCACGACGCCCATGCCGGCTGCCTGTCGTTCGAACTGTCCTCCGGCATCAGCCGCATCGTCACCAATTGCGGAATGCCGACCACGGGCCGCGACAATTGGCGGCCGTTCGCACGGGGCACCGCAGCGCATTCGACGCTGGCCTATCACGACACCTCATCCTGCCAGTTCGTCGAGATGTCGGCGATGAAGCGCCTCCTGCACGGCGCGCCCGTCACCAGCGGCCCGGTCGAGGTCGAGAGCTATCGCGAAATTGTCCAGAACGGCACCCTGCTTACAACCTCGCATGACGGCTATTTCGCCAAATTCGGCGCGATTCATCGCCGCGTGCTGATGATCGCCAATGACGGTGCGCGGATCGACGGCGAGGACACGCTGTCGCCGCCGCAAGGCGGACGCTTCAAGGGCGCCGATGCCGATTTCGCGCTGCGCTTCCATCTGCATCCGGCAGTGAAGGCGAGCCGGTTGTCGGATGCGCGCGGCGTCATGCTGGTGCTGCCGAACCGCGACGTCTGGACCTTTGAGGCGCTCGACGACAAGGTCGATCTCGAAGACAGTGTGTTCCTGGCCGGCAATGACGGGCCGCGCCGCACCGCGCAGATCGTGATCCGGCAGGATGCGCGGCAGGCTCCCTCGATCCGCTGGAGTTTTGTGCGTTCCACTGCCTCGCCAGCGGTGACCAATGCGCGCCGTAATGCCCGTCGCGAGCCGGAACTTCCCTTGTAAACAGGCGCGATCCGGCGCTATCTAGCCGTTGAGAGCGACTCCGAAAGCTGCTATCGAGCGCTCGTTCGCGCGACTGGCGACCTTGGATGGAGCACCATCGGGAAGCGCGACACATATCCGCCGCGCGCCTGGGCATAGACACTCCCTGAACAGAGGATCTTGCTCATGACTGACCATCTCCGTCGCGCCACCCGCGCCCTGCTCTCCGTTTCCGACAAGACAGGCCTGATCGAGTTCGCAAAGGCGCTTGCCGTGCACGATGTCGAACTGGTCTCGACCGGCGGCACCGCCAAGGCGATCGCCGCCGCCGGCCTCAAGGTGAAGGACGTCTCCGAGCTGACCGGCTTCCCCGAGATGATGGACGGTCGCGTCAAGACGCTGCATCCGAAGGTGCATGGCGGCCTGCTCGCGATCCGCGACAACAAGGACCATACCGACGCGATGAAGACCCACGGCATCGCGCCGATCGACCTCCTCGTCGTCAACCTCTATCCGTTCGAAGCGACCGTCGACAAACGCGCCGGTTTCGAGGATTGCATCGAGAACATCGACATCGGCGGCCCCGCCATGATCCGCGCCGCCGCGAAGAACCATGACGACGTCGCCGTCGTGGTCGAGGCAGAGGACTACAAGGCCGTGCTCGACGAGCTCGTCGCCAACAACGGCGCAACCACGCTGAAGCTGCGTCGGCGCCTTGCGGCAAAGGCCTATGCCCGCACCGCGGCCTATGACGCCGCGATCTCGAACTGGTTCAACCGGCAGCTCGAAGTCGACGCGCCGGACTTCCGCGCCTTCGGCGGCAGGCTGATCCAGTCGCTGCGCTATGGCGAGAACCCGCACCAGACCGCTGCGTTCTACGCAACCCCCGAGAAGCGCCCGGGCGTCTCGACCGCGCGGCAGCTCCAGGGCAAGGAACTCTCCTACAACAATATCAACGACACCGACGCGGCCTATGAATGCATCGGCGAGTTCGATGCAAAACGCACCGCGGCCTGCGTCATCGTCAAGCACGCCAATCCCTGCGGCGTCGCGGAAGGGCCGAACCTCGTCGAGGCCTATCGCAGGGCGCTGGCCTGCGATTCCACCTCGGCGTTCGGCGGCATCATCGCGATGAATCGTCCGCTCGATGCCGAGACCGCGCGCGAGATCACCAAGATCTTCACCGAGGTCATCATAGCGCCCGATGCCAGCGAAGAGGCGATCGCCATCATCGGCGGTAAGAAGAACCTCCGCCTGTTGCTCGCCGGCAGCCTGCCCGATCCGCGCGCGCCCGGCCTCACCGCCAAAACGGTGGCGGGCGGCCTGCTGGTGCAGAGCCGCGATAATGCCGTGGTCGACGACATGACGTTCAAGGTCGTGACCAAGCGTGCGCCTGATGATGCCGAGATGCGCGACCTGAAATTCGCGTTCCGTGTGGCAAAACACGTGAAGTCCAACACCATTATCTATGCCAAGGACCTCGCCACCGTCGGCATCGGCGCGGGCCAGATGAGCCGGGTGGATTCAGCGCGGATCGCAGCGCGCAAGGCCCAGGACGCGGCGAGTGAGCTGAAGCTCGCCGAGCCGCTCACCAAGGGCTCGGTGGTGGCGTCGGATGCGTTCTTCCCGTTCGCCGACGGCATGCTCGCCTGCATCGAAGCCGGCGCCACCGCCGTGGTGCAACCCGGCGGCTCGATGCGCGACGACGAGGTGATCAAGGCCGCCGACGAGCACGGCATCGCGATGGTCTTCACGGGGACGCGGCACTTCAGGCATTGAATTCGCTGTCATTCCGGGGCGCGCCATTTGGCGCGAGCCCGGAATCCATTTCTCCGCGCGACACGCTGCACGATAGATTCCGGGCTCGCGCTCCGCGCGCCCCGGAATGACGGCAGGAATGCTAATCCCGCACCCGCATCAACAGCCCCAATCCCGCGACGAAGAACACCACCAGCACGGCCATGCCGGCTTTCTGGCTCGCCGTCGCAGCGGTGATCATGCCGATCAACAGCGGACCGATGAAGGACGTCACCTTCCCGGTCAATGCGAACAGGCCGAAATACTGCGCGATGCGGTCCTTCGGCGCCAGACGGATCAGCAGCGTGCGCGAAGCGGCTTGCAACGGGCCGCCGGCGGCGCCGATCAGGCAGCCCAGCACCAGATAGGCACGCTCCGCCGCGCTCGAGAACAGGGCCGCACCCGGCTGCGGCGGCGCGACCTTGACGAACAACACACTGTCCTTGTCGACCAGCAGGATCGCCGCCACGGACAGCAGGAGGATCAGCAGGCTGCCGGCAATCACGCGCTTCGGCCCGAGACGATCGTCGAGCTTGCCGCCAAGCCACGCACCGAGGGCACCGGCGATCGCGAGCATGATGCCGAACGTGCCGATCTGGATCGTGTGCCAGCCGAAGGTGCCGGCGGCATAAATGCCGCCGAACGCGAACAGCGACACCAGACCGTCGGTGTAGATCATGTTGGCGAGCAGGAACGCCGCGAGCGATTTCTGCTTCGGCAGACCTTTGATCGATTGCTTCAGCTCAGACAGTCCTTCGCGCAGTGCCTCGCGCACCGGGCGCTTCGCCGGATAATCCGGCGTGAACAGGAACATCGGCGTCACGAAGATGATGAACCACAGCCCGGTCAACGGCCCGGCGGCACGGTCGCCCTGATGCGTGATCGGGTCGAGCCCGAATAGCGGCATCAAGCCGAGCAGCGTGCGGCCGGTCTCGGGATTGGCGGCGAGCAGGCCGAGCACGATGATCAGGCTGACGATGCCGCCAATGTATCCTGTCGCCCAGCCGGTGCCGGACAGCCGCCCGATCCGCTCCGGCGGCACCAGGGTCGGCATCATCGCGTTGTTGAAGAGGGTAGCGAATTCCGCGCCGACGCTGGCGAGCGCGACGGCGGTGAGCAGCGGCGGAATGATGGCGTCATCGCCGGGCTTGCCGATCCACAGCGTGCAGGACGCCAACACCAGCACCGCGCCGAAACCTGCGATCCATGGTTTCCTGCGGCCCGAAGCATCCGCGATGGCCCCGAGCACTGGCGACAGCAATGCGATCGCAAGGCCCGCGGCCGCCATCGCAAAGCCCCACAGCGATTGACCGGTGGCAGGATTTGGCGCGATGCCGGTCGCGAAATAGGGCGCGAACACGAAGGTGGTGATCAGGGTGAAATAAGGCTGCGCGGCCCAATCGAAGAAGATCCAGCTGACGACGGCGGCGCGCCGCGGATAGGTCCGCGGCACGCCGGCCATGCGCACATCCTGGGCGATCGTCGTCATCACGCAGTCCTCATCACGAACAGTTTTGCCTGTCTCGGGGCAAACCGTATAGCATTGCCGTGACGCGTGTGAACTGGCCGAAAAGCGCGACGGGAATTTTGATGATGTCGTCATATTCGACACGGCGGACATTTTTCGCCGTCATAGCCACGCTGGCGTTCGGTCTTGTCCCTCTGACGGCCCAGGATGCGCGGCGGGGCTATGTCCCGCCCGCGCGCGATATGGTGCGCGCCGCTGCTGCCGAACACGGCATGGTGGTGGCGCAGGAGAAGATATCTGCGCAGGTCGGCGCCGACATCCTGCGGCGTGGCGGCAATGCCGTCGATGCCGCGGTCGCCACCGGCTTTGCGATGGCCGTGACCTATCCGCGCGCAGGAAATATCGGCGGCGGCGGCTTCATGGTGATCCATTCCGCCGATCGCAATGAAGACATCACTATCGACTATCGCGAGACCGCGCCAGCTGCGACCACGCCGCAAGTTTTCCTCGGGCCCGACGGCAAGCCTGACCCGACGAGGTCACGGGATTCCGTGCTTGGCGTCGGCGTGCCCGGCACCGTTGCAGGTCTCGCGCTCGCATTGGAAAAATATGGCTCCGGTCAGTTCACGCTGGCGCAATTGCTCGAGCCGGCGATCGCGCTCGCTCGCGATGGCTTTGTCGTCAGCGACGACATGGCCGATACGCTGCCGGCCTGGCACCGGCGGCTGGCGCGCTGGCCTTCCTCGGCCAAGATCTTCTCGCGCCCCGACGGCACGCCACTTGGCGAAGGCGACAGGCTGGCGCAGGGCGATCTCGCCGAAACGCTATCGGCCGTGGCCGCACAGGGGCCGCGCGGCTTCTATGAGGGGCCAGTTGCGGAGAAACTCGCCAAGGCCGTGGCTGACGCCGGCGGCATCATGACACCTGCCGATCTGAAGTCCTATCAGGCGGTGATCCGCGCGCCGGTGCGCGGCACCTATCGCGGCTACGACATCGTGTCGATGCCGCTGCCATCGTCCGGCGGCGTGGTGCTGGTGGAAACGCTCAACATTCTCGAAGGCTTCCGGCTCGCCGATCTGAAGCAGGGATCGTCGGCATCGCTGCATCTCCTGATCGAAGCCATGAAGCGTGCCTATGCGGACCGCGCGCGCTATCTCGGCGATCCCGCCTTCGTCAACGCACCGATCGAGACGCTGACCGCGAAGGACTACGCTGCCAAGCTGCGCGCGGGCATCTCCGCCGAGCGCGCCACGCCTTCGAAAGAGCTCGTTTCCGCTGCTGTCTCGCCGCGCGAGGGCAGCAACACCACGCATTTCTCCGTCGTCGACGGCCGCGGCAATGCCGTCAGCAACACCTACACATTGAACTTCAGCTATGGCGTCGGCCTCGTTGCCGACGGCACCGGCGTGCTGCTCAATAACGAGCTCGACGACTTCACCGCGGCGGTCGGCGCCTCGAATGCCTACGGCCTCGTCGGCTTCGAGGCCAATCTGCCAGGGCCTGGAAAACGCCCGCTGTCCTCGATGTCACCGACCATCGTGCTCAAAGACGGCAAGCCAGTGCTGGTGACGGGCTCGCCTGGTGGCAGCCGCATCATCTCGACCGTGCTCCAGGTGATCGTGAACGTCCTCGACTACAAGATGGATGTGGCTGCCGCCGTCTCCGTACCGCGGCTGCATCACCAATGGCTGCCGGACGAGGTGCGCGTCGAGAGCGGGTTTCCTGCCGATGTTCTGCTGGAGCTGAAGGCGATGGGCCACTTCGTTGTGGAGCCGATGGGACAGACATCGGCCAATTCGATTCTGGTGACGTCGAATGGGCCGCTCGGCGCGCCCGATCCGCGCACGCGTGGGGCGGAAGCTGCGGGACAGTAACCCTGTCACTGCGCCGAGATGATTTACCGCCCGACCTGATAAGGCCCGCCCTTTTCGAGCGCGCGGTTATACGCCGGCCGCGCGTGGATGCGCTCCAGGAACGCCATCGCCTTCGGATGACCCTGCTCCAGCCCGCCGCGCGCTTGCGCTGCTTCCAGCGGAAAGCTCATCTGGATGTCGGCTGCGGTGAACTCGTTGCCGGCGAACCACTCGCTGTTGCCGAGTTCGCTTTCCCAAAAATCCATGTGCTGCTTGAGCTGCGGATTGACCAGCGCGGTGAGCGCCTGGTTCGAAACCTTGCGCACCAAAGGGCGCAGCAACGCCGGCGCGCGCTTCGGCATCAGCGTGAACAGCAGCTTGAGCAGCAGCGGCTGCATCGCCGACCCTTCCGCATAATGCAGCCAATAGGTGAAGCGCAGCCGTTCCGGCGTGTTCGGTGGCGGGATCAGTTGGCCGTTGCCATAGGTAGCGATGAGATACTCGATGATCGCGCCCGATTCGGCGATGGTGTTGCCGTTGTCTGTAATGACCGGCGATTTGCCGAGCGGATGGATGGCGCGCAGCTCCTTCGGCGCACGCATGTCCGGCTGGCGCTGATAGCGCACGATCTCGTAGGGCACGCCCAATTCCTCGAGCAGCCACAGCACGCGCTGCGAGCGGGAATTGTTGAGGTGGTGAACGGTCAGCATCGCGTGGTCCCCAGCTTGGCTTGGTCGTCGCGCCGTTGGTGCCAGCCCGGGAACACAATGTCGAGCCATCGGTGCGGATATTTTCACCCGGGTATATTGACGCCGTGAATTTACCCGGGTATTAAATCCCCAACACAGTCAATCTGGCAATGATTCCAATGCAAGCCACCTTCACAGCTTTCATGGGCCAGCGCCGGCTGGCCTCGGGAGCGGCCGGCGACGTCGCGCTCGCAGTCAAGCGGGCCGGATCGAAGCCGGACCAGCCGATCATCATTTTCGACGACCGGACTGGCCGGTCGATCGATTTCGACCTGCGCGGCGAGGATCATGAGGTGCTGGCGCGGCTCGCCGAGATCATACCGCCGCCGAGCGAAAGCACCCAACCATCGAGCGAGCCGCGCGGCCGCGGCCGGCCGAAGCTCGGTGTGGTCGCGCGCGAGGTGACGTTACTGCCGCGCCACTGGGAGTGGCTCAACGCGCAACCCGGCGGCGCCTCGGTCGCGCTGCGCAGGCTCGTCGACGAGGCCAGACGCGCCAGCGGCGACAAGGACCGCGAGCGGCAGGCGCGCGATGCGGCCTATCACTTCATGTCGACCATGGCGGGCAATCTGCCGCAGTTCGAGGAAGCCTCGCGCGCGCTGTTCGCGGATGACCGACGGCGCTTCACCAGGCTGATCGCCGACTGGCCGACTGACATCCGCGACCACATCGTCAAGCTCGCCTACAGCGACCTCGCTTAAACCGCGCAGCATTCACCCCATCAACGGCCGAGCCGCGCATCGCGCGGCAACGGCTTCGCACGCTTCGATGAAAGGCAAATTCATGTCCGCATCCGCGCCTCTCTGGACGACGTTTCTTCGCTTCCTCGCACCGCTGATGGCGAGCAACGCGCTGCAATCGCTGTTCGGCACCGTCAGCAACGTCTATCTCGGCCAGATGATCGGCATCGACGCGCTCGCCGCGGTCTCGGCGTTCTTCCCGGTGATGTTCTTCCTGTTCGCCTTCGTCATCGGCCTGAGCACCGGCGCCACCGTCTTGATCGGCCAAGCCTTTGGCGCGGGCGAGCACGGCAGGATCAAGCTCGTCGTCGGCACGACGCTCGCAATCGGTCTCTCGCTCTCGGCAACGGTTGCACTCGCTGGCGGGATCTTCAGCCGGCCATTGATGGTCATGCTGGCAACGCCCGCTGACATCCTCGACCAGGCCAGCGCCTATGCCCGCATCATGCTGCTGACCATGCCGCTCGGCTTCGTCTTCCTGCTGATGACAGCGATGATCCGCGGCGTCGGTGACACGTTGACGCCGCTCCTCGCGCTGGCGCTATCGACCGCGATCGGCCTGGCCCTGACGCCGTTGCTGATCCGCGGCGCCTTCGGCTTGCCGGCAGCGGGCATCACCAGTCCGGCATGGGCAGCCGCAATCGCCAACGCGCTGACGCTGATCGTGCTGGCCGTCCATCTGCTCCGGAGAAAGCATGCACTGGCACCGGACGCTGCACTGCTGCGTCACCTGCGGCTCAACGGCGCCGTGCTCGGAAAAATCCTCGGCATCGGACTGCCGAGCGCAATTGGCATGGTGGTGATGGCGATTGCCGAGCTGGTGCTGCTTGGGCTCGTCAACGGCTTCGGCTCAAACGCCACGGCCGCGTACGGCGCCGTCAATCAGGTGATGGGCTACACGCAATTCACGGCAATGTCGATTTCGATCGCGGTCTCGATCCTCGGTGCGCAAGCGATCGGCGGCGGCGACAGGGTGCGGTTCGAGGGCATCGTGCGCACCGGCCTCGCGTTCAATGTCGTCCTGACCGGCGGGCTGGTGGCGCTGATCTATCTGGTACCGCGCGCCGTGCTCGGCATCTTCATCACGGACGGCGCCGTGCTCGATCTGGCGAAGACTCTCCTCTACATCGCCCTGTGGAGCTCGGTTCCGTTTGGCCTCGCCACGGTGTTCTCGGGCGCCCTGCGCGGCGCCGGCATCGCCTTGACGCCGATGCTGCTCTCGATCTTCGCCATCGTCGCGATCGAGCTGCCGGCTGCAACGATACTAAGCCGCACGATTGGCCTTGAGGGCGTATGGGCCGCCTATCCGATCGTGTTCTGCGCCATGTTCGTTTTGCAGATGGGCTGTTATCTCCTGGTGTGGCGCAAGCAGGCGATCCGGCGTCTGCTCTGACGGGATCATCAAGGCATTATGACCATCATTAAACGATGGACCTGTCGCGCGGCCTGCGCCACAATGGATGAAAAGCGCCGCCAGGGAGATCGAATTGACCCGCACAGCCCCGCAATTCCTGTTCGATTTCGGCAGCCCGAATGCCTATCTCAGCCATCTGGCGATCCCGGCAATCGAGCAACGCATCGGCGTCAAGTTCGAATATGTGCCGATCCTGCTCGGCGGCATCTTCAAGGCGACCAACAACAAGTCGCCAGCCGAGACGCTCGCTGGCATCAAGAACAAGCGCGAGTTTCAGGCGGTCGAGACCGAGCGCTTCATCAAGCGCTTCAAAGTCCAGCCCTACGCCATGAATCCGTTCTTCCCCGTCAACACGTTGAACTTGATGCGCGCGGCGATCGCGGCGCAGCTCGAGGGCGTGTTCGAGACCTATGTCGAGGCCGCCTTCCACCACATGTGGCGCGAGCCGAAGAAGATGGACGATCCTGAGATCGCGGCGAAGGCGCTGGCGTCATCCGGCCTCGATGCGCAAAAGTTATTCGCCCGCGCGCAGGAACCCGAGGTGAAAGGCAGACTGATCAAGAATACCGAGGAGGCGGTGGCGCGCGGCGCGTTCGGCTCGCCGACCTTCTTCGTCGGCAACGAGATGTTCTTCGGCAAGGAGCAGCTGCGCGAGGTCGAGGAGATGGTGTCGGGAAAGTGAATGGCGCGAATGGTGAGTAGCGAATAGCGAGTGGAAAGCGAAGCTGCTATTCGCTACTCCCTATTCGCCATTCGCCAAGAATAACTACGGAGTTCTCCCCATGCGCATCCTCGTGGTCGGCGCCGGCGCCATCGGCGGCTATTTTGGTGGCAGGCTGTTGCAGGCCGGCCGCGACGTCACCTTTCTGGTCCGGCCGCGCCGCGCCAGCGAGCTCGCGAGCGCCGGCCTCGTCATCAAGAGCCCGAATGGCGATGTGACGCTGAAGGCGCCGCCGACCGTGCAAGCGGACAAGCTCGCGGAAAAATTCGACGTCGTGCTGCTGAGCTGCAAGGCGTTCGACCTCGACGACGCCATCAAGTCGTTCGCGGCCGCCGTCGGGCCGAACACCGCGATCATCCCCATGCTCAACGGCATGAAGCATCTCGACGTCCTCGACGACAAGTTCGGCAAGGAGCGCGTGCTCGGCGGCCTCTGCGCCATCGCCGCGACCCTCAACGAGCAGCGCGAGGTGGTGCAGCTCCAGCCGATGCAATCGATCAATTACGGCGAGCGCGACGGCAAGCTGTCGGACCGCGTCAAGGCGATCGACGAGGCCTTCAGGAGCGGTATCAATGGCGCCAGCGCCAGCCAGAACATCCTGCAGGACATGTGGGAGAAGTGGGTGTTCCTCTCCACGCTCGCAGCGTCCACCAGCCTGATGCGCAGCTCCGTCGGCAACATTCTCGCTGCCCCCGGCGGCAGGGACTTTCTGCTCGGCATGCTGGACGAGACCAGCGCGATTGCCGCTGCGTCGGGCTATCCGCCGGGCGGACCGTTCTTCGAGCGCGTGAAGGGCAATCTGACCACCGAGGGCTCGCCGATGACGGCATCCATGTTCCGCGACATCAAGGCCGGCCTGCCGGTCGAAGCCGATCACGTCATCGGCGATCTCATCGCGCGTGGGGATGCGGCGAAGGTTCCCGTGCCGAAGCTGCGCATCGCGTATACGCATCTGAAGGCGTATGAGAAGCAGAGGGCGGGGTAGGGACCGCCCCGACGAAGGCCGAGACCCACACTGCGTGATCTATCGCAAGCGACGCTATCAGTACCGCGCGACGATCGAAGAACGACCTGTCTTCGCCAAACCACACCTTGTGGTTATCGGTCCCGTCCTCGAGACGACGGTGGAGTTTGGGGCAACAGCCTTGCGCTACTGCAAATGCGCCAGGTAGTGCGCGACCGCTGTAATCTCTTCCTCGCTCATGTGATAGGCGACATCGGCCATCGCGGCGACGCCGCCGCCGACGCGCTGCCCGGCCTTGTAGTCGTGCAGCGCCTTCACGAGATATTCCTCGCGCTGGCCCGCGAGCCGTGCCACGGCCTTGGTGCCAGCGTAGCTGTCGGTATGGCATGAGGCGCAGCGGCGGCCGGCGGCGACCTGGGCGCCTTTCTTCGACAAGTCCGGGTCCTCGTCTTCCGGTGCCTTCGGCGGCGCCAGCTGCGAAAAATAGGCGCCGAAATTGCGAATGTCCTCGTTGCTGATCTCTTCGACGATCGGCTGCATCTGATCGTTCTTGCGCGAGCCGGCGCGGAAGAACACCAGCTGCCATTGCAGGAATTGATCGGGTTGGCCGGCGAGCGAGGGGACGTTCTCGGTCTGCGAAATGCCGTTCTCGCCGTGGCAGCCGGCGCAGGCGGCCGCCTTCTCTTTGATCGCGGCATTATCGGCGGCCTGCGCCGAAACGAACGCAAGCGCCGCGAGCGATAGCGCGCCGGTGACATACGGAAAAAACTGGCGGCGCATGATTAGGACTTCCGATCTGTCGAGTTCGTCATTGCGGGCGGGGGGCGCCGCTTGGCGGGAGCCGGAATCCATAACCCCCGCTCGTGGATATGGTTTCCGGACTTGCGCGCAAGTGGCGCGCAATCGGGAACGACATCGAAGTTGAGAGCAAACGAGGCTGCGGCAGCTCGCGACCACCGCAGCCTCTTATCGTCCGCGCGCTACTTCTTGCTGTAGCTGATGCGATAGATCGCGCCGGCCCAGTCGTCGGCCACGAGGATCGAGCCGTCCTTGGCGAGAAGGATGTCGTTGGGACGGCCGAGATAGCCCTGATCACCCTCGAGCCAGCCGGAGGCGAAGATTTCCTGCTTGGGATTCTTGCCGTCAGGCCCGACGATCACGCGCACGATGCGTGCGCCCTGGTACTTGTGCCTATTCCAGGAGCCGTGCTCGGCGATCAGGATATTGTTCTTGTACTCGGCGGGGAATTGGTCGCCGGTATAGAACTTCATGCCGAGCGGAGCGACATGCGCGCCGAGATTCAGCACCGGCGGCGTGAACTCGGAGCATTTGTGGCCCATCGCGAACTTGTCATCAGGCAAATTGCCCTGGTGGCAATAGGGATAGCCGAAATGCTCACCGATCCTGTTGATCATGTTCAGCTTGTCTGAGGGCAGATCATCGCTGATCCAATCGCGCGCGTTCTCGGTGAACCAGTATTTGCCGGTGCGCGGATCGACGTCCCCGCCGACCGAGTTGCGGACGCCGAGCGCCCAGATCTCGGCGTTGCCGGTCTTGGGATCGACGCGCCGGATCTGCGAGACGCTGGTCGGCGGGATGCCGACATTGAACGGCGGCCCGAACGGCAGGAAGAACCAGCCATCCTTGTCGACCGCGATATATTTCCAGCCATGCGCGGCATAGGACGGCATGTCGTCATAGACGACCTTGCCCTCGCCGAGATTGTCGAGCTTGGCTTCGGCGTCGTCATAGCGGATCAGCTTGTCGACGGCGATGACGTAGAGCGCGCCGTCCTTGAAGGCGAGACCGGTGGGCATGTTCAGGCCCTTGAGGACGGTCTTGACCTCCTTCTTTCCGTTGTTGTCCTTGATGGCATAGACGTTGCCGAGGCCGAACGAGCCGACGAACAGCGTGCCCTTGTCGCCCCAGGCCATCTGCCGGGCGGCCAGCACGCCGGAGGCATAGACCTCGATCTTGAAGCCCGGCGGCAGCTTGATCTTCTTGACGATGTTGGCGAGCTCGGTGTCGGAAGCGCCGGTCGGCGGACCCGATGGCGGCGCGAGGCCCTTCTGCGCCTCGGTCTCGTCGCCGAGGAACCAGTCATCCGGCGGATGGGTCCAGAACTCCTTGGTACCGGATTCGTATTTCTTCAGCGCCCGGTTCTTGTCCTGCTGTTGCGCATTGCCAGCGCTCGTCCCCGCGAGAAGGGCAACGGCTGCAAGCGCCAACACGGATCGATGGAACATCGATGTCATCGCGTCACTCCCCAAAGGCAGCCGTCAGGGCTGCAATTTATTTTGTTTTGCTAGTCGAGAGGCGAAGTTTGGAGTCTGCCGGGAGGCAGACGCAAAAAGGCTAGCACATCTGCGAGCGCTGAGAAGGGCATCGCATGCACTGCGGTTGCTCTCCGGAAAAATTGAGACGGAATGTCAATGGGGGCGAACGGCGCGATGCCAACGCTCCCGCTGCAACGCGGAATCAATAGGGCGCGTGACCATTTTCAGGCGGCGCGAGGGTGGACATCCAAAAAATGCGAAAACAACCCCATGCACAGTAGAACGGCTCTCGCCAGCCTGCGCTCGGCGACACCGGACAGACAGTTGAAGCATCGAGCAAAATAGCGATAAGCGCGCTTAGGGGGCGACGGGGTAGGGCCCGTCGTCGAACAGCGTGTCGTGATAGCCTTTCGACCCGATCTCGCGTGCCAGCGCGCTGCGAAAATCGCGGTCACCATGCAGGCTGCGCAGCACATGCGCGAAGTCGAATTCGGGCCGCCAGCCCAGCTCGCGCCGCGCGCGTTCGTTGACATAAACGCGGTCGATCGCGGGGAAGAGGCGCCAGCCCCGCGCGGCAAAGAGCTGCACACAATCCGGATAGAGCTCGCGCACGACACCGGCAGCATCGCGCGCGAGCGCCGCGAGATGGCGTTGCTCGAACGGGCTCGTGGCCGAGACGATGTAGCGCGCAAAGCCGATCTTGGGCGCGCGCTCGGCGGCGAGCAGGTGGGCGCTCACCGCGTCCGCGATGTCCAACCGGCGATAAAGCAGCTCGTTGGCCTGCGTGTTCTCGGTCGTGTAAGCCTGTCGCATCGCCGGATCGTCATCGGCTTCAGGAAAGAAGCGCGAGGTCCGCAGGATGACGACCGGCAGGGCGCGCTCGCGAAAGAACAGCTCGCAGAGGTTCTCGGCCATCAGCTTGGTCGTGCCATAGATGTTCTTCGGCACCGGCGGCAGGTCCTCGGTGACCCACACTGCGGCTTGTTCCGCCTCCAGGCGAAGCTGCGAGCCGAACGCGCTGGTGGTGCTGGTGAAGACGAAGCTCTTCACGCCGCTCGCCGCGGCCGCCTCGAGCAGGTTGAGCGTGCCGGCGACGTTGGTGTCGACGAAATCCTGCTTACTGTGGGTCGCCACATGCGGCTTGTGCAGCGTCGCAGTGTGGATCACCGCCGTGACGCCGTCCATCTGGCGCCGGACGAAGCCTGGGTCGACGATCGATCCGATGGCGTCGGTGAAGGAAGATGGCTTCAGATCGACCCCGCGCGCAGGCAATCCGCGCCCCCGCAGCGTCCGGAGAATGGCTTCACCGAGATGGCCCGCGCTGCCCGTGACCAGAATCGTCATGTGAGACCCAATGCAGTCGCCGGCGGCGTGGAAAACCACGGCCCGGCCCGGTTCGGCTGGATGCTCTGGGAAAAATTGGAGCGGGCGAAGGGGCTCGAACCCTCGACCCCGACCTTGGCAAGGTCGTGCTCTACCACTGAGCTACACCCGCATCCTGTGTCGGTCGCGTGACGCGCCGGCAACGGCTGTCGTATGCCAAAAGCGGGAGGGGAATGCAACAGCTACCGGCGGCATAGATTCGCAATCGGAGGCCCGATATAGACGCTGAATGCGACCAAATCGCCCGAAAGCGCCCCGGAACCGGCGAATCAAGGCACCTGGATTGAAATTCGGCCCATTCGGCCCAATTTAGGTGCCGACAACAAGCACACGATGTGGCGGCGTGTTAAAGAGCCGCCATTCCAGACATGACGAGGGGATCCCGTGACGATCATCGACCAGGGTAACGGAGCGGCGGGCCCGGCTGCCGCCGATCTGATCAAGGACACCACCACCCAGACCTTCGTGAAGGACGTCATCGAGGAATCGAAGCGCCAGCCGGTGCTGATCGATTTCTGGGCGGAGTGGTGCGGCCCCTGCAAGCAGCTCACCCCGATCCTGGAAAAGGCGGTCAAGGCAGCCAAGGGCAAGGTCAAGCTGGTCAAGATGAACATCGACCAGCACCCGGCGATTCCGGGGCAGATGGGCATCCAGTCGATTCCGGCCGTGATCGCCTTCGTCAACGGCCAGCCGGCCGACGGCTTCATGGGTGCGGTGCCCGAGAGCCAGCTCAACGCCTTCATCGAGCGGCTGACCAAGGGCGTCACCGCGCCGGGCGAGGTCAACGTCGCCGAGATCGTGCAGGAGGCTGAGGCCTTGCTCGCCGAGGGCGACACGGCTGCGGCCGCGCAGATCTATGCCGAGGCGCTCCAGCATGATTCGACCAACATCGCGGCGCTTGCGGGCCTTGCGAAGTGCTACGCCGTCTCCGGCGCGATGGAGCAGGCCAAGCAGACGCTGGCCATGGTGCCGGAATCCAAGCGCAACGATCCCGCTGTGAAAGCCGTGCAGACCACGATCGATCTCGCCGAGCAGGCGGAAGCGCTGGGACCGGTGGCCGAGTTGGAACAGAAAGTCGCCGCAAACCCGCTCGACCATCAGGCACGATTCGATCTCGCCACCGCGCTCAACGCGCAAGGCGACCGCGCGGCCGCCACCGAGCAGTTGCTCGAAATCATCAAGCGCGACCGCAAATGGAACGACGACGGCGCCCGCAAGCAGCTGGTGCAGTTCTTCGAGGCCTGGGGCGGCACGGATGATGCAACCGTCGAGGGCCGCAAGCGTTTGTCGACGATCCTGTTTTCGTAGGGCGTGCTGGCAACGCCAGGGGGACCGGGCAGATGCCGATCAACATCGAATATCGCGGGCCCGCCGACCTTCCGGAGGTCATTCCGGTATTTCCGCTGCCGGGTGCGCTGCTGCTGCCGCGGGGCCAGATGCCGCTCAACATCTTCGAGCCGCGCTATCTCGCGATGGTCGACGATTCCTTCCGCGACGGCCATCGCCTGATCGGCATGATCCAGCCCGATGTGGCGCACTCGCCGAAGAATTCCGACAAGCCGGCACTGTTCCGCGTCGGCTGTGTCGGCCGCATCACCCAGCTCGCTGAATCCGGGGATGGCCGCTACATCCTCGAGCTCACCGGCGTCTCGCGTTTCAAGGTGGTCGAGGAGCTCGACGTGCTGACCGCCTATCGGCAGTGCAAGGTGGATTTCTTCGCCTTCGTCGACGATTTCACGGCGCGCATGGGCGAGGACCAGGTCGACCGCGAAGCCCTGCTGGCGGTTCTGGCGGACTTCCTGAAGGCCAACAATCTCAAGGTCGACTGGGAGGGCGTCGAGAGCGCGCCCAACGAGGCGCTGGTCAACGCGCTGGCGATGATGTCGCCCTACGGACCCGCGGAAAAGCAGGCCATGCTGGAGGCGCCTGACTTGAAGACCCGCGCCGAGATCCTGATCGCGGTCACCGAGATGGATCTCGCCAAGAAGCGCACCAGCGGCGATCCGCCGCTGCAGTGAGAACACCTACGCGGCACGGATGGCCGCTTCGGCTTGTGCCTTCGGCTGGGCCAGTTCCGGAATCCTGGAGGCCTGCATTGGCGGGCTGAAATAGTAGCCCTGCGCCTCGACACAGCCCTGTTCGCGCAGAATGTCCAGCTGCTCGGCGGCTTCGACGCCTTCGGCGGTCGTCGTCTTGCCGAGGCTGACGGCGAACGCCACGACGGCACGGGCGATCCGATGCGCCTCTTCGCTTTTGCTGGACAGCTCGCCGACGAAGCTGCGGTCGATCTTGATCTTGTCGAATGGAAATTTCTGCAGAAAGCTCAGCGATGAATAGCCCGTGCCGAAATCGTCGAGGGCAATTCGCACCCCGAGCTCGCGCAGCTGCCCAAGCGCTGCGAACACCGCGTCGCTGTCATGCATGATGACGGTTTCGGTGACCTCGAGCTCGAGCCGGTGCGGCGCAATCTCCGAGGTCGCCAGGGCGCTGACAATGATGGAGACGAGCTCCTTGCTCCTGAACTGAGCGGGAGAGAGATTGATTGCGATCATCAGATGGGACGGCCACTTGGCTGCCTCAGTGCAGGCAGCTCTCAAGACCCATTCGCCCAGGGGCAGGATCAAGCCGGTTTCCTCCGCAAGCGGAATGAATTCGGCAGGCGAGACCAGACCGCGCTCGGGATGGTGCCACCGCAATAACGCCTCATAGCCGCAGGTTTGGCCGGTCTCCACACTCACAAATGGCTGGTAGTGGAGCTCGAATTCGCCCCGCGCAAGCGCTCTGCGCATATCCTTTTCCAGGTTGCGGCGCACATGCATGAGCTGGTCCAGCTCCGGCTCGAAGAAACGGAATGCACCGCGTCCGCCACTCTTTGCCGCGTACAGAGCAAGGTCTGCGCTCTTGAGGATGACGTCGGAATCAGCCCCGTCGCGGGGGCCGATGGCGATCCCAATGCTGGCGCCCACGGTGACTTGATGATCGCCAAGGTCAAAGGGTTCGCAGAGCGCAGCCTTGATCGTCTCGGCGAGCGAGGCCGCATCCACGACGGGATTTGTAACATAGTCCACGACGGCGAACTCATCGCCACCCAGTCGGGCAATCAAGGTGGTGTCTCGGCTGCATTCCCGCAAACGCGTTGCGGCCGCACGCAGCAGCGAGTCGCCGGCCGGATGTCCGAGCGTGTCATTGACCTCCTTGAAGCGATCGAGATCGATCATGAGGACCGCCAGATGGCGAACTCCACTGCGCGTGTCGGCGAAGGCCTGCTCCAAACGCGCTCTCAGCAGCACGCGATTTGGCAACTCCGTCAGCGCGTCGTGCTGCGCCATATAGGTAATCTTGGCCTCGGACCGGCGTTGCTCCGTGACATCGAGATGCGTTGCCACCCATCCGCCACCAGCCATCGGCTGTCTCGTCACGCAAATCAACCGGCCATCAGCGAATTCGTCTATCCGGCTCGAGACCGCATTGACGGGCAAAGCATCGAGCTTCGAGATCAGTTGCTCGGCGGCAATGTCGCTCGCGTCGCTTTTGAGTGTACCGCTGATGATGCGATGCCTGATGATGTCGCGGTGCGAGGTTCCCGCGCGCAGCAATTCCGGCGGCAGCCGATACAGATTGGCGTAACGCTCGTTGCAGATGACCAGCCGCTTCTCGGCATCGAACATGCAAAGGCCCTCGACCATGTGATTGATGGCCGTGTCCAGCCTCAGCTTCTGTTCCTGTAGCTCCTGCTGGGAGTCTTCGAGCTGCTGCCGTGCGTCCGAAAGCTGGCTGATGATCCCTTCGAACTTCACGGTTCTGCTTGCCAGGCGACGATCGGCCACCACGCCGATCAGGCTCATGCCCAGCACAGAGAGTGCTACACCGGCGATAGCAAGCGCGAGCACGGCCGGAGAAAGCGATAGGACACCTGTCGCACGCATTGGGTCCGGCGTAATTTGCACGGCACCCATGGCCGTGAAGTGATGCGATACGATGGCAAGGGTCAGCAGGACCGCCGCCGCGAGCGTGCCGCGGTAGTTCTGGTACCTGATCGCCACAGCCAAGGCCGCATAGCCGAGGCACATGCCGAGAGTGATCGAGACGAGCACGAGGTCCGGCGACCAGGCGACGCGACCCGGCACTTCAAGCGCCCACATGCCGAGATAATGCATGCTGGCAATGCCGCCGCCGATGATGACGCCGCCGGCCGCCGCGCGCCACCGGCCGGAATCGCCGAGCGCAACACCGAAGCCCCCCGACGTCAGCAGCATTGCCGTAGCCAGCGAGAGCGTCGTCAGCACGATTCCATAACCGGTCGGGACGCCGGGCTCATAGGCGAGCATCGCAACGAAATGGGTTGCCCAGATTCCGTATCCGATCGCAGCGCCAGCAATGGCGATCCAGATCAACCGTGATCGCGCGCGCGCAGCGATCGCGCGATGGAAGATACTGATCGCAACGATACTCGCGACGAAACAGACCAGGCCAGCCAGCAGGACCAACCGCCAATCATGCTCGACGGTAAGGCAGGAAAAAACGCGGAACATCCAATATCGCTCCATCGTCAATAGTGTCGATGGTGAACGGGCTAAACGTCGTTCGCGTTAATTTTGTGCAACGCCTGATTGCATGCTTACCGTGACGTTAATGCTTCCTGCGCAATTCGATTTTGCCGAGCATTGCGCATGCGTCACACCGCCATCGCGCCCAAGGAGAGCGAAGGAGACCTGCAAGGATCGGCAACAAGCCCTAGAGACGATTGCGGATGCGCTTGCGTCCGGTGAACATCGCGCGGATCAGGTTCTCGCGCTGGAGCGTCCCCATCAGCACCACGCCGAGCACGTGGACCACGACCAGGATGATGACCGCGTCCGATGAATAATGGTGGGTATCCTCGACCCACCAGACGCCGAAAAAGGTGACGGTCACCGACATCGCGCCCGTGATCGTCGACACCGCGAGCGAAGCCAGCAGCGCCACCAGCATCAAGGTGCCGGCAGGATTGAGTCCGATATAGCGGCCGGTGATGCCGCGGCGCAGATTCCAGAGATAGCCGGGCGCGGCGCGAAGTCTGATCCCGACCATCCGGAAGCGCGAATAACGGCCTCCTATGAAGCCCCAGACCAATCGGAAGCCAAGTAGGCCGATGACCGTATAGCCCACGATGCGGTGCAGGCCGCCATAGACGGTCGGCGTGAACCACGCGATCAGAACCGAGGTCGCGAGAAGCCAGTGCCAGAGCCGCAACGGGAGGTCCCAGACCGCGACCGCCCGCGGAGCCGTTCGATCCGCGGGGGTCCGGTTGGACACCCCGCGCGCTTGTGGCATCGCTTCTGCCATCAATTCCGCTTCACTTTGCGCAAGTCATTTGGCGCAGACTACTTCGCGCAAGTCACTTGGCAATCGTGTGCTTCAGGCTGAGATCTTCGGGGCTGTAGAACAGCTCGTAGAGCTTGCCTTCCTTGACGCCGTACACCTCGTAGCACGAGCCTTCGATCTTGGAGCGCCGCACCTCGTAGCCCAGCGCCTTGGCCTTGGCTTCGGCCTCGCTGGCCGGCTTCCATGACGCCTTGTCGAGCTTGGTGCAGTTCTTGAAACCGTCGGCCATGACCGCCGATCCCGTACCAATCCCGATCGTCAGTGCAATGGCAACAACTCGAATGACCTTCACGAACGTCTCCTCCTCTGTCGTGTGCGCTGTGTGCTCAGCGCGAAGCGCAGCCGAAGGAAGCAAAGGCGAAGGTGAAGTCAATCCGGTTCAGGGGTGACCAATCTTAGATTTGTTCTAACGGTCGCCAAAAGATCAGCGCTCTCCGCATGCAGCGCGCATTTGAAGCGGGGCTGCGGCCTTACGCCTCACGGGCCGAAATGCGCGGGGCCGCTCGTCACCGGCAACCGCAGGCGCCACCACAGCGCCCCGCCGACAGTCTCCGCTCGAACGACGACAGCCCGCGATGGGCGGATGCGAATTTCTATGGTAGAGGCAATCCGACTGCCGGAGACCATCATGAACGCGCCCACCGACCGCCCCGAAGCCAGCGTCGATCCGAAGCTGCTGGAGATTCTGGTTTGCCCGTTGACCAAGGGCCCGCTGGAGTTCGATGCTGCCAAGCAGGAGCTGATCTCGCGCAGCGCCAAGCTCGCTTACCCGATCCGCGACGGCATCCCGATCATGCTGCCGGAAGAGGCGCGCAAGATCGATTGAAGTCATGGCGCGTACCCCGGCTGGAGCGCGATGGCTTCACCACATTCTTAATTTCGTCCCCGCCTAGCGCGCAATTGCGTGCGGGGGGCCAGTATCCATAACCACAAAGAGAGGTTATGGCGCGAAGCTGGTAACTCCAGGCGTTCGCAAAATTATTGCTGCGGCGTATGGGTCCCGGATCTGCGCGCGTTCGGAGCGCGCTTGTCCGGGACGATGAGGAGAGAGTGGGGCGAGCGCTCTTGAAACCTCCGCCTACAACGCTTCGCCCTTCAACAACCTTGGCACCTCGCCGGTCAGTCCGGCGGCCTGTCGGATGAAGAGATTCTTCAGCGGCGGGGCACGGTCGACGAGGCCGAGGCCGATATCGCGCAACGAGCGCAGGAGCGTCGATTGGTTGGAGAACAGGAAGTTCAGCGAGTTGGTGGCGACGCCCATGGCCATAGTGTCGAAGCGGCGCCAGCGCTGGTAACGTTCGAGCACATCGGCGCCGCCGAGATCGATGCCGAGCCGCGCGGCATCGACCACCACCTCGGCCAGCGCGGCGACATCCTTCAGTCCCATGTTGAGGCCTTGGCCCGCGATCGGATGGATGACATGAGCGGCATCGCCGACCAGCGCCAGACGCTCGGCGATGAAGGAGCGCGCGACGAAATAGGACAGCGGGAACGCACGCGGCGTGTCGAGCGCCTTGACCTCGCCGAGATGCAGACCGAAGCGCTGCTCGAGCTCGCCGTGAAATTCCGCCTCGCTCAGCGCGATGATGCGTGCGGCTTCGCTGCGGCGCTCGGTCCACACCAGCGAGGAACGTTTGCCGGATAGCGGCAAAATCGCGAACGGACCGGCCGGCAGAAAATGCTCCTCGGCGCGGCCCTCGTGATCGCGCTCGTGCCCGACGGTGACGACGATGCCGGACTGGTCATATTCCCAGCCATGGGTAGCGATGCCGGCGCGCTCGCGCAGCTTGGATCTGGCGCCATCCGAGGCGACCAGCAGGCTCGCGGCGATCACGCTGCCGTCGCCGAGCGTCACGTCGATGCCTTCGGAACGCGCGTCGTAGGACGCGACAATGGTGGCACGCAGATCGACGCCCTCGGCCTCGGCGCGCACCACCAATGCATCGATCAGGCGGCGGTTTTCGACCATATGCGCGAAGGGCTCGCCCGGCGCGACATCGCCGGCGAAATTCAGGAACACCGGACGGGTCGCGTCCTCCAGCTTGGAATCGGTGACGACCATGTCGAGGATCGGCTGCGCCTCGCCCCTGACATCGTCCCAGGCGCCGATCGCCTCGAACAGCCGGCGGCAAGCCGCCACGATCGCAGTTGCGCGCGGATCGCGGCTTGGACGCATGCTGAGCGCGGGATCGGCGACGATGACGGGAATCTCGGGCCCGAGCCCCTGGCGCAGCGCCAGCGCCAGCGCCAGCCCTGCAAACGCGCCGCCGCCAATGACAATGCTCCCCTGTACCGACATACCCGACTTTCCCGGCCAATTCCTGGACTTGCTAGCAGACTTGAGGTGGGCGAAACAGTGCGGTGAAACAAGGGCGGAACGGTAATCGTTCCGTCACCCGGAGCGCGCGCGAGCGCGAACCCGGAATCCGGAGGTTATCAGCTCGGGATTCCAGGGCATCGCTGTCGCGATGCTCCGAAATGACGAGGCACTCGAAAGCAGCAGCATGTCCAAAGGCCTGATCGACCTCATTTCAATCCTCGACCTCGAACAGCTCGAGGTGAACCTGTTCCGCGGCAACAGCCCAAAGACGAGCTGGCAGCGGGTGTTCGGCGGGCAAGTGATCGGACAGGCGATGGTGGCGGCCTGCCGCACCGTCGAGCGCCGGCTGCCGCATTCGCTGCATTGCTATTTCATTCTGCCGGGCGACCCGCAGATCCCGATCATCTACCAGGTCGAGCGCCTGCGCGACGGCAAGAGCTACTCGACGCGCCGCGTCACCGCGATCCAGCACGGCAACGCGATCTTCTCGATCATGGTATCGTTCCACGCCGAGGAGGAGAGTGCGTTCGATCATCAGGACAAGATGCCCGACGTCCCGCCGCCGGAAAAGCTCACGGCGGAGGAGGTGGCGAAGCAGCCGATGTTCAAGCAGATGCCGGAGTTCATCCGCCGCTATTATGAATCCGATCGTCCGATCGAGTTGCGCCCGGTCGAGCTCGGCCGTTATTTCGGCCAGAAGATCGACGATGGCCGCATTCACGTCTGGATCAAGACGGCTGCGAAACTGCCCGACGATCCGGCACTACACATGTGTGCGCTCGCCTATGCCTCGGACTTTTCGCTGCTGGATGCGATCATGGCGCGCTATGGCCGCACGCTGTTCGACAAGCGCATGATGCCGGCGAGTCTCGACCACGCGATGTGGTTTCACCGCCCGTTCCGCGCCGACGATTGGCTGCTCTACGCCCAGGATTCGCCGAGCGCACAAGGCGGCCGCGGCCTGACCCGCGGCTCGATCCTCAAGCCCGACGGCACGCTGGTGGCCTCCGTCGCGCAGGAAGGCTCGGTGCGCGAGCGGAGGACGGGATAGCTTAGCGCGAGCCGCGCGGAGCGAGCTCGGTCTGCGATGCAAACCAGTTCATGATCCAGCGATACACCCACGGGATCGGGATGATGAAGCTGCACAGGATCACGGCCACAATTCCGCGCCACAGAATGTCAAGACCGCTGCCCTTGAAGACGATTTCGCGCCGCGTGCCTTCGACGCTGCGGCAGAACCAGCGCATCTGCGCCGCGGCGACCCAGGCCCAGCCGACGATGGTGATGATCGAGACCGCGAACAGCAGGCTCCAGCCGATATAGGCCCAGATCGAGCCGGTGAAGCTCAGGCCCAGCGGCTGCCCGTTGGAGGCGAGGTTCGCGACCATCCATTTGATCAGCAGCCAGTAGAGAACGATCTGGACGATGAACAGCAGGTTGCTCAAGATCTCGCTGCCGATGAAGGAGATGGCGATCGCCAGGACGATGAAGCCGAAAAACCAGGGCACCAGCGTCATCGCATTGCCGGTGAAGCTGAGGTTCGGACGCCCCGGGACCTTCACGCAGGACACGATCCATTGCGTGTACCAGACGAACACCCACGGCGCCGGCAGGACGAAGATCATTCCGATCAGCAAGACGATGCTGCGCCAGGTGAACTCGAGGATGCCGAAATCGACCGAAAGCGATTCTCCAGCTGCGCTATCATAGCGGCCAGCGTCAGCATATCCGCCGGTCGGCATCATCGGCGGCGCGCCGCTGCCGCGGACCAGGCCAGGAATTTCGGCGGCCTTCTGCCAGCCGGCCATCCCCTCGGTCCACACCAGCGTGTCTGGGCGCACGATTCCTTGGGCGATGAGGTCGCGAAATTGCCCCTCCGGAAAGGGCCCCTGCTGCTTGCCCTCGGATGCGTAGAACCAACTCGCCATGTAGCCGCCCCCTCGAACATACTTATGTACCGGCTGGGACGCCTGGGTTCACCGCATCCATGCCAAAAATGCATTGTGAGGGATGAACGGCTGCCCTGTACAGAGGCGGCCGTTCACATGGCCAAACGTTTTTCCGCTTCAATCTGCAACTTTTTTGTGCCATTTGCCCGGAAAGATGCCAGATTGACGCAGCGCCGGGGACATACGGCGCATCCCGGGGAATAGGCCTGACCATGAAACTCGTCGTCGCGATCATCAAACCCTTCAAGCTCGATGAGGTCCGCCAGGCCCTCACGGCGATCGGCGTCCACGGCATGACCGTGACCGAGGTGAAGGGCTATGGCCGCCAGAAGGGCCACACCGAGATCTATCGCGGCGCCGAATATGTCGTGAACTTCCTGCCCAAACTGCGCATCGAGATCGCGGTCGCATCCGACGTCGCCGACAAGGCGGTCAGCGTGATCACCGCGACCGCGCGCACCGGCCAGATCGGTGACGGCAAGATCTTCGTCACGCCGATCGACCACGCGCTGCGTATCCGCACCGGCGAAACCGACAGCGACGCGCTCTAGATTCTGGTTTGACGCGTTGTCTTGAGGCGAGCCGGAATCCGCTTCGCCCGAAAACGCGCTGATATGTCTTCGTCGATCGCACCGGGCAACGAGGCCACAGCGTGCGACGTCATCACCATGCTGGGGGAAACGACATGGCGGGATTGTTGCGCCGCGCAGCTTGTTTGGCTGTGCCGATCGGACTTTTGTCGATCATTGCCTGGCCGGCGCACGCCGCGGGCTCCGATATCAACACCGCCGACACCGCCTGGATGATCGTCGCCACCGCGCTGGTGCTGATGATGACGATCCCGGGACTTGCGCTGTTCTACTCCGGCATGGTGCGGAAGAAGAACGTGCTTGCCACCATGGCGCAGAGCCTCGCCGCAGTGACGCTGATCTCGATTCTCTGGGTCGCGTTCGGCTACTCGCTGTGCTTCGTCGGCGACGGTCCGTGGATCGGCACGCTCGACCGCTGGTTCCTTGCGGGCATGACCATGGACAGCGTCAATCCGGCGGCCAAGACGATCCCGGAATCGCTGTTCATGCTCTACCAGATGACGTTTGCGATCATCACGGTGGCGCTGGTTGCGGGCTCGGTCGCCGATCGCATGCGGTTCTCCGCCTATCTCTTGTTCTCCGTCGCCTGGTTCATCTTCGTCTACATTCCGCTGGCGCATTGGGTGTGGGGCGGCGGCTTCCTCGCCAGTATGGGCGTGTTGGATTTCGCCGGCGGCCTCGTGGTGCATCTGTCGGCCGGCACCGGCGGCCTTGTCGCCGCGATGGTGATGGGGCGCCGTCACGGTTACGGCACCGAGAATCTTTCGCCGTTCGATCTCTCGCTCGCGGTGATGGGCACCGGCCTGTTGTGGGTCGGCTGGTTCGGCTTCAACGGCGGCTCGGCGGGCGCGGCCAATTCGCGCGCGGTGATGGCGATCATCGCAACGCATCTCGCCGCCTGCGCCGGCGCCCTGACCTGGGGCGCGATCGAATGGTCGACGCGACGCAAGCCCTCGGTGCTCGGCATGATCTCCGGCGCGGTCGCGGGGCTCGGCACCATCACGCCGGCCTCCGGATTCGTGGCGCCCTGGCACGGCATTGTCATCGGCATCACCGCCGGTGCGGTTTGCTACTGGGCCTGCACCTGGCTGAAGCACCGCTTCAACTATGACGATTCGCTCGACGTGTTCGGCGTCCATGGCATGGGCGGCCTGACCGGCACCCTGCTTGGCGGCGTGTTCGCAACCAGCGCCATCGGCGGCACCGCCGGCCTGATCGAGGGCCATCCGCAGCAATTGTTGATCCAGTTCTATGGCGTCGCCGTCACCTTCGTGTGGTCGGCGGGCGTGAGCTTCATCCTGCTCAAGCTGGTCGGCCTGTTCGTGCCGTTGCGCGTATCCCGTGAGCACGAACTCGAAGGCCTGGACATTTCGCAGCACGGCGAGGCCCTGCAATAAGCCTTGCGCTACGAAATTACCTTTCCGCTGCCCGAGGCATGAGCAACATTGTGTCGACAGCCTGTCCTGCCCGCCTTTTGGGCAGTCGTGACCACGTTTTGAGCGCGACGTAATAGCGCACTGCGCAGCAGCACGCGCCAAGCGCGAAAACACCCGTTTTCATAATCTATTAGGCAACGCGCCTGATCTGGCACGGCATTTGATTCTAGGGTCCCGGCTGTGCCCGCGTAGTGAACTTCTCCCTCGTGGCGAACCAGTCGAGAACGCCCGGCCATGTCCGGACCGGGCCAAAGCGGGGATAGGACCCATGAAAATTGTTATGGCGATTATCAAGCCATTCAAGCTGGAAGAAGTCCGTGACGCCCTGACCGCCATCGGCGTTCACGGTCTCACGGTGACGGAAGTCAAGGGATATGGCCGCCAGAAGGGCCATACGGAAATCTACCGCGGCGCCGAATATGCCGTGAGCTTCCTGCCCAAGATCAAGATCGAGGTCGCTATCGCCTCCGACCAGGTCGACAAGACCGTCGACGCCATCACGTCTGCCGCGAAAACCGGCCAGATCGGCGACGGCAAGATCTTCGTCATCAACCTCGACCATGCGGTGCGCATCCGCACCGGCGAGGCCGACGCCGCGGCGCTTTGATTTCGCGCTCAACCTTTATCCAATCAGGAGTGAATAAAATGACGTTTAAGCGTCCCTATGGCGCGGGATTGGCGGCTCTCGCAGTCGGCCTGTTCGCTGCGACCGCAGCCTATGCCGAGCCAACGGTCAACAAGGGAGACAACGCCTGGATGCTGACATCGACAGTGCTGGTGCTGTTGATGACGATCCCCGGCCTCGCGCTGTTCTACGGCGGCCTCGTCCGTTCCAAGAACATGCTCTCGGTTCTGATGCAGGTGTTCTACACCGTCTGCGTCGTCACCGTGATCTGGGCCGTCTACGGCTACAGCCTCACCTTCACCGGAGGTTCCGACTTCATCGGCGGCTTCTCCAAGGCCTTCATGATGGGCGTGACCACCGATACCAAGGCCGCAACCTTCTCGGTCGACGCCAACATCTCGGAGCTCATCTATGTCTGCTTCCAGATGACCTTCGCGGCGATCACGCCCGCCCTCATCGTCGGCGCCTTCGCCGAGCGCATGAAGTTCGCGGCGATCGCGCTCTTCATCCCGCTTTGGGTCACGCTGATCTACTTCCCGATCGCGCACATGGTCTGGTACTGGCCCGGCCCGGACATGATTCAGGATGCGGCCAAGGCGCTCGCTGCTGCCACTGACGCGGCAGCCAAGACCGCGGCGCAGGCCAAGCTCGACGAGATCAATGCCGACGCCGGCTGGATCTTCAAGAAGGGCGCGATCGACTTCGCGGGCGGCACCGTGGTGCACATCAACGCCGGCATCGCGGGTCTCGTCGGCGCTCTGCTGATCGGCAAGCGCGTCGGCTATGGCAAGGAGCTGATGGCTCCGCACTCGCTGACCATGTCGATGATCGGTGCCTCGCTGCTCTGGGTCGGCTGGTTCGGCTTCAACGCCGGGTCCAACCTCGAGGCCAACGGCGGCGCTGCGCTCGCCATGACCAACTCCTTCGTCGCCACCGCAGCCGCCGCGCTGTCGTGGATGTTCGCGGAGTGGATCATTAAGGGTCATCCCTCGGTGCTCGGCGTCATCTCCGGCGCTGTCGCGGGCCTCGTGGCGGTCACGCCTGCGGCCGGCTACTCCGGCGTGATGGGTGCGATCGTTCTCGGCCTCCTGGTCGGCGTAGTCTGCCTGTTCTTCTGCACCGCCGTGAAGAACGCGCTGGGCTATGACGACTCACTCGACGTGTTCGGCGTGCACTGCGTCGGCGGCATCGTCGGCGCGATCGGCACCGGCATCCTCGTCAACCCCGCGCTGGGTGGTGCCGGCATCATGGACTACACCGCGATCCCGCCGAAGGTCGGCGACTACGATTTCGCGTCGCAGATGATCGCCCAGCTCTGGGGCGTCTGCACCACGCTGGTGTGGTCGGGCATCGGTTCGGCGATCCTCTACAAGGTCGTCGATGTGATCGTTGGTCTCCGCACCAATGTCGAGAGCGAACGTGAAGGCCTCGACATCACCGAGCATACCGAGCGCGCCTACAACATGTAACTCTCCTCCCAGTCGCGATCTCCTTGGGAACCGCGACCAGACCTACGGTTCGGGCACATACCCGGCAATGCCCTGACCGTTGAGGGGCTCCAGCGCAAGCTGGAGCCCCTTTCTTTTGATCTGGAGTGCCGAAGGAAAAGATTGCAATTGCGCGATTGTGGCGAAGCTCGTTTTGGCGGGGCTTGTCCGGCCATGACGTCGCCGAAACATCGACGTTCCCGGGAAGAGCACGATCAAGCACCGTCAGCGACGAGAAGCGAGGACCTCGACAAAAGCGCCATGGATCCCGCCGTCATCCCGCCTCATTATTCCCGCTCTGGACGGAGGCGGCGGCCGATGGTTAATCGCGTCTTAACCTCGCCCTATCTATGGTGAACTGAACCGCTTCCCGCCGGTGCCTTCGCGCGACCGGCTGTTCCAAGAGTGCTGGCGCCCAGAATGGCTATGACCGCTTCATCCCGTGCGCCGCAGACCGGTGGAAGCTCCGAGACCGAACGCTCGCCCTTCGTCCGGCTGAATGAGCTCTTGGCCCCGCATCAGCCGGGTAAGCCCTTGATTACGCTTGCGGTTGGGGAGCCCCAGCATCCGGTGCCTGATTTCGTCGGCCCAGTGCTGGCCAAGCACATCGCCGATTTCGGCCGGTATCCCATGAACAAGGGCACCGACCCGTTCCGCAAAGCCGCCGGCGCCTGGCTGTCGTCGCGTTTCAACCTGCCCCGGGCGCTCGACCCCGAGAGCGAGATTCTCGTCCTCAACGGCAGCCGCGAGGGGCTGTTCCTCGCCGCGATCGCGGCCGCGCGCTATGTCGGCCCGCGCCCGGGCAAGCCCGCCGTCCTGATGCCGAACCCGTTCTATCCGGTCTATGGCGCCGGCGCCCTCGCAGCAGCTTGCGAGCCGGTCTATCTCCCGACCACCGTCGACAACGGCTTCCTGCCCGATCTCGATGCCATCGATGAGGCGACGCTGGCGCGCACGGTGGCGTTCTATCTGGCCTCGCCCGCCAATCCGCAGGGCTCGGTCGCTACACCCGATTATTTCAAGCGGTTGAAGCAACTCGCCGATCGCCACGGCTTCGTCATTCTCAGCGACGAGTGCTATTCGGAAATCTACACCCGCGAGGCACCGGGCAGCGCGCTCGAATGCGCCGGCCCCGATTTCACCCGCGTGGTCGCGTTCCAGTCGCTCTCGAAGCGCTCCAACCTTCCGGGCCTGCGTGTCGGTTTTGCCGCCGGTGACAAGAAGTTCATCGGCATGTTCCTGGAGCTGCGCAACATCGCGGCGCCACAAGTGCCGGTGCCGCTCCAGCATGTCGCGACCGTTGCTTACGGCGACGAAACGCATGTCGAGGAGAACCGCAGGCTCTACCGGATCAAGTTCGATCTCGCCGACCAGATCATCGGCAATCGTTACGGCTACCGCCGGCCCGATGCCGGCTTCTGCGTCTGGCTCGACACGTCCGCGATCGGCGACGACGTGTCCGTGACGCTGAGACTCTTCAAGGAAGCAGGCGTGCGCGTGGTGCCCGGCAGCTACCTGGCGCGGCTCCAGCCCGACGGCTTCAATCCCGGGGCAGGCTACATTCGCCTCGCGCTGGTGCAGGATGGCGAGACCACGGCGCAGGCGCTGCACCGCCTGGTCGAGACTCTGGGTTAGGCGGGGCCCATGAGCATGTCGGCAATCGAACGTGTCATTCCACTGGTCGGCCATCTGCCGCCCTCGATCCGCGAGGGGTTGGCGCGGCGCCTGCGCGAGCTCACCGGCCTCGGCCTGGTCGCGCTGTCGGGCGTCGCGTCGGCGGCGCTGATGACCTGGTCAGTGCAGGATCCCAGCCTCAGCCACGCCACCTCACGGCCGATCCGCAACATCCTCGGCTATGCCGGCGCGATCGGCGCCGATCTCGCAATGCAGATCCTCGGGCTCGGCGCGATCATGCTGGTCCTGACCGTCGCGGTTTGGGGCTGGCGCATGATGACGCATCGGCCATTCGACCGCGAAGCGCTGCGGCTCGGCTCCTGGATCCTCTGCACGGTGATCGCGGCGGGCTTCGTCAGCTGCTGGCCGCATGGCGGCGCCTGGCCGCTGCCGACCGGCCTTGGCGGCGTGGTCGGCGACGCCCTGATGCGGGCACCCGCAGTGATCTTCGGGCCGGCGGGCACGATCTATCGCATCTTGCTCGGCACGATCCTGTTCGCCGCGATGACGGCGACCTTCCTGATCGCCTGCGGTCTCGGCGCACGCGAGCATGACGACGAGCTCGCGGAGATCGAAAACGAGGACAAACCGCTCGACGCAGACGAGGAGAGCGATCGCGGCTCGGTGTCGCTGGGCTGGCTGTTCCACGCCTTGATGAGCACCAAGGCGCGACTGATCTGGCTGCTCGGTGCCGCTTACCGCTCGCTGGTCTCGAGCGGGCCGAAGACCAAGGCCGTTGCGTTCAGTCGTCAGGAGCCCAATCTCGGCGGCGGCCGCGCCGCGCCCTCGATCACACCGCAGTCCGAAGACGAGGACCACGCGGACGAGTACGAAGAAGAGGAAGACGAGGAGGAAGAGGAGGAGCCCGCCGCGCGCGCGCCGCGCAAGAAGGCTGCGCCGAAGACTCCTGCCAAGAAATCCTCCGACAAGTTCGATCTTCCGTCCGTCTCCATGCTGGCCGCGCCAAAGGCCGGCGACCGCCAGCCGCTCAGCAAGGCCGAGCTTGAAACCAACTCCCGCTCCCTCGAAGGCGTGCTCCAGGATTTCGGCGTGCGCGGCGAGATCGTGAAGGCCAATCCGGGTCCCGTCGTCACACTGTACGAGCTGGAGCCGGCGCCCGGCATCAAGTCGTCGCGCGTGATCGGGCTTGCCGACGACATCGCGCGCTCGATGAGCGCGCTATCCGCCCGCGTCGCGGTCGTGCCCGGCCGTAACGCGATCGGCATCGAGCTGCCGAACGCGCACCGGGAAAAAGTTTATCTGCGCGAACTGCTGGTGGCGAAAGAGGCGACCGACACGGTTGCAAAGCTGCCGCTCTGCCTCGGCAAGACCATCGGCGGCGATCCCGTCATCATCGACCTCGCGCGCACGCCGCACATGCTGATCGCCGGTACCACCGGCTCCGGCAAATCGGTCGCCATCAACACCATGATCCTCAGCCTGGTCTATAGGCTGCGCCCCGACCAGTGCCGGCTGATCATGGTCGATCCGAAGATGCTCGAACTCTCCGTCTATGACGGCATCCCCCATCTGCTCACGCCTGTCGTGACCGACCCGAAGAAGGCGGTGGTTGCGCTGAAATGGGCCGTGCGCGAGATGGAAGAGCGCTACAAGAACATGGCCAAGCTCGGTGTGCGCAACATCGACGGCTACAACACGCGCCTGCTCGAATTGAAGGCCAAGGGCGAGGAGCCGACGCGCACGGTGCATACCGGCTTCGACAAGGAGACCGGGAAGGCGATCTACGAGGAAGAGAAGCTCTCGCTCGACCCGCTGCCCTACATCGTCATCATCGTCGACGAAATGGCCGACCTGATGATGGTCGCCGGCAAAGACATCGAAGGCGCGGTGCAGCGTCTGGCGCAGATGGCGCGCGCCGCCGGCTTGCACGTGATCCTCGCCACGCAGCGTCCGTCGGTCGACGTCATCACCGGCACCATCAAGGCGAACTTCCCGACCCGCATCGCTTTCCAGGTGACGTCCAAGATCGACAGCCGCACCATCCTCGGCGAGATGGGCGCCGAGCAGCTGCTCGGCCAGGGCGACATGCTCTACATGGCCGGCGGCGGCCGCATCAGCCGCGTGCACGGACCGTTTGCCTCCGACGAGGAGGTCGAGAAGGTGGTGCGTCACCTCAAGACGCAGGGCCAGCCCGAATATCTCGAAGCGGTCACGGCCGAAGAGCCCACCGAGGACGAGGATGGCGCGGTGTTCGACGCCACGGGCATGGGTGCCGACGGCGGCGGCGATTTATTTGCGCAGGCCGTTGCCATCGTCAAACGTGACCGCAAGGCCTCGACCAGCTACATCCAGCGCCGCCTGCAAATCGGCTATAACCGCGCTGCATCGCTGATGGAGCGCATGGAACTGGAAGGCATCGTCGGGCCCGCCAACCATGCCGGCAAGCGTGAGATCCTGGTCGAGGAAGAAGACAGCCATATGTGAGGCAAGGGGCCTCGAGACATCATTTCACGCAGAATCGATATCTGCTTTTGGCCGAAATCACGCTAAGAAGGCGCCCAGCCACGTTAGGACGACGCGTTGATCAGACATACGGACATTCGATTCGCTGCCACCATCGCTGCGCGTAGCGCGCGTGTGGCCGGCGTGCTTCTAGTGAGCGCCGCGATGGTGACCGCAGCGTCGCTGGCGCAGACTGTGCCTGTGCCGAAGCCCGCGCCGAAGGGACGTGACGGCGGCGCCGCCGCGGGCGGGCCGGCTGTCACCGGTGCGACGCAGACGCCACCGAATCCCGTCATCCCGGATCCGCGCCGCAACGTGCCGAGCAGCATCTTCCAGACCTTCGACGCCAACCAGAAGGCACAAGCCGCCAAGGTCAGCGCCTATCTGTCCTCGCTTCAGACGCTGGTCGGGAATTTCGTTCAGGTCGGCCCCGACGGCAGCAAGACGCAGGGCGATTTCTACATCCAGAAGCCGGGCAAGGTCCGCTTCGAATATGATGCGCCGAGCCCGATCGACATCGTCGCTGACGGGTCGTCGCTGGTGGTGCGTGATCGCAAGCTCGCAACCCAGGATGTCTATCCGCTGTCGCAGACACCGCTGCGTTTCCTGCTCTCCGATCGCATCGACCTGATGAGGGACACCAACGTCGTCAACGTATCGGCCGACGACGTCTTCATCAGCGTTACCATTGAGGAGAAGCAGGCGCTGGTTGGCACCAGCCGCCTCCTCTTGATGTTTGGCGCCAAGGACGGTCAGTTGAAGCAATGGACCGTCACCGATCCGCAGGGCTACGACACCACGATCGCGGTCTACAATCTGGATTCGAGCAAGAAGCTCGATCCCAACATGTTCAAGATCGATTTCACCAATTACGGCCCATCGCCAGGTTGAACGTTCTATTGCCGTAGGGTGAGCGAAGGTGCCCTTGCGCCGTGCCCACCATCTCTTTCCTCGCGGTCGGCATGGTGGGCGCGCTTCGCTCTTCGCGCTGCAGCGGACAAGTTGCTTTGGCCGTGCTTCGAGACCTCGCATTTCCAAGCTCGAAAAGACGGTGAGCACGTCGCTCTGCGCCTTTGCCGATCCTGCGAGAGCTTGCTAAGACGCACGTCCCATGCGTTTTTCCCTGACAACCTGGAACATCAATTCGGTGCGGCTACGCATCGATCTGGTCGCGAAATTCCTCAAGAGCGCGCGGCCGGACGTACTGTGCCTGCAGGAGACCAAATGCATCGACGACGCCTTTCCGCTCAAGCGTTTCAAGCGGCTGGGATATGAGCACGTCGCGCTGAATGGGCAGAAGGGCTATCATGGCGTCGCCATCGTCTCGAAGATTCCGTTCGAGTCGAAAGACATCCGGACCTTCTGCGACAAGCTGGATTCCCGCCACATCTCGGTGTCGTTCGGCGGCAAGGCCAACATCGCACAGCCGCTGATCGTGCATAATTTCTACGTGCCCGCCGGCGGCGACATTCCCGATCCCGCGCTGAACGAGAAGTTCGACCACAAGCTGCGCTTCCTCGACGAGATGACAGCCTGCGAGCCGCTGCATCCGCGAGGGCAGGACCGCCACATCCTGGTCGGCGACCTCAACGTCGCTCCGCACGAGAACGACGTCTGGTCGCACAAGCAGCTTCTGAAAGTGGTTTCGCACACACCGATCGAAACCGAGAAGCTGAAGGCGGCGCTGGCAGCCGGCGAATGGATCGATGTCGCGCGCGAGCGCATCCCGATGTCGGAGAAGGTCTATACGTGGTGGAGCTATCGCTCCCCCGACTGGACCGTCGGCGATCGCGGCCGCCGGCTCGACCACATCTGGGTCTCGCGCGCGCTGAAGGATGCGGTTCAGGATTTCAAGATCCTTCGCGATGCGCGGAGCTGGGAGCGGCCGTCGGACCATGTCCCGGTGACGGTGACCCTGGAGGTTTGATCTCCCGTCATTCCGGGGCGCGACGAAGTCGCGAACCCGGAATCCATTCACCCACTATCTCTGCGGCTCGATGGATTCCGGGCTCGCGCTACGCGCGCCCCGGAATGACGAGCGGAAAGACCGAGCTACGACGTCAGCTTCGCACCGGCCATCAAAATATCGCTGGCGATCTGGCTGGAGCGGACTGCGAATTCGTCGCGCAGGCGAACCGCGGCGGCGGGGTCGCTTTCGAGCACGCGCTGGAACAGGCTGCGCGCGATGCGGATGACGGAGGCGTGCTCCAGCGCGACCGCGGTCGACGGCCGCTTCATCGGCACCACCAGCGCGAGCTCGCCGATCAGGGCGCCGGGACCGGCGATCATTTCGGCACCGGCGCCGTCATCGACCCGGAAGGCGCCGCGCTGGACTACGAAGCCGGCGTCGGCATCGTCGCCGAGATTGAACAGGACGTCGCCGCGGACGAAGTTGCGCTGCTCGGAGCCGATCGCCAGCATGCGCAACGAGGCGCCTCCCAACAGGCGCAGTGTCGGGACACGCTCGAGAAGCGCTACATCGTCGTCGATTGACATTCAGGTCCGAGGCTCAAGGGCACGCGATCTAACGATTCGCAGGCCCCTGAAGCGTATCACGGCACCAGCTTGTAGCCACCGGCTTCCGTGACCAGGATTTCCGGGTTGGCGGCGTCCTTCTCGATCTTCTGGCGAAGGCGGTAGATGTGGGTTTCCAGCGTGTGGGTGGTGACGCCGGAATTATAACCCCAGACCTCCTGGAGCAGCGTCTCGCGCGACACCGGCATCTGGCCGGCCCGGTAGAGGAAGCGGAGGATGGCGGTCTCCTTCTCGGTAAGGCGGACCTTGCGCGCGTTCGCTGCCGTCAGCATCTTCGAGCCGGGGCGGAAAGAGTAGGGGCCGACCGAGAACACCGCGTCCTCGCTGGCCTCGTGCTGGCGAAGCTGAGCGCGGATGCGGGCGAGCAGCACGGCGAAGCGGAAGGGCTTTGCCACATAATCATTGGCGCCGGATTCCAGCCCCAAAATGGTGTCGGAATCGGTGTCGTGGCCGGTCAGCATGATGATCGGGGCCTTGAAGCCGCCCTTGCGTAAGGAGCGGACCACCTCGCGACCATCGGTATCGGGCAGGCCGACATCCATCAGAACGAGATCGGGAGCATTGGCCTTTGCGGCGCTTGCGCCCTTGGCGCCGGTGTCGACGGCGGACGCTTCGAATTCTTCGTGCAGCGATAATTGCTCCACCAACGTATCGCGCAGATCGGTATCGTCATCCACGATCAGGATCTTGCGGGCATTGGCCATAGGGGATCATCCTTTTGGGTCCGGCTCGGCGCGCATCCAAGCCGCACCCAGCCGCGAGGGAAAGTTAGGGGTCGCCGTTGTTATTGTTGTTCGTGTTGAAGTAGTGGGCTGTTACCGATTCACAAGCCAGAACCACTCTAACCCAGAATAGCAGGGCGTTTTGATGAATGTCCTGTAATGAATTCGAAACCGCATGTTCACATGAAAAACAAAGCTGCGTCAGCTAGTTACACCATGAACCGAAGTGCCGGGCCGCTGTCCGCGATCCGCGTTAGGCCTGCCGCCGGCAATCCCCGCCGGGGCTGGCTGACGGCCGGAGCACTGACGATACCGGTGGCGCTCGGACGCGGCGGCATCCTCGCCAACAAGCGCGAGGGCGACGGCGGCACCCCGAAAGGCAGCTTCCGTCCCAGGCGGCTGTGGTGGCGGGGCGATCGGCACAGCCGTCCGCAGACGTTCTTGCCGGCCCGGATCATCACCGGCGAGGACGCCTGGTGCGAGGACCCCAAAGACCGTCATTACAACCAGGGTATCCGGCTCGGCGAAGGGCAGGGCGGTGACCGGCTCAAGCGGACCGACCATCTCTATGATTTCATCATCGAGATCGACCACAACACCAGGCCGCGCATCGCCGGCCGCGGCAGCGCGGTGTTCTTGCACCTCGCCCGCGACAATTTCGGCCCGACCGCAGGCTGCGTCGCCATGACGAAATCTGCGATGCTGCAATTGCTGCGACGATTGGGACCAAGAACAAAAATCATCATCGGGTGACGACGCATGCTCGATGAGGATCAGATCGGGCAGGGAGGTGGTGACCACGGGCCCGTGCATCCACCGCCGCCGATCGAGGCCCGCGATCATTTTGCAGTGGATTTCGGCGTGCTGGGCAAGGTGTCGGTGGGGTTCGCTTAGGTGCGGCCCCTTCCGCCGTCATTGCGCGAAGCGAAGCAATCAAGAATCTTTCTGCAGAGACAATCTGGATTGCTCACATGGGGGTTTGGTGTGTCAAGATTTATGATCAGCTCTTTGTTCGATTGCAGGCCAGCTCTTCGTCCCGACCGTGGGATCTTTCGG